>JBHEOS010000125.1:0-3537 GCA_046260695.1 Gammaproteobacteria bacterium
AATCGTCGGGATCGTCGCTGGAGAAATGATCCAGCATCAGGAACGGATCGAGGTGACGCAGGCTCGGCGTGCCGAGGCTGCGGTGCACGCGGACGCCCGCGCCCTCGCTGACCGCGTGGGCGCTGACCAGTTGGGTGATGTGGCGTGTGCTCATGTCAGCCTCCCGGTTTATTGACGGATGCCTTCCACCGACAGCATCAGCTCCACCGACTGCGCGGCGGGGCCGAGGTCGCGGGTGATGCCGAAGTCGGCGAGCTTCAGGCTGGTGGTGCCGTAGAAACCCGCGCGGTAGCCGCCCCACGGGTCCTTGCCCTCGCCGATGTATTCCACGGCGAGGCTCACCGGGCGGGTCACGCCGTGCAGGGTCAGGTCGCCGGTGATCTGCGCCTTGCCGTCACCCAGGTCTTCATAGCCAGTGCTGACGAAGCGCGCCTCGGGGAATTTCCTGACATCCAGGAAGTCGTCGCTGCGCAGGTGCTTGTCGCGCTCGGCGTGATTGGTATCGATGCTCGCGGTCTTGATCACGACGTTGACGCGGTTGGCGGCCGGCGTGTCCGCGTCATAGGTGAAGTCCCCCTCGAACTGATTGAAACGCCCGTACAGCCAGCTGAAACCCAGATGTTGGATGCGGAACTGGATGAAGGCGTGGGCCTTTGCCGTGTCGATCACATAGTCGGCGGCCGGGGCGAGCGAAGGCAGCGACAGGGCGGCGGCCAGGGCGATGGCGTGCAGGGTGGTGTGGCGCATGAGGTTCTCCTTTGCGGGGTGGGTTGGGGTCAGCGGCCGAGCATGCGTTTGAGCGTGCGGTCGCGGTCGATGACATGGTGCTTGAGGGCGGCCAGCGCGTGCAGCGTGCTCAGACCGATCAGCGTGAAGGCCAGCCAGGCGTGGATTTCGCCGGCGATGTCCTCCTGCGCCGGCAGGCCGCTGAGGGTGGCCGGCACGCTGAACAGGCCGAACACCGTGATCGGCCGGCCGTCGGCCGTGGAGATCAGATAGCCGGCGACCATCACCGCGAACAGCAGCGCGTACAGCAACCTATGGGCAACGCCGGCCAGGCGGCGTTCCCAGGGGGCGTGGCCCGGCACGGGGGCCGGCACGGGGTTGAGCCCGCGCCAGATCAGCCGCAGGGCCACCCCCGTGAACAGCAGCACGCCGAGGCCCTTGTGCAGGTCCGGGGCGCGCGTGTACCAGGCGTCGTAGTACTCCAGCCCGGTCATCCACAGCCCCAGGGCGAACTGGCCAATCACCCCGGCCGCGACCAGCCAGTGCAGCGTGATGGCGATCAGCCCGTAGTGCGTCGGGGTGTTTTTGAACCTCATGGCGTCGTCCCTATGCCGCCGCTGCGGACAACAAAGTCTCGATGCGTTCGCGTGCCCGGTCCAGCGCATCGTCCCGCAGCATGAGCTGATCGGCGGCGACGATGGTCACATCGGTGATGCCGAGGAAACCGAGCACATGGCGCAGATAGCCGCTGGCGTAATCGGTGGCGCTGCCGATCGCGACACCGCCGCTGGCCATGACCAGATAGGCGCGCTTGCCCTCAAGCAGGCCCACGGGGCCCTTCTCAGTGTAGCGAAACGTGAGCCGGGCGCGGGCCACCAGGTCGATCCAGGCCTTGAGCGCGGCCGGTATGCCGAAGTTGTACACCGGCACCCCCAGAACGACCCGGTCGGCGGCCATCAGTTCCGCCACCAGTGCGTCGGACTGCGCCAGAGCCGCGCGTAGCCGGGCATCACGGGCCTGCGGTTCGGTGAAGTTCGCGGCCAGCCAGTCGGCATCCAGCAGCGGCGGCGGGGTGCGGGCCAGGTCGCGGCTGACCACCGTGGCAGGGCCGTGGCGCGCGTGCAGGGCGGCGATCAATGCGTCACTCAGCTGGCGGGTGACCGAGCCCGTGTGACGGGCGCTGGCGTCGATGCGCAGGATGTTCAGCTCGCGGGGGGTGTGCATGCAGGACTCCTTGTGTGGCGGGCCCCGGTGGGCCGTGGCGTTGGAGACCAGTCTGCCTGTTGAGGCTATCGGGATAAATCAATAGAATTTCAAATGACTGTTGTTTATATGAGAACAATATGCGCCGATTCGAGGACATGCAGACCTTCGTGCGGGTGGTCGATGCCGGCAGTATCAGCGCCGCGGCCGCGCAATTGGGGGTCGCCAAATCCGCCGTCAGCCGCCGATTGAGCGAGTTGGAGGCGCGCCTGGGCGTGCAGCTGCTGCGGCGTACCACCCGCCGGCTGAACCTCACCGATACCGGGCGCGGGTTCTACGACCGCTGCCGGCGCATCCTGGCCGACCTGGAAGAGGCCGAGGCGGCGGTGTCCCAGGCGCACGCCACCCTGCGCGGGCGGTTACGGGTCGCCGCGCCGCTGTCGTTCGGTCTGCGGCATCTGGGGCCGGCCATCACCGAGTTCATGCGCGCGCACCCGCAGGTGGAATTCGATCTGGATTTCAACGACCGCCAGGTCGACCTGTTGGCCGAGGACATCGACGTGGCGATCCGGATTGCCCGCCTGGAGGATTCGAGCCTGATCGCGCGGCGTCTGTGGGCCAGCCGGCTGGTGTTGTGCGCGAGCCCGGCCTATCTCCAGGCGTGCGGCGTGCCGCTGACGCCGGAGGATCTTACGGCGCATCGGGCGCTGGTCTACAGCCACACACAGGATCCGACGCAGCTGGCGCTGCGCGATGCTGCGGGCCGCGAATACCGGGTGCGCGTGCCCGAACGTTTGCGCGCCAACAACGGGGATTTTCTGCGCCAGGCGGCGGAGGCCGGCGAAGGGCTGGTGCTGTCGCCGAGCTTCATCGTCCACGACGCCCTGCGCAGCGGCGAGTTGGTGCGCGTGCTGCCGGCGTACACGGCCGACGAGGTGCACGCCTATGCGGTCTACCCGCAGACCCGTCACCTGTCGCAGCGGGTGCGTGCCTTCGTGGACTTTCTGGCCGAGCGCTTCGCCGGGGTGCCGTACTGGGACCGGGGACTGGCGTAGCCTGGGGGCCGCCGCAACCATGCACAAGAGCGGATTCCCGCCGATTGCCGATGCTCAGGCCACGACCCTGATCCTGGGTTCGATGCCCGGGGAGCAATCGCTGCGGGCCAACCAATATTACGCAAACCGACACAATGCCTTCTGGCGGATCATGGGCTGCCTGTTCGGCTTCGCGCCCGACACGCCCTATGCGGCGCGCACGCGGGTTCTGTTACAGCAGCGGATCGCCCTGTGGGACGTGATACAGGGCTGCGAGCGACCCGGCAGTCTCGATTCGGCCATCGACGGCCAGTCCATCGTCGCCAATGACTTCGGGGGGTTCTACAGCAGCCACCCGCAGATCCAACGGGTGTTCTTCAATGGCCTGAAGGCGGAACAGGAATACGCCAAACGGGTCCTGTCCGGGCTGCCCGATAGCGCCCGGGGCATCGTGTATCTCAGACTCCCCTCCACAAGCCCGGCCATGGCCATGTTGTCGTTCGAGCAGAAACTGTCGGCCTGGTCGCAGGCGCTGAGCCGCCGCTAGTGGTCCATGCGTGAAGTTCGGTGACTA
>JBHEOS010000126.1:0-3481 GCA_046260695.1 Gammaproteobacteria bacterium
TTTCAAGCTTGCGCAACGCAGAGCTGCGCGTTCCGGCGCAGCGAACAGTTACCGAACTTTGCGCATGGACCACTAGCGGCACTGGGCAATCGAGTCGCGTTCTGCGAGAAGGTGGAAGGGTATCTCCTGGTGCTCAGAGCTGGTGATCAGGCCATTCTCGATCAACAGTTCCGGAATCAACACCTTGAGCTTGGCTTCCAGGAGTTCGGCAGTATCCGCTTCGGTCACCAGTCCGGGGACATCGTCGCTGGTGGCAACCCAGACGTGGGCTTCATCATCCCAAACTGCATGAACAACGATTTGTTTGGCCAGTTTCATGAGTAACTCCAATCAGGTGGCTAACTTTTAGCGACCGTCGTCGGATACCCCTTAAGCCGACTATTTTCCATAAGTGCGTGCTAGGGCGAACCTCCGGTCAGCACTTGCATTTCACTGAGTCGAGTGAGATGCAAAGACCAGGAGTATTTTCACCCTATTGAATTAGTTGGTCGGGGTGAGAGGATTCGAACCTCCGGCCCCTGCCTCCCGAAGGCAGTGCTCTACCAGGCTGAGCTACACCCCGAATCGTGATTTGGTCAGCAGGTTCTGCTGACCGAGAACTCCGCAAGCGCGTACAGGGCCTCTTTGTAGGGCGTTGCCGGCAAGATTTGCAGGGAGTGCATGGCTTGGTCGGCTGCCTGACGCGCAGCCCGCGCAGTGTACGCGAGGGCCCCTACCGATTCAATGGCGGTCTGCACGGCCGCGATGTCGTCGCGACCGCCGTGTTCGATGGCGCGGCGGACCACGGCGGCCTGCGCCGGCGTGCCTTCACGCAGGACAAAGATCAGTGGCAGCGTGGGCTTTCCCTCGGCCAGGTCGTCGCCGAGATTCTTGCCGGTCTCCGCGGCGTCGGCGCTGTAGTCGAGCACGTCGTCGATGAGTTGGAAGGCGGTGCCCAGATGCATCCCGTAGCTGGCCATGGCCGACTCGATGGCGGCTGGCCGCTGGCCGAGCACCGCGCCGATGCGGGCCGCGGCCTCGAACAGTTTGGCGGTCTTGCAGCGGATCACCTCCATGTAGCGGGCCTCGCTGGTGTCCGGGTCGTGGCAGTTCAGCAACTGCATGACCTCGCCCTCGGCGATGGTATTGGTGGTCTGCGCCATGATTTCCATGATGCGCATGTTGCCGACCTCGACCATCATCTCGAAGGCCCGCGAATACAGAAAGTCGCCGACCAGCACGCTGGCCTCATTGCCCCAGATCGCATTGGCGGTCTCGCGGCCACGGCGCAGGTTCGAGGCGTCCACCACGTCGTCGTGGAGCAGGGTGGCGGTGTGGATGAATTCCACAATCGCGGCCAGGTTGAGGTGGTGGCGACCGCTGTAGCCGCAGGCCTGCGCGCCCAGCAGGACCAGCAACGGGCGCAGCCGTTTGCCGCCGCTGTTGACGATGTAGTGACCCAGCTGATTGATCAGCAGCACGTCCGAGCTCAGACGCTCGTGGATCAGCCGGTCGACCGCCTGCATGGCCTCGGTGGTCAGGTCGCGGACCTGGTCCAGGCTCATGAAGGGGGCATCATTTCGCAGTGGTTCGTGCATTGGCTGGGGCGGTCCTGAGCGTGGTCGGCCGGGCGGTAGCCGGGAGGCCACTGTGGAGCCCGATTCCTGGGACGACGGGCGCCTAGTGTACCCTCCGGTCCGCGCCCGGACCAAGCGATTCGGGTTTGACCTGGGCCAGGCCCGCCTATAGAATTGGCGCCCTTTCAATGCCGTGGCGCTCCGCGTCCGGCGCCTGCGGCGGGTCTTTGGAGATTGTGAGATGTATGCAGTGATCGTCACCGGCGGTAAGCAATACCGGGTCACCCCGGGCGAGACCCTCAAGGTCGAGAAGCTGGAGGTGGCCGAGGGCGATACGGTGGAGTTCGACCGTGTGCTCATGGTCGCCGATGGCGAGGCGGTCAAGTTGGGCGCGCCCTATCTGGCCGGCGGCAAGGTCAGCGCCACCGTGAAGTCCCACGGTCGCCACAAGAAGGTGCATATCATCAAGTTCCGTCGCCGCAAACATCACATGAAGCATCAGGGTCACCGTCAGTATTACACCGAAGTGCAGATCACCGGCGTTTCCGCCTGAGCAGACGAGACAGAGGCAGCTTAAGCAATGGCACACAAAAAGGCAGGCGGCAGTACCCGTAACGGCCGCGACTCGGAATCCAAGCGACTGGGCGTCAAACGCTACGGCGGCGAGCAGGTCATTTCCGGCAATATTATCGTGCGGCAGCGCGGTACGCACTTTCACCCGGGTCTGAATGTCGGTTGCGGTCGCGACCACACCCTGTTCGCCACGGCGGACGGTCAAGTGCGGTTCGTCACCCGCGGCGATAAGAACCGCAAGTTCGTGGACGTGGTGGCCGTCGAGTAAGACCGGCCGCGCCGACGTGAACGCAAGGCCCCGTCCTGTACGGGGCCTTTTGTTTTCACGGGCGCTGCGGTTAATGTCTCGGGGGCCTGGACTGAAGTAACGCGCATGAAATTCGTCGATGAAGCCACCATTCATGTGGCCGCCGGTGACGGCGGCAGCGGCTGCGTGGGTTTCCGGCGCGAGAAGTACATTCCCTTCGGCGGTCCGGATGGCGGCGACGGCGGCGACGGCGGCAGCGTGTTCCTGATCGCCGACGAGGGTATCAACACCCTGGTGGATTTCCGCTATGAGCGGCGTTACCAGGCCCAGCGCGGCGAGAACGGCCGCGGCAGCAACTGCACCGGCGCCAAGGGCGAGGATCTGAGCGTGCGCGTGCCGGTCGGCACCCTGGTCTACGACAATGAGACCGGCGAGTTGATTGCGGACATGGTCGCCGCCGGCCAGCAGGTGCGGATCGCGCAGGGCGGTTGGCACGGTCTCGGCAACGCCCGGTTCAAAAGCTCTACCAATCGCGCGCCGCGCCAGTCCACGCCCGGCACGCCCGGTGAGCAGCGGGAACTGCGCCTGGAGCTGAAGCTGCTTGCCGACGTCGGCCTGCTCGGGATGCCCAACGCCGGCAAGTCCACGCTGATCCGCAGTGTCTCGGCGGCGCGGCCCAAGGTGGCGGATTATCCCTTCACCACCTTGTACCCGAATCTCGGGGTGGTGCGCATCGCCGCGCACCGTTCCTTCGTGATGGCCGATATTCCCGGGCTGATCGAGGGGGCCGCCGAGGGCGCCGGTCTGGGGGTTCAATTCCTCAAGCACCTGGCGCGCACCCGCCTGCTGTTGCACCTGGTGGATGTCTCGCCCGCGAGGCGCGCTGCCAGGAGATCGTGGCGGGCCTTGGCTGGTCGGGACCGGTGTTTCGCATCAGCGCCCTGAGCGGGCTCGGCACCCAGGCGCTGGTCCAGCGCATCATGGAACACATCGAGGCGCAGGCCGCCGCGGCGGAGTCCGCATCCGGCCCGCTGGCTGAGCCGCAGGGCTTGGATTAACCTAGTGGTCCATGCGCAAAGTTCGGTAACTGTTCGCGGCGCCGGAG
>JBHEOS010000127.1:0-3356 GCA_046260695.1 Gammaproteobacteria bacterium
GTTGGAGGCCATCTGGGGCGGACCGGAGACGCTGATCGTGATCAGCTCCGACCTCAGCCACTACCACGACTACACAACCGCGCGGCGCATGGACGAGGCCACCTCCCGCGCCATCGAGCAGCTGCAACCCGAGCGCATCGACTACGAAGACGCCTGCGGGCGCACCCCGGTGGGCGGCCTGCTGCTGGCGGCGCGGGCGCGCGGCCTGCAGGCCGAGTGCGTGGACCTGCGCAACTCCGGCGATACCGCCGGCCCGCGCGACCAGGTCGTCGGCTATGGCGCCTATGCCCTCCACTGAGCCCGGGTTTGACGCCCCCAGCCGGCAGCAACTGCGGGCGCTCGCCGCCGCGTCCATCCGCCATGGGCTGGAACAGGGCCGACCCCTGACACCGGACCCGCAGGCCTATCCAGAGACACTGCGGGCAGCGCGTGCCAGCTTCGTCACCCTGAACCGCCACGGCGCGCTGCGCGGCTGCATCGGTTCCCTGGAGGCGTGCCGGCCGCTGCTGGTGGACGTCGCCGAGAACGCCTTCGCGGCGGCGTTCCGCGACCCGCGCTTCCCGCCGCTGCGCGCGGAGGAACTCTCGGACCTGGAGATCCACCTCTCGGTGCTCAGTCCGCCGGCGCCGGTGGATTTCCGCGACGAGGCCGATCTGATCGCCCAACTGCGACCGGGCGTGGACGGCCTGATCCTGAGCTTCGACCGCCACCGCGGCACGTTCCTGCCCTCGGTGTGGTCGTCCCTGCCGCAACCCGCGCAGTTCCTCACCGAACTCAAACGCAAGGCAGGACTGCCGGCGGATTTCTGGTCGCCAGACCTGCGGGTGCAGCGGTATACGACGGAGATGTTTTAGCGAAGCGCTTATGACTCTCCCGTTCGCCCTGGGATGTCGAAGGGCAAACGGGAAATGCTGTGAGAGTGAAGGCGACTCGTCGTTCGTGGTTCGACACGCTCACCACGAACGGATTTATTCAGCTTCCCTGACCACCTGGCACTGCCCCACCGAGCCCGGCACGCACATCTGACCGTCGATCCACAGCGCGTTACCCAGCTGGGCCGCCGACAGATCCACGCCGTCGAGGCGTGAATCGCGCAGATCGGCATAGGACAGATCGGCCGCGGCCAGGCGCGCGCCGCGCAGGTCCGCACCGCGCAGGCTCGCACCGACCAGCAACGCGCCGCCCAGATCGGCGCGGCGCAGGTCCGCCAGGGGCAACAGGGTATAGGCGAGGTCGGCCCCGGACAGATTGGCGCCGACCAGCCGGGCCCCGGTGAGATCCATATTGCGTGCCCGCGCGCCGTGCAGATCGGCCTGCTCGGCGACCAGGCCCGGCAACCGGCAATTGTTCCAATTGACCCGTGGCGCGGGGGGCGCCGCGCAGTCGGCGCGGCTCAATGGGCTGTCCGGCGTGAACAAGGTGAACAGCCCGAGCAGGACCAGCAGCCCCAGCAGCACCCCCCGGCACTGCCGCCCGCAGGACACGCCGCCGGGCGTGCGGCCTTGATCGAGGATCGCGCGGCGCAGGGCGCGGTGCCGCAGGATCTCGCTGTCCTCCGCGTCGCGCCGGTCACTGGCGCGGCGGCGTTCGCCGCTGTCCGCCTCCAGGTGCTGGCTGTCCAGGCGTCGATCGCCACCGCGGCGCTCGTCGGCACGCAGACGGGCCGCCACCAGCCGCTGGCGATCCTCCTCGGTCACGACGTTCTTCATCACCTCCGGGATCAGCTGCGGCCATTGTTGCAGCGGCAGCCAGGTCTCCCGGTCGGTACTGAGTTCGTCCTCGTCGCGGATGCGGCCCATCAGCACACACTGGGTGATCTGCCGTTGCGGAAACGGCCCGCGCACCCGCCCGGCTCGGCGCGTGTACCACAGATGTTCACGGATATCCGCCATACGTTCTCTCGGCCCTCCCACGGCCATACAGGCTATGGCGGCCAGACCTTTGCGCCATTGAACCCTTTTACGGTAAAAGGGGCCGTCGAGACCCGCTCCAGTCTCTGAAGAACCAGCCCTTAACCTGGACCGCCGACCATGGTCACATCGACACCGCCCGCCGGACCTCCGTCCACGACGCTCACCGTCGCTACCGCCGCGCGTGCTGACAGTACGCTGGCAACCTGGCGCGTCGGTCAGATCCTGTCCGCAACGGTGGAGTCCGCGCCGCAGCCCGGTCACGCCGCGCTGCGCATCGGCAACCTCCAGGTCGCGGCGCAGACCGGGCAGCTGCACCTGACGCCCGGCCAGACCCTGCGCCTGGAGGTCGCCAGCCTCAAGGCGCAGCCGATTCTGAAACTGCTCGGCCTGCCGTGGACGGCGGACCCGATCGGTCCGGCCCTGCGCGATGCCCTGCCCCGCCAGCAACCCCTGGCGCCGCTGCTGAATGCCCTGGCGCGCCTCAGTACCGCGGGGAGCCCGCCCCCGTTCAACGCCGAGGCGAGCCGGCTGGCCCGCGCGCTCCTGGCCCAGCTCCCGGACCCGGCCAGCGTCGGCCAGGCACCCGGCCTGCGTCAGGCGCTGCGCGACAGCGGCCTGTTTCTGGAGACCAAACTCGCCCAGGCCGCGCGCGCCCCTGGCGCGGGTGCGGCCGCGCCGGGGGCGCGCGCGGCGACGGCGCCGGGCGCCGAGCTGGCGCGGGATTTCAAGACCGGGCTGCTGCGCCTGGTACAAGCACTGCGGGCGGGTGGTGCAAGTTCCGCGCCGGCGGCCGGCAAGGGCGCACCGGGCCCGGGCGGGACGCCGCTCGCAGCGGCACCCGGCGCCGCACTGGCCGCGGCGCCGCTCAGCGCCGCCCTGGCCGCCAGCCTCGGCCGCCCCCTGCCGGGCGCCGTGGCCGATCCGACCGCGCCCCTGCAACGCGGGCAGCCCCCGCAGCCGCCGATCGCCGCCCAACTCGCCCGCGCGGAGGCCCAGGCCCTGACCCGCGGCGAACTGTTGCGGCAGGTGGAAGGGGTCCTGGCGCGGGTCCAGCTCAATCAGCTGGCGTCGCTGCCCCAGGAGCGCGCCCAGCCGCCGGAATGGCTGTTCGAATTGCCGGTGCGGCGCGAGGGCGAGACCGACGTCTGGGCGCTGCGCATCAGCCGCGATCCCGAGCGGGAAGACGGGCGCGAGGCACCGCGCGAGGGCGAGGGCGGCCCCGGTTGGACGGTCATGCTCGGCTTCGACCTGCCCGGCCTCGGGCCGTTGCAGGCGCGCATCAGCCTGCACGGCGAGCGCATCGCCGCGCAATTCTTCAGCCGTGAGGCGGGTATCCTGCCTCGGCTCGCCGAACAGCTGCCGGTGCTCGAGGCCCGGCTGCGCCACGTGGGCCTGGCGGTCGGCGAACTGAGCTGCCATCACGGCCAGATCCCGGCCGCGGCC
>JBHEOS010000128.1:0-3265 GCA_046260695.1 Gammaproteobacteria bacterium
GAGTTGCGACTGCCGGTCACCGCCCAGCCAGTGCTCACGGTAGCGGTCTGCAACCGCCCCGACCCGTGCGGCCTCTGCCTCCGGGTAGAGGCTGGAAATCGCCTCACGCAGGCCCAGACCGATGATGTTTTTGACTGCATCCCGGCTGCGCGGATCTAGCCTCAGGTCGGAAATGGCCGCTTGCATACAGTCCACGATCTGTCTCTCGGAATCCATCAGGGTTCCATCCCAGTCGAACACCAGCAACTTGATGTCGTACATCGTTCCGTCCTATTGCTCCGTCAATCGATCGAGTACCGCACGCAGATCATCCGGCAGCGGCGCGCTCACATGGACCTCGCGACCGCTCTCCGGGTCGCAAAAACCGATGTTGTGCGCGTGCAGGAACAGGCGTTTCAGCCCCAATTCGCGCATGCGGCGGTTAAATTCCGCGTCGCCATATTTATCGTCGCCCGCCAAGGGCGATCCCACATGGGCGCCATGCACCCTGATCTGATGGGTGCGCCCTGTACCGAGCCGCACCTCCATCAGACTCGCCTCGGTGTGGATATCCAAGGGACGGAAACGGCTATCCGCCGCCTTGCCCTCGGCATCCACGGTGACGAGGCGCTCGCCACTGCGCAACTGGTTCTTCAACAGCGGCGCCTCGATGCGCTTGTCGCCCAGCGTCCAGCGGCCGCGCACCAGCGCGAGATAGTGCTTGTCGACCGCACCGCCGCGCAACAACGCATGCAGCATACGCAATTCGCTGCGGCGTTTGGCGATCAGCAGACAACCGGAGGTCTCGCGGTCCAGCCGGTGCACAAGCTCCAGAAATTTCGCCTCGGGCCGGGCCGCACGCAGCGCCTCGATCACCCCGTAACTCAGCCCGCTGCCACCATGCACCGCCATCCCTGCGGGCTTATCCACCACCAGCAGACGGTCATCCTCATAGAGAATGCGTTCTTCCAAGCGCATGCCGGCCCCGCCACCCCCGGGGCTGGTCGTCGGCGCCCCGAGCCGGACCGGCGGGACGCGTACCCGATCCCCCGCCCGCACCCGGTACTCAGGCTTGATCCGACCCATGTTCACGCGCACCTCGCCGCGGCGCAGGATCCGGTAAATCAGGCTGCGAGGCGCGCCCTTGAGTTGACGCATCAGATAGTTGTCGATGCGCTGACCGGCATCTTCGGAACCCACTTCGAGCAGACGGACGGCGGGGCTGGTGGGCAGTGCAGGCACTATCATCGGCGCATGATAGCAACTTCCGGGCCGTTCCCGGTGAGGATCCGGGCATACTCTGAAAAAAATAGCCTAAGCAATTGATGCTTTGGAGATTGGTTGCTATATTGGGCCCGCGTACCCCCTTCCCGGCAGTTGGACGACCCGGGGATCCGGCTAGGTGATCGGCCCGGGTACGCGAGATTTTCCAGTGTATTCCGTACGTCTCGGTCTCACGTCGCCACCCACTGGCCGGCACCGGGATGACAGTAGCGCACACGCTGGCAATGTCCCCCCAGGGGCGAAGGGCCAACTTCACGGCCGCGCCCCGGTTTGCAGGACATGCTGACGGATGCGTCCGGCGGACGGGTACGTACAGTCCTTTGGCACAGGCTCATCCCTGAAATGAATTCAAGCGCTCCCATGCTGATGCCCGACACCCGCGCAGACCAACAGGTTGTCATCCTGCTGGCCTGCGTCAGTCTGGACCGGTTGTTGCGCGTGCTGCTGTCCACAGCACGCAACTGGCCCCCGGCTGTTCGACGTCTGGGCATCGGCAGGTCAGAGCGCCTGCGAGAATCCACCTATGAAGAGAATGCTGATCAATGCAACTCAGCCCGAAGAGTTGCGCGTGGCCCTGGTAGACGGCCAGAAACTCTACGACCTGGATATCGAAGTCCCCGCCCGGGAACAGAAAAAATCCAATATCTACAAGGGTAAGATCACCCGCGTAGAGCCCAGCCTGGAAGCCGCATTCATCGAGTATGGCGCCGAGCGCCATGGCTTTCTGCCGCTCAAGGAAATCACCCGTAGCTATTTCACGGATGAGGCCCGCGAGGGCGGCGGTCGCGTCAACATCCGCGATGCCCTCAAAGAAGGTCAGGAGATCGTCGTCCAGGTCGAGAAGGAGGAGCGAGGCACCAAGGGCGCGGCGCTGACCACCTTCATCAGCCTGGCCGGCCGCTACCTGGTCCTGATGCCCAACAACCCACGCGCCGGCGGCGTATCTCGGCGTATCGAGGGTGAGGACCGCAGCTCCATCCGCGATGCAATGGCCGCGCTGAACATCCCCGAGGACATGGGTCTGATCGTGCGCACCGCCGGCGTCGGGCGCGCTATCGAGGAACTCCAATGGGACCTCGACTACCTGCTCCAGCTCTGGGCATCCATCGAGACCGCGTCCAAGGAACGGGCGGCGCCGTTCCTGATCTACCAGGAAAGCAACGTCATCATCCGGGCCCTGCGTGACAACCTGCGCACCGACGTGGGCGAGATCCTGGTCGATGATCCGGCCATCTTCGAAAACGCCCGCGACTTCATGCAGCTGGTGATGCCGCACAACCTGAACAAACTCAAGCTGTACGACGACACCGTGCCGTTGTTCTCGCGTTTCCAGATCGAAACCCAGATCGAGTCGGCCTTCCAGCGCGAGGTCACCCTGCCCTCCGGCGGCGCGATCGTCATTGACCATACCGAGGCGATGATCTCCATCGACATCAACTCGGCCCGCGCCACCAAGGGCGGTGACATCGAGGAGACCGCGCTCAACACCAACCTGGAAGCGGCTGACGAGATCGCCCGCCAACTGCGTATCCGTGACCTGGGTGGCCTGATTGTGATCGACTTCATCGACATGGAATCGACCCGCCACCAGCGCGAAGTCGAACACCGCCTGCGCGAGGCGTTGAAGATGGATCGCGCCCGGGTGCAGATCGGCCGCATCTCGCGCTTTGGTCTGCTGGAAATGTCGCGCCAGCGCCTACGCCCGTCGCTGGGCGAGTCCAGCCAGATCGTGTGCCCGCGCTGCAAGGGACAAGGCACAGTGCGCGGGGTCGAGTCGCTGGGTCTTTCGGTACTGCGGATCATCGAAGAAACCGCCATGAAGGATAAAACCGGCCGCATCGTCGCCCGCCTGCCGGTTGAGGTCGCCACCTTCCTGCTCAACGAGAAACGCCACATCCTGCATGCAGTGGAACAGCGGCAGCATCTGGACATCGTATTAGTCCCGGTCCCGCACATGCATACGCCGGAATACGAGATCCGCCGCCTGCGCACCGACGAGCTT
>JBHEOS010000129.1:0-3223 GCA_046260695.1 Gammaproteobacteria bacterium
GTCCCGATGTTCCCCGAAGTGCTGTCGAATGGCCTGTGCTCGCTGAAGCCCGGCGTCGACCGTCTGTCGCAGGTGGTCGAGATCGACCTGACCAACGACGGCGTGATCAAGAAATTCTGCTTCTTTGAGGCGGTCATACATTCCCACGCCCGTCTCACCTACACGCAGGTGGGCGAAGCACTGGAGAATGGCGAGGCCGACGGCGTCCCGGCGGAGCGCGTCCCTGATCTGCAGCGCCTGCAGGCGCTTTACAAGGTACTGCGGGCCGCACGGGAGCAGCGCGGAGCGATCGACTTCGAAACCGTTGAAACCCGCATTGTCTTCAACGAGCAACGCAAGATCGACGCCATAGTCCCGGTACATCGCAACGATGCCCACAAGCTGATCGAGGAGTGCATGCTCTGCGCCAACGTGGCTACAGCGCTCTTTTTTGAGAAGCACAAGCTCCCGACACTGTTTCGCGTGCATGAGGGCCCGGGAGAGGAGCGCCTCGAAAATCTTCGTGCCTTTCTTGGCGAGCTGGGTCTGGGCCTGCGCGGTGGCACCAATCCATCGCCCAAGGACTATCAGGCGCTCATGGAGCAGGTGGCGGATCGCGATGACGCCAACGTCATCCAGACCATGATGCTGCGCTCACTGCGCCAGGCGGTGTACCAGCCGGAAAACAAGGGGCACTTTGGCCTCAACTACGAGGGTTACGCCCACTTCACTTCGCCAATCCGGCGCTACCCTGACTTGCTGATTCACCGCGGCATCCGCTCGGTTATTCGTTCCAAAACGCGCAGCAAGCTGGTGCGCCGGGCCGACGGCGCGGAGCTGCTGCCGATGGAGCGCAGCTATCCCTACGACGAGAAAACCGTGACAGCGCTCGGAGAGCATTTCTCCGTTACCGAGCGCCGGGCGGATGACGCCACGCGTGACGCACAGTCCTGGCTCAAGTGCGAGTATCTGCAGGATCACGTCGGCGCCGAATTCGGCGGCGTTGTGGCCGCGGTGACCAGCTTTGGTCTGTTCGTGGAGCTTGCGGACCTATATATAGAAGGTCTGGTGCACATTACCGCTCTGCCGGGTGATTACTACCGCTTCGACCCCGCGCATCAACGGTTGGTAGGTGAGCGCAGTGGTCGCACGTTCCAGCTTGGCAACAAGGTGCAGGTGCAGGTCGCCCGTGTGGATCTGGATGACAAGAAGATCGACCTTGAGCTGGTCGAGGCGCCGGCGCGGCGTAAGGAGCGCGCTGAAGGCGGTGGTCGCAAGCGCAAGGCACCCGCCAAGGCTGAGGCTAAAGCCGGCGATGGCAAGAAAAGTGGTGGCCGCAAGAAAGATAGTGAGTCCAAGAAGAATAGTGAGTCCACGAAGGATAGTGAGTCCAAAAAGAATGCCGATAGCAAAAAGAGTGAAGATGTAAAAAAAGGCGGTGGTAGATCGCGCTCTCGAAAGAAGCCTGCAGCGGCCAGCCCTGTCGCAGAGGCTTCTGCTGCACCTCCCACCAGGTCGGGCCCCGATGTCGAGGTCCTGACCAAGCCGAGGCCCAAGTCAAAAGCCAGTGACCAGAGTGCTGAAAAGGCGAAGGCCGCGGATGAGAGCACGGATGGCGCGGCACCGAAGAAGAAGCCCCGCCGCCGTGGCGGCAGACGCCGTCGTCCAGCTGCCAGCTGACGGCGATGTCCCGTGTCACCTATGGCATTCACGCGGTGGATGGCCTGCTGCGTCGGCGTCCCGGTGCGGTCGCCCGATTATGCGTGCTGCAGGGGCGCGAGGATCGGCGCGTACAGGCGCTGCTGACGCTTGCCGCCAATCAGGGTGTTCGCGTCGAGCGGGTGGACAGGCGCGCGCTGGACGCCATGGCGCCAGGCAGGCACCAGGGTGTTGCCGCAGAATTGTCCGCCGGTACCGGCGAGGCGCTTCCTGCCGAGCAGGCCTGGCAGGAGCCTGACCTGCTGCAGGCTGTCGATACGGCGAAATCGCCATGCCTGTTGCTGATCCTCGACGGTGTTACCGATCCGCACAACCTCGGCGCCTGTCTGCGCAGCGCCGAGGCAGCGGGGGCCATGGCGGTGGTGGTGCCCCGGGACAAGTCAGCCAGCATGACGCCCACAGTACAGAAGGTTGCCTGTGGTGCGGCAGAGGTGCTGCCGCTGGTGCAGGTCACGAATCTGGCGCGCACCCTCAAGGCACTGCGCGAGCGCGGTGTCTGGGTCTACGGGGCTGCCGGCGAAGCGACGGAAAGCCTTTACGCTCAGAATCTGTGTGCGCCGGTCGCATTGGTGTTGGGCAGTGAAGGCAAGGGTCTGCGGCGGCTGACCCGCGAGGGCTGCGATGCGCTGGTTCAGCTGCCGATGGCGGGAACAGTGAGCAGCCTGAATGTGTCTGTGGCCGCCGGCGTGTGTCTGTTTGAGGCGGTGCGCCAACGGCTGACGCCCGGCGCTACCTCATCGGCATAATGAATCAGCGCAGCTCGTAGCGTGGGCCGTTGCCGGTATCCAGCACCACGCCCTGGGTGATCAGTGGGTCTGTCGCCAGTGCTGCTGCTTCCACCTGGTCAATCCTGCTGGTGCTGACCAGCACGAGCCCGCTGCCGGTGTAGCGAAAAGGCTGATTCGCATTGGCGTATTCTGCGGAATAGGCGTCGCGCACCAGTAATGGTCGCACCTCGAGATCATCTTCCGTGAAGCCTGCATCCTCGAGAAAGACGAGAACCTTCTCGCGATCCGCGGCCAGTGCTTTCTGCACTTCCATGAAATTCCCCGCCGCGCGACGGAAAGCCAGTGACCATGTGGCCTAGTCGCTCTGCACGTTCTGTTCGGCGAGGCCTTTAATGACCACGGACCGATCCGCCATGCGCAGGCGCTCAAGGCCGTGGGAAATCAGCCAGCCTGCACTGGCAATGCCAATGGCAATCAGGAGAGCGGCGACGCGGGAGTGGGTCAGTGAGGTCAACGGCAGCCTGTCATGGTTGTCATGCGGATTTGGAGTATAGACCGCACTTGAGCCACGTCGCTACCGAGACAGGGTGAGCGTCCCCTGGCCGCACCCAGCGTCGTTTAGACCATGGCCTCGATAAGGCAGGGCCCCGGTGTCGCCATGGCATCGCGGAATTGCTGTACGAACTCGCTGCCGGTGCTGGCACGGCTCGCCCGCATGCCGAGTCCCGTGGCGATGGCGCAGAAGTCCATGTCCGGGCGTGACAGATCGAGCAGCGACCGGGTTTTCTCATTATCGC
>JBHEOS010000013.1:0-799 GCA_046260695.1 Gammaproteobacteria bacterium
GGCCTGACATCGGCCTATGCGGCGGCCGCGACCGCCAGCGTGAAGACACTCTTGGGGCACAGCTTCTCCGCCTCCGGCATGGCCAGCCTGATCGCCGCCAGCCTGGCCGTCGCCCATGCGCGCCTGCCCGCACGGGCGGCCGCGGCCGGCTGGCCGACTCGCGCGGACGGCACGCGCGTGGCGGCGATCTCGGGCCTCGGCGCCGACGGCTGCTGCGCCCACCTGATCCTGGGTTCGCTGCCGACATCGATACCCGCGGACCTGGCGGCCCCGGCAGCCGGCGTGCGCCAGCTGATCAAAACCATCCGCCTGGGCGGGCCGGCCATACAAGATGGCATCGCGGCCCAGGCACAGGCGCCGGTCATGCAGAAACTGCGTGACCGGCTGCGCGTGCTCGGGGCCTCGCCGCAGCCCGCGGCCACCACCGCCAGCGTGCACACCCTGACCCCGACGCCCCGCCCGAAACCCGGCCCGGCATCGCATGACCGACCAGCGCAAGAGACCCGTACCATGGCCAACCACCGACTCACGCACGCCACGCCCTCACGGCCGGCCTTCGACGCCCACCCTGAGACCGGCTTGGATTCCGATCCCTTGCAGCACTACCACCAGAACCTTCAGGCCCTGAACCGGCTGCACGGACGGTATCTGGACGACCGTTACCAAGCGGCCCAGCAGATCGGCGAGTTGATCGCCCTGCAATTGGCCTTTGCCGGTACCGAGTCCGCGCCGGGCCTGACTACCCTGGCCGCACCGACCGCGCCGGCCGCGGTGCAGTCGCTGCCGGCGGTACATGCCC
>JBHEOS010000013.1:809-25917 GCA_046260695.1 Gammaproteobacteria bacterium
GGCAAGATCGCCAAGGTGTTCGGCCCCGAGTTCGCCAGCATCGACCAGTATCCGCGCCGGGTCCGGCTGCCGACCACCGACTATCTGCTGGTCACCCGGGTCACCGATCTCGATGCCCGGATCGGCGAATTCAAACCCAGCATGATGGCCACCGAGTACGACATCCCGGTCGATGCGCCCTTCCTGATCGATGGCCAGATCCCCTGGTGCGTCGCGGTGGAATCGGGCCAGTGCGACCTGCTGCTGATCAGCTACCTCGGCATCGACTTCCAGAACAAGGGCGAACGCGTGTATCGGCTGCTCGATTGCACGCTGACCTTCCTGGACGACATGGCCTGGGGTGGCCAGACCTTGCGCTACGAGATTTATATCGACGCCTTCGCGCGCAACGGCGACACCCTGCTGTTCTTCTTCCACTACGATTGTTTCGTGGAGGGAAAACTGGTGCTGACCATGCGCGGCGGGTGTGCCGGTTTCTTCACCGACAGCGAACTGGCCGAGGGCAAGGGCGTCATCGAGACCGATGCCGAGCGCGCGGAAAAGGCCCGGATCGTCAAACAGCACTTCGAGCCGCTGATCGCCAATCGGCGCACGCAATACGCCTATGCGGACATGGTCAAGCTGGTCCACGGTGACATCGCCGGCTGCTTCGGCCCCGACTACCAGCAGGGCGGACGCAATGCCACGCTGAAGTTCTCGTCCGAGAAATTCATGATGATCGAGCAGGTCAGTCAGATCGACACCGCGGGCGGCGCCTGGGGGCTGGGCATGCTGATCGGTCACAAACGCCTGGAACCCGAGCACTGGTATTTCCCCTGCCACTTCAAAGACGATCAGGTGATGGCCGGTTCGCTGATGGCCGAGGGCTGCGGACAGTTGGCAATGTTCTACATGCTCTACCTGGGCATGCACAGCCACACCCACAACGGCCGCTTCCAACCCATGCCGGGCGAGTCGCAGAAGGTACGTTGCCGCGGCCAGGTCACGCCGCAGAGCGGCGAACTGATCTACCGGATGGAGGTCACCGAACTGGGCATGCAGCCCAGCCCGTACATCAAGGCCAACATCGACATCCTGCTCGACGGCAAGGTGGTGGTCGACTTCAAGAACCTCTGCGTGATCATCCACGAGCAGGATCAAGCCGCGCCGGTCGTACAGATCGCGCCGCAGGCCGCCCAACGGCTGACCCAGCAGCCGGCCCAGCAGCCGACCGCAAACCCAGCCGCACCGCGTATGCGCGTGGAGTCCGATCTGGCCGCCCCGCGCAACAAGGGTGTGGTCCCCATCAAGCACTTCGAGGCCCCCTACGTCGAGGGCCAGAACCGCGTGCCGGACAGCCTGCCCTATTCGCCCTGGCACCTGTTCGAATTCGCGACCGGGGATATCAGCAAATGCTTCGGAGCGGACTTTGATATCTACAAAAACCGCATCCCGCCGCGCACCCCCTGCGGCGACCTGCAGCTGGTCACCCAGGTGGTCGCCCTGGAGGGCAAGCGCGGTGAACTCAACAAGACCGCCAGCTGCATCGCCGAGTACGAGGTGCCGCCCGATGCGTGGTTCTATTGCAAGAACAGCTATCCGTCCCTGATGCCCTATTCGGTGCTGATGGAGATCTCCCTGCAGCCCAACGGCTTCATCTCCGGCTATATGGGGACCACGCTGAGATATCCGGACAAGGAACTGTTCTTCCGCAACCTCGACGGCAAGGGCACGCTGCTGCGCCAGGTCGATCTGCGCGGCAAGACCATCATCAACGAATCGCACCTGCTCAGCACCAGCATGGCCGGCGGCAGCATCATCCAGAGTTTCACCTTCAAGCTCAGCGCCGAGGGCGAACCGTTCTACGAGGGCACGGCGGTGTTCGGCTATTTCAGCAACGAGGCGCTGACCAACCAGCTCGGTCTGGACAATGGACGAGTCACCCAGCCCTGGCACATCGAACATCAGCAGGCCGCCGAACGGATCGACCTGCTGGCCAAGGATTGCCCCTTGTTCCAGGCGCCCGCGGACAAGCCGCATTACCGCCTGGCCGGCGGCCAGCTGCATTTCATCGACCTGGTCGACATCGTCGAGGGCGGCGGCAAGGCCGGCCTGGGCTACATCTACGCCGAACGCACCATCGATGCCAACGACTGGTTCTTCCAGTTCCACTTCCATCAGGACCCGGTGATGCCCGGCTCGCTGGGCGTCGAGGCGATCATCGAGGCCATGCAGGCGTACATGCTCAAGAACGATCTCGGCGCCGGGCTGCGCAACCCGCGCTTCAATCAGATCCTGTCCACCGTCAAATGGAAATACCGCGGCCAGATCACCCCGGTGAATCGCACGATGAACCTCGATATCCATGTGACGGCGATCCACCGCGAGCCGGGCCGGGTGATCCTGGTCGGCGATGCCAACCTGAGCAAGGATGGCCTGCGCATCTATGAAGTCACCGACATGGCGCTGTGTCTCGAAGAGGCATGAGCCCCTCGCGCGCAGACACCCCGCACCTCGACACAAGGAAATGACATGACTACACCGGTACGACTGCACACGCCCCTGCCCGCCCTCGGCGCCTGGACGGTGTCCGCATCCGACGTCAGTTACGACGTGGACGGCATCGCCGAGCGGTTGGCCGACCTCGCGCAAGCGTGTTACATCGTCAGCGAACAGGGTCGCACAGGGGTGGCCAGCCAGACCGTCAACGCCGCCGGCGCCGCCGGCGCGCTGCCGGTCAGGGCCTTCGCCCAGGCCGTGTTGCCCGAGCAGTTGGGCGACCCGGCATTTCTGCAACAACACGGCGTGCGTGCGGCCTACATGGCCGGGGCCATGGCCAACGGCATCGCCTCCGAGGAGCTGGTGATCGCCCTGGGCCAGCAGGGCTACCTGTGCGCCTTCGGCGCAGCGGGCCTGGTACCCGATCGCGTCGAGCAGGCGATCCGGCGCATTCAGGCGGCCCTGCCCGACGGACCGTATGCCTTCAACCTGATCCATTCGCCCAGCGAACCGGCGATGGAGCGCGGCGCGGTCGAGCGCTTTCTGCGCCTCGGAGTGCGCACGGTCGAGGCCTCGGCGTTCCTGGCCCTGACCCTGCCCATCGTGTATTACCGCGCCGCCGGCCTGCGGCGGAGCGAAGACGGCGGTATCGAGATCGGCAACAAGGTCATCGCGAAGATCTCCCGCACCGAAACCGCACGCCGGTTCATGGAACCCGCACCGGCCAAGCTGCTGCAGAAACTGGTCGATGACGGCGCAATCACCGCCGAGCAGATGGCGCTGGCGCAACGCGTCCCGATGGCCGACGACATCACCGCCGAGGCCGACTCCGGCGGGCATACCGACAACCGCCCATTGGTGACCCTGCTGCCCTCGATCCTGGCCCTGCGCGACGAGATCCAGGCCCAGTTCCAGTACCCGGCACCGGTGCGGGTCGGGGTGGGCGGCGGCATCGGCACCCCGGATGCAGCACTCGCCGCGTTCAGCATGGGGGCGGCCTATATCGTCACCGGCAGCGTGAATCAGGCCTGCGTGCAGGCCGGCGCCAGTGAGCACACCCGCAAGCTGCTGGCCGAGGCCGACATGGCCGATGTCAGCATGGCGCCCGCGGCCGATATGTTCGAGATGGGCGTCAAATTGCAGGTGCTCAAGCGCGGCACCTTGTTCGCCATGCGCGCGCAGAAGCTGTACGAGCTGTATACGGAATACGCCAGCATCGAGGCGATCCCGGCCGAGGAACGCAACAAGATCGAACAGCAGATCTTCCGCCAGAACCTCGATGAGATCTGGGCCGGCACCCAGGCCTTCTTCCAGGCCCGTGACCCGGATCAACTGACCCGCGCCGAGAACAACCCAAAGCGCAAAATGGCGCTGATCTTCCGCTGGTACCTGGGGCTCTCGTCGCGCTGGTCGAACAGCGGCGAGCCGGGCCGGGAGATGGATTATCAGATCTGGAGCGGCCCCTCGATGGGGGCGTTCAACGCCTGGGCGCGGGGCACCTACCTGGCCGACTACCGGAACCGCTCCGCGCCCGACGTCGCGCAGCAGTTGCTGATCGGCGCCTGCTATTTAGCCCGCATCCAGCAACTGCGACTTCAGGGCGTGGTGCTGGACCCGGCACTGTGCCGCTATGTGCCGCGCGAACCGGTGGATGCAAGCGCCAGCGGGATCGCGGCGGCCAGATAGTCATAAGGCCAGGCCGCCGCGACGTCGCCATCAGGCGTCGAACGGATGCCGCAGGATGATGGTGTCCACGCGGTCCGGCCCGGTGGAGATGATATCGATGGGGCAGCCGACCACCTGTTCGATGCGTTTCAGGTAGGCCTTGGCATTGACCGGTAGCGCGTCGTAGTCACGCACCCCCACGGTGGATTCCTGCCAGCCCGGCACCTCTTCATAGATCGGCTCGCAGGTCGCGAAGGCCTCGGCGCCGATCGGCGGCGTGAGCCGGTCTTCATCGCCGCACCGGTAACCCACGCACAGGCGAATGGTGTCCAGACCGTCGAGCACATCGAGCTTGGTGATGCACAGTCCCGTCACGCTGTTCAGGACATTGGCGCGCCGCAGCGCCACGGCATCGAACCAGCCGCAACGGCGTGGGCGCCCGGTGGTCGAACCGAATTCGTGGCCGCGTTTGGCCAGGTGCTCGCCCATCTCATCGAACAACTCGGTCGGGAACGGACCGGCGCCGACGCGGGTCGTGTAGGCCTTGGTGATCCCCAGGATGTAATCCAGATTGCGCGGACCCACGCCGCTGCCGGTGCAGGCACCGCCCGCGGTGGTGTTGGACGAGGTCACGAACGGATAGGTGCCGTGATCGATATCCAGCAGCGCGCCCTGCGCGCCCTCGAACATCACGTTGTCACCGTTGCGCCGACACTGTTCGAGGATCTCCGGCACATCGCCGACCATCGCCTGCAAGGCCTCGGCCATGCCCAGCGCCTCGTCGAGGGTTTTCTGGAAGTCCACCGGCTCGCACTTGAAATAGTGCTGCAAGGCGAAGTTGTGATAATCCAGGATCTCGCCGAGCTTGGCGGCGAAGCGTTCGCGGTGGAACAGATCGCCCAGACGCAGGCCCCGGCGCGAGATCTTGTCTTCGTAGGCCGGGCCGATACCGCGACCGGTCGTGCCGATGGCGGCCTTGCCGCGGGCCTTCTCACGCGCATGATCGAGCGCGACGTGATAGGGCATGATCAGGGCGCAGGCCTCGCTGATCTTCAGCCGCTCGCGCGCCGGCACCCCGTTGCTCTCCAGCATCGCGATCTCTTCGAACAGCGCCGCCGGTGACAGCACCACGCCGTTGCCGATCAGACACTGCACCCGGTCGCGCAGGACACCCGAGGGGATCAGGTGCAGCACGGTCTTCTTGCCCTCGATCACCAGGGTATGGCCGGCATTGTGGCCACCCTGGAAGCGCACGACCGCGGCGGCGCGCTCGGTGAGCAGGTCCACCACCTTGCCCTTACCCTCGTCGCCCCACTGGGTACCGATCACTACGACATTCTTGCCCATGGACCTGCATGCTCCCCGTTGTCACGCCCCGCATCGCGTGGGCGCACGATTGTTTGAATGGTTAAAGTGCCTTCAGGACCCAGCGCCCGGTCTGTTCGACGAGTTCCCGGTCGCAGCCCAGCTCACGGGCGCCGCCGGTCTGGCCGGGCAGTACCACGAGCACGCGTTGGCCGCTCGCACGCAACGCGCGGATCGCCTCCGCCAGCGCAGGCTGTGGGCCAGCCGGCGCGCACACCGCACCGGGATGCGCATCCGGTTCCGCCTTCGACAAGGCCATCAGCGTGCGCAGGTCGGCGGAAAAACCGGTCGCCGGTCGTGCGCGCCCGAAGACCTCGCCGATCTTGTCATAGCGCCCGCCGCGCGCGATCTCCTGACCGCAACCGGGCACGAAGGCCGCGAACACCACGCCGGTCTGGTAACCGTAACCGCGCAGTTCCGCGAGATCGAAGTGCAGCGGCACCTGCGGCCAGCGCCGTTGCGCCTGCTCGGCGATCGCGCACAGGTTGTCCAGGGCCGCGGCGACGCCGGCACCGGCGCCCGCCAAGTCCGTGCGGGCCTGCTCCAGGACGCTGGCATCGCCGTGCAGGCTCGCCAGTCGCACCAGGCGCTCGCGCCAGGGTGCCGGGGTTTTGAACGTCGCCAACAGCGACTCGATCTCCGGCAGGGCCTTGCGCTGGAGTACGTCGAACAGATCCGTCTCCTGTTCCGGCGTCAGGCCGGCGCCCTCGGCCAGGGCCCGGAAGATGCCCACCTGGCCCAGGTCGAGGTGCACCTGCTCAATGCCGGTCACCGCCAGGGTCTCCAGCAGGAGACCGAGGATTTCCAGATCGCTCTCGATGCCGGCATGCCCGAACAATTCGCAGCCGACCTGCAAGGGGCTGCGCGATCCGGCGAATTCGTCCGGCCGGCTGTGCAGGACGGTACCCAGGTAACACAACCGTACCGGCCCCTCACGCTTGAGCGCGTGGGCGTCGATGCGTGCCGCCTGTGGCGTCATGTCAGCGCGCACGCCCAGCAGCCGCCCGGTCAGTTGATCGGTCAGCTTGAAGGTTTGCAGATCAAGGTCGTGGCCGGTGCCGGTCAGCAGCGATTCCAGGAACTCGATCATCGGCGGGATGATCAGCTCATAACCCCAGGACCGATAGGTATCCAGCAGGCGCCGCCGCAGGGTTTCCAGGCGCCAGGCCTGTTCCGGCAGCATCTCCGAAATGCCCTCCGGCAGCAGCCAGTGATCGATTCCGCTCATGTGTGCCTTGGTATGGGGTTGGTAACTCGGTTCAGCGCGCCAGATATACCAGCAGGGCGCCCGACAGCATACTGGCCAGCCCGATGATACGCAGGCTGCGGTCGTCCAACTGGCCGATCTGATGCAATGTGCGGCGTAGCGCAGCCGGACTCAAGAACGGCAGAATCCCTTCCAGGACCAGCACCAGGCCCAGGGCCGCGAACAACTGGCTGGTCATCGCCGCAGCCCGTTAGGGTCGTCAAGCCATGACGGCAGCGCGGCTGCCCCGGGCTGCATCAGGTATGGCACGCGTCAGTTCTTGCCGCCGGCGTCTTTGAAGTAGCGGAAGAACTCGCTGTCCGGCTCGATCACCAGCAGGTCACCACCCCCAAAGGCCGTACGGTAGGCATTCAGGCTGCGGTAAAAGGCGTAGAACTCCGCATTCTTGTTATAGGCACTGGCATAGATGTCGGTGGCCCGCGCATCGCCCTCGCCGCGCACCCGCTCGGCATCTCGAAAGGCCTCGGCCAACATCACCTCGCGCTGGCGATCCGCGTCGGCGCGGATACGCTCGCCGGCCTCGAAACCGCGCGAGCGGAAGTCCTTCGCGACCCGGGTGCGCTCGGCTTCCATACGCCCATACACGGCGGTGTTGACGTCGGGCGGCAGGTCGATGCGCTTGATGCGCACGTCGATCACATCGATGCCAAGCTCACGCGCCTGCTGGCTGGCATTTCCCGTCAGCACATTCATGATCTGGGCACGTTCGCCGGAGACCACCTCGTTGATCGTGCGCTTGCTGAACTCGCCACGCATGCCGTCCTTGATGATCTGCTCCAGACGGTGACGCGCCTGCGCCTCGTCACCGAGCACGGCCGTATAGAAGCGCGTCACGTCGCCGATCCGCCATTTAACGAACGAGTCGACGATCACGTTCTTCTTTTCCGCGGTCAGAAACCGTTCTGGCTCGACGTCCAAAGACAGAATCCGCGCATCGAACTTGCGGACGTTGTTGATGAAGGGGAGCTTGAAGTGCAGCCCCGGTTCGAAATCGGACTTGACGATCTCACCCAGCCGGAACAGTACCGCGCGTTCCCACTCGTAGACGATGAAAACGCAGAAGGAGGCGATGAACAGGCTGGCCGCCAGGGTAAACAGGCCAAGGGTCTTGATCGGGGACATCAGCGTGGCTCCCGGGTGCGCCGCGTGTCGGTGCGGTTGTTGGAACTGAAATCGGGCATCGCGCCCGCCGGTGTACCGCCGGCCCCCGTCGTGGGACGCGGCATTGCAGCCGCGGCGGCGCCCTGCATCATCTGATCGAGCGGGAGGTACAACAGGTTGTTGCCCTTGGACACGTCGACGGTGACCTTGTTGCTGCTGGCCAGCACACCCTCCATCGCATCCAGATACAGACGCGTGCGGGTCACCTCGGGGGCCTTGGCATATTCGGTCAACAACTGTTCAAAACGGCTGGCCTCACCCTCGGCCCTGGCGATCACGCTGAGCTGGTAACCGCTGGCCTCTTCGAGAATGCGCGCGGAGGCACCGCGGGCCCTGGGGATGATGTCGTTGGAGTAGGCCTGCGCCTCGTTCTTCTGACGCTCCTCGTCCTCGCGCGCCTTGATCGCGTCGACGAAGGCACCCTGTACCTCTTCCGGCGGCTGGGCGTCCTGCATGTTCACGGTGGTCACCAGCAAACCGGCATTGTATTGGTCCAGAATCTCCTGGATCAGCGCCTTGGCCTGGTTGGCAATTTCGCTGCGCCCTTCGGTCAGCACGAAGTCCATCTTGCTCTTACCGATGACCTCGCGAATGGCGCTCTCAGCCGCCTGTTTGAGCGTCACATCGGGATCGCGCACATTGAACAGATACTCACGCGCATCCTTGACCTGATACTGCACCGCCACCCGGATATCGACGATGTTCTCGTCCTGGGTCAGCATCAGGGCCTCGCGCGGCACTGACTGCCCGCCACTGCCGCCGACCCCGCCGGTGGAGCGATAGCCCATTTCGATGAACCGCCGCTGCTCGACGTCGACCCGCTCGACCTGTTCGATGGGATACGGGATGTGCCAGTGCAGGCCGGGCATGGTGATCTGACTGAATTCGCCGAAACGCAACTGCACACCGCGCTTGCCTTCATCGACGATATAAAATCCGGATGCCAGCCAGACCAACGCGGCAATGACTGCGATGACGCCGACCACCAGCATGCCGCCGCCACTGCCGCCAACACTGCTGCTGCCGCCGCCACCCTTGCGGCCCCCGAACAGGCCGCCCATCTTGCTCTGCATCTTGCGGATGATCTCGTCAAGATCAGGGGGGCCCTGATCTCCACCGCGTCCACCCCAAGGGTCTTTGCCGCCACCCGGCTCATTCCACGCCATCTTTAAGTTACTCCGTTGTCGGCGCCCTGGTTGCGGGCCGGACCTGTGAGTCCCGGCCATCGCCAAGCCAATTGGCGTTGGGATTGAAGATTCCGTCGGGGAATCCGCTCATGGTGCGCGCCCTGTCCGACCCGGCAGCACCGGGGCGAACGTGCGTAGGCGAATCGAGGGGCACGATTTTATGGGCCTTGGACCGCGCCCGCAAGGCAATCACCGTCCGGGGCGGCGAACAACCGCGGTTCCACCCCTTGGCGTGCGCAGCGTCGTTCCAGTTCCGCCTGTGACAAAGCCAGTTCCAGCCAGCCGCCACCGTAGCCGTCGTAGTGCTCCTGGCGCACGGCCCCGATCCTGAACAACTCGGCGCGCAATTTGCCAGCCTCAGCCGGCAGATACAACCAGCCACGCGCGACCGGGCCGGTGAGCCGCTCGCCCAGGGCCTCGACCAGCAGCTCCAGACCCGCGCCGGTGAGCGCCGAAACCCAGACCCGCTGCGGACGTCCCTGGGCATCGCGCTCAAGCCGGGGCGAGGCGTCGGTCCGGTCCAGTTTGTTGTAGACCAGCAGCTGCGGCACATGCTCGGCGCCAACATCCTGCAACACCTGATCGACCTGAGCGATGCGCTCGGCGCGCACCGGATCGCTGGCATCCACCACGTGCAGCAGCAGGTCCGCCGACCGCGTCTCCTCCAAGGTGGCACGGAAGGCCGCCACCAGATCGTGCGGGAGGTGGCGTACGAAGCCGACCGTGTCGGCCAGAATCACCGGCCCGACGTCGGGCAGTTCGAGACGCCGCAGGGTCGGATCGAGGGTCGCGAACAATTGATCGGCCGCGTAAACCTCGGCGCCGGTCAGGGCGTTGAACAGGGTCGACTTGCCGGCATTGGTGTATCCGACCAGTGAGACGCTGGGCAGTTCCGCGCGGGTGCGCGCACGCCGGCCCTGGGCACGCTGACGCTGCACCTTTTCCAATCGCCGGTGCAGTTGTTTGATGCGCGCGCCAAGCAGACGGCGGTCGGTCTCCAACTGGGTCTCGCCGGGCCCGCGCAGGCCGATGCCGCCCTTCTGACGCTCCAAGTGGCTCCAGCCACGCACCAGCCGCGAGGACAAATGCTGCAATTGCGCCAATTCCACCTGGAGCTTGCCCTCGAAGGAGCGCGCGCGTTGCGCGAAGATGTCCAGGATCAGCCCGGTGCGATCCAACACGCGACACTGCAGGCGCGCCTCCAGGTTGCGCTCCTGGCTGGGCGACAAACGGTGATTGAACAGCACGATCTCGGCCTGCTGCTCGACGACTGCGGCATGAATCTCCTCGGCCTTGCCGCTGCCGACGAAAAATTTGGGATCGGGACTGGCACGCGTGGCGGTGACCACCGCGACCGGTAGGGCACCGGCCGACACGCTCAGTTCGGAGAATTCCTGGAGATCTTCAGGCTCGGCTAGGCCGGGAAAATCGACGTGGACCAGAACCGCACGCTCGCCACTGCGGGGACGTTCAAACAATCAGAACGCCCCCCGCAGCAGGGCCCCGGCATCAGGCATTGCCAGGTTCGGGGGCGCCGCCCTCGTCGCCAGTCTCGCCGGTCTGAATACGCACATTGCGCGCCGGCACAACGGTCGAGATCGCATGCTTGTATACCATTTGGCTGACGGTGTTTTTCAGCAGTACGACGAACTGGTCAAAGGATTCGATCTGGCCCTGAAGCTTGATTCCATTCACCAGGTAGATCGAGACAGGCACCCGCTCCTTGCGCAAGGTATTCAGGAACGGTTCCTGCAAAGACTGTCCACGAGACATTTCGGTTCTCCTTTTTTTAATTATGTCCGCCAAGGGTCTTCTCCAATCAGCAGGTTGATAGAGCAGTATGTTCACGTCGGTTCGAATGACAGGCAGTAGACAACCGCCCGGCGCCACCGTTCCAAGCGAGTGGAGTCTAGCACAGTCAGGGGCGTAGTCAGTCCACTACTTTGTGCTGGCGGAGCAGGTCGCAGACCTGTCCGGCCAGGCCGGGCGCCTCGGCATCCAGCCAGACCAGGTCCGGCTCGCGGCGCAACCAGGTCAATTGACGTTTGGCATACTGGCGGGTCGCGATCACGGCACGTTCACGCATCTGTGCCCAGGTCAGTTCCCCGGCCAGGTATTGCCAGACCTGACGGTACCCCACCGCGCGGATCGCCGGCAGGTGCAAGCCGAGGTCGCCGCGCGCATACAGGCGTTCCACCTCGCCGATCAGGCCCTGCTCCAGCATCTGCTCGAAGCGCTGCTCGATCCGCGCATGCAAGGCCTCGCGGTCGCGCGGGACCAGCGCGAACTTCAGCAGATGCTGCGGGCGCCGGTCCGGATCGGGCGCGGCAAAATGCGCGCTCAACGGGCGCCCGGTCAGCGCGTAGACCTCCAGCGCGCGCAGGGTCCGCTGCGGGTCATGGGCATGGATACGCGCGGCGGCCTCGGGGTCGATCTCGGCGAGCCGGGCATGCAGGTACGCCAGCCCATGCTTCGACAACTGCGCCTCCAGCCGGGCCCGCAGCGCGGGGTCGGCGCCCGGCAGGGGCGACAAGCCATGCTGCACGGCGCGGAAATACAGCAGGGTCCCGCCCACCAGCAAAGGCAGACGCCCGGCCGCGCGGATCTGCGCCATCTCGTCCAGGCAATCGCTGCGAAAGCGGGCGGCGGAATAGGCCTGCGCGGGGTCCAGCAGATCGATCAGCCGGTGCGGCGCCCGCGCCAGGGTCGCGGCATCCGGCTTGGCGGTGCCGATGTCCAGGCCGCGATAGACCAGCGCGGAATCGACGCTGATGATATCGAAGGGATGGCGCTGTACCAGCTCCACCGCCAGCCGGGTCTTGCCCGAGGCGGTCGGCCCCATGATGCAGACGGCCGAACGCTCCATCGCCAATTCACTGGCCGCGCATGAACAGGCGATCCAGTTCGTCGAGCCGCAATTGGACCCAGGTGGGGCGTCCGTGATTGCACTGGCCGCTGCGTTCGGTGCGTTCCATGTCGCGCAGCAGGGCATTCATCTCGGCGAGGCCCAACTGGCGGTTGGCGCGCACCGAACCGTGACAGGCCATGCTCGACAGCACGGCATTGTGCGCCTCATGCACGCGGGTGCTGGTGCCGTGCGTGTTGAGGTCGGCGAGGACATCGCGCACCAGCGTCGCGACATCGGCCTGTCGCAACAGGGCCGGCATCTGCCGCACCACCAGCCGTTCCGGCCCCAGACGATCGAGCTCCATGCCCAGTGTGGCGAACATGCCGGCCGCCGTCTCGGCCAACGCGGCCTCGCGTTCGCTGACGGCAACGGTGACCGGTACCAGCAACGGCTGGGTGCGGATGCCCTCACCCGCGTAGGCGCGCTTGAGTCCTTCGTAGGTGATGCGTTCGTGCGCCGCGTGCATATCCACCAGGACCAGCCCGGCGGCATTCTGCGCCAGGATGTAGATGCCGTGCAGTTGCGCCAGGGCATAGCCGAGCGGCGGGATCTCGGCCGCGCCGGCCGCAGGCGCGGCGGTCTGCGCCGCCGGGCTGGAGAGCGCCCCCGCCGGCGGGTGCAGGGCGGCATAGGCCTCGACCTGCTCAGCGACCCGCAAGGCCATCGGCTGCTGTTGCGACATCACTGCCGGAAATACCCGTGGGGCCGCGGGCGCCTGGGCGCCGGCGGCCGGCGACGGCGCCGACGGCCGGTCGCGCGCCAGGGCCTCGTGCAGCGCACGGAACAGAAAGTCATGCACCAGCCGGCCGTCGCGGAAGCGCACCTCGTGCTTGGCCGGATGCACATTCACATCGACCGCGGCCGGATCGAGCTCCAGATACAACACGAAGGCCGGATGCCGGCCATGGTAGAGCACATCCTGATAGGCCTGGCGCACGGCATGGCCGATCAGTTTGTCGCGCACCACCCGGCCATTGACAAAGAAATATTGCAGATCCGCCTGGCTGCGGGAAAAGGTCGGCTGGGCGATCCAGCCCGACAGGCGCAGTTCCGCCGCGGCCTGCTCGATGTACAGGCTGTGCTCGATGAACGGCTGGCCACACAGCGTGGCCAGACGTTGCTCGCACTGTTCGCGCGTCTCCGCGCTCGGCAGCCGCCACAACGGTCGTTCATTGTGCGCCAGCGCGATGGCCACGCCAAAACGGCTCAGCGCGATGCGCCGCACTACATCTTCGATATGCTTGAATTCGGTGGCGTCCGCGCGCAGAAATTTTCGCCGCGCCGGCGTATTGAAGAACAGGTCACGGATCTCGACGCAGGTGCCGGGCGGGTGCGCGGCCGGCTCGGGTGTCGGCACGCGGCCCGAACCGTCGCCGCAGACCTGCCAAGCAGCACTCTCCCCGGCGGTGCGGGAGGTCAGACTCAGGCGCGACACCGAGGCGATGCTTGGCAGCGCCTCGCCGCGGAATCCGAGGCTGGCGACTTGTTCGAGCTCTTCGAGGCTGGCGATCTTGCTGGTGGCATGCCGGGCCAGGGCCAGGGCGAGTTCCTCGCGCGGAATCCCAATGCCATCGTCACGGAGCCGTATCAGCGACTTGCCGCCCTGTTCGATGTCCAGCTCCAGGCGCCGCGCCCCGGCATCGAGGCTGTTTTCCAGCATCTCTTTGACCACCGAGGCCGGGCGCTCGACCACCTCGCCGGCGGCGATCTGATTGATCAATTGCGGAGGCAGCAAGCGGATGGGCATGGCGCCCAAGGATACCAGAGTCGCTGTGGCGCAACCCGCGGCCGGTCAGCTGTCCTCACCGGGGATGCGCAGGACCCCGCCGACCCTCAGCATATCGCCGGACAGGCCATTGGCCAGGCGCAACTGCTGCGGGCTGACGGCATAGCGCCGGGCGATTTCAGACAGCGTGTCACCGCGCCGAATCACATGCTCGCGCGCGGCCATCAGCGTGCCCGGGGGCGGGTTGTTACGGAAATAGGCGCGAAGGCCGTTCATGACCGCCTGCGCCAGACGCTGTTGGTGGCGCGGATCACGCAGCTGCCGCTCCTCCTCGGGGTTGGAGATGAACGCGGTCTCGACCAGGATGGAAGGGACATCGGGCGACTTGAGGACCATGAACCCGGCCTGCTGCACCTTGTGCTTGTGCACGCGCCCGACCTGTTTGAGTTCGCCAAGGACATTGTCGGCCACGTTCAGGCTGGCCTCGATGCTCGCCGCCTTGGACAGATCCAGCAATACGCTCTTGAGCAGATCGTCCTTGTCATTGAGGCTGACACCGCCGACCAGGTCGGCGGCGTTTTCCTGGTCGGCGAGGATGCGGGCCATCTCCGAACTGGCCCCGCGTTCGGAGACCACGAACACCGACGAACCGCGCGCGCGGCGGTCGTGGAAGGCGTCGGCATGGATGGACACGAACAGGTCCGCACGCTGGTCGCGGGCCCGCTGCATGCGCTCGCGCAGGCGGATGAAATGATCTCCGTCCCGGATCAGCACCGGGCGCATGCCCGGCTCCCGCGCCACCAGCGCCGCCAGCTTGCGGGCGATCGCCAGCACGACGTCTTTCTCGCGGATACCGGAGGGCCCGCGCGCGCCGGGATCCGCGCCGCCGTGGCCGGCATCAATGGCGATCACCAGATCGCGCCCGGCGGGCAGATCACGCCGGGTCTTGACCGCGGCCGGCTCGGACCGCGCCATCGAAGGCTTCATGGGTTGAGCGGCCGCCGCGGGGGAATCGGTGTGGAGATCGATCACCAGGCGGTGGCCGTGTTCGGCGTCGGGTTGTAACAGGAGGCTGCGCGGTTTAACCGGGCCGTTGAGATCCAGCACCAGGCGCAGGTCGCTGCCGTTGCGGGCCGCGCTACGTATGCCGCGCACCCGGCCCTGAGGCCCCGGCTCGCCGGCACCGGGCGCGAGCTTGGCATCCCGCAGGTCGACGACCACCCGGTCCGGTGCCTTGAGGACGAAGAGCTCGTGCTGGACCGGGCCGCTGACATCGAACACCACGCGGGTCGCGCCGGGCTCCGCCCACAGGCGCAGGCCCTGTACCGTGACCGGATCGGCCAGGACGGTACCGGCAAGACACAGCAACAGCCCGACAATCCAGCGGCGCGATGCCTTCACCTCGCAACTCCCTTTTCGCAACCCCGAGAACCCGTCAAGAGTCTAGCCATAGGTGGCGGGGAATTTCAAGGTCTTTTTTCAATCTTTCCTGATGGATAGATCCGACTTCTAAGTTGAAGCCCTAGTTCTCGCCGCCAGCTAGCTGGTACACAAGCCGCCGCCCGGCATCCGAATGCCCGATCAGCCGGACCCGTCGCCCGCTCCCCTGGTAGGCGATGCCGAGTTCGAGGTCGGCCGGCGGCAGCACGCCGTGCCCGCGTTCGGGCCATTCGACCAGCATCATGCTGCGGGCATCCAGCAGGTCGCGGATCCCGATCCACTCCAGTTCCTCGGGATCCCCGAGCCGGTACAGGTCCAGGTGGTAGACGGTGCGCCCGGTCGATCCGTCCGGGAATTCATACGGTTCGACCAGGGTATACGTCGGGCTGCGGACCCCGCCCCGATACCCCAAGCCGCGCAGAAAGCCGCGCACCAGGGTGGTCTTGCCGGCCCCCAGATCCCCCACAAGATAGATCCGCAACCCCACCGGGGCGTCTCGGGCCAGCGCGGCCCCCAGGGCCTCCATGGCGGCGGCGTCGGGGATGTCCAGAACCTGCCGGGTCATGAGACCGGATTCGCCAAGCGACGGAGTTCCGGCAGCAGATCCCCGGCCAGCAGGCCGCGTTCGCCGTCGTCGCGGGCCGCGGCCTCCCCGGCCAGACCGTGCAGCAGCACCGCGGCGGTCGCCGCGGCGCCCGGCGCCAGGCCCTGGGCGCGCAGCCCGGCCACCGCCCCGGTCAGCAGGTCACCCATGCCGCCGCTGGCCATCCCCGGGTTGCCGGCCGTGCTCAGGCGGCAACGCTGGCCATCGTGAATCAGCGTGCCCGCCCCCTTCAGGACCACCACCCCGCCATAGCGGGACTGCAACGCGGCGGCGGCCGCGGGCCGGTCGGCCTGTACCGCCGCGGCAGTCGTGTCCAGCAGACGCGCGGCCTCGCCGGGATGCGGGGTTAGCACCCAGTCGTCACGACGCATCGGGGTCTGGGCCAGCAGGTTCAGGGCATCGGCATCCACCACCAGGGGCCGGTCGGCCGCCCACAGCGCCGCCAGCAGGGCCCGCGCCCAGGCCCCCTGGCCCAGCCCCGGGCCGACGGCGACCACCGTGGCCCGTGCCACCCTTGGCAGAAGATCCTCCGGGCCGGCCACGCCCAGGCACATCAGCTCCGGCCGCCCGGCGGTCAGGACGTCGGCATGCGCCGGGTGGGTGGCCAGTGTGACCAGGCCGGCACCGACGCGCGCGGCGGCCTCGGCGGCCAGGCGCGCCGCGCCACCCATGCCCGGCTGCCCGCCGACCACCAGCACATGCCCGAACTGTCCCTTGTGGGCGCTGCGCGGGCGCGGCCCCGGCAACCACCGCGGCAGGCCCGCCGCCGCCAGCCGCCAGACCGCAACGGGCAGCCCGCGGAACACCTCCGCCGGCAGTTCCAAGTCCGCCGGCTCGATCTCTCCGGCCAGGTCGGGACCGCTGCCGCAGTAGAGCCCCAGCTTGGGGGCGATGAAGGTCACGGTCAGATCGGCGCGCACGGCGGCGCCCAGCACGGCCCCACTGTCGGCGTGCAGGCCGCTGGGGAGATCCAGGGACAGCACCGGGCGGCCGGCGGCATTGATCGCGACGACCGCCGCCGCCCAGCTCGCATCGAGCGGGCGATCCAGGCCGGTACCCAGTAGCGCATCCACGATCAGCTCGGCTCCCTGGAGCGCCACCTCGTGGAACGCGGCAAGCGGCACGCCGGCGGCCCGGGCGGCCGCCTGCGCGGTGGCGGCACTGCCTTGCAGCCGCTCTGGGGGATACAACCAGGCGACCCCGACCTCCAGGCCCGCGTCGTGCGCCAGGCGTGCCAGCACATAGCCATCGCCGGCGTTGTTGCCGGCACCGCAGACCACCCGAATGCGCCGGGCCCGCGGCCAGCGCGCGTGCAGGGCGCGCAAGGCCGCCGCCCCCGCCCGACACATCAGGGCGTAGCCGGGAATCCCGATGTCCTCGATCGCGCGGCGGTCCGCTTCACGCACCTGGGCGGCCCGGTACACGGGGTGTTCTAAGGGGGATGCATCCATGAATGACGGCCGAGGGGGTAATTGGCAATGCGCGCAAAATAGCGCGAAACTGCCGGCCCATGCCAGACACCACCGCCAACCAGCCCGCCGCGCCCGATTACGTCGCCCTGGCCCGGGACATCAAGGCCTGGGGGCGGGACCTGGGCTTTTCAGCCGTCGGCATCGGGGACATCGACCTCGCCGCCGATGAGGCCCACCTGCTGAACTGGCTCGCGGACGGACGCCATGGCGAGATGGACTACATGGCCCGGCACGGCACCCGCCGCAGCCGCCCGGCAGACCTGGTACCGGGTACCCAGCGCGTGATCAGCCTGCGCATGGACTACTGGCCGCCGCAGACGCACGCGGCGGACGCGGTGCTCGCCGACGCGACACTCGGCTATGTGTCGCGCTACGCGCTCGGGCGCGACTACCACAAACTGCTGCGCCAGCGCCTGCAACGGCTGGCCGAGCGCATCGCCGCGGCGATCGGCCCGTTCGGCTACCGCGCCTTCACCGACAGCGCGCCGGTGCTGGAAAAGGCGCTCGCCCAGCAGGCCGGGCTGGGCTGGATCGGCAAGCACACCAATCTGATCGAGAAGGCCAGCGGCTCCTGGTTTTTTCTCGGCGAGCTCTACACCGACCTGCCGTTGCCGGTCGACCCGCCGGCCGTGAATCACTGCGGCACCTGCCAGGCCTGTATCGAGGCCTGTCCGACCGGCGCCATCGTCGCGCCCTATGAGCTGGACGCGCGGCTGTGCATCTCCTACCTGACCATCGAGCTGCGCGGCGCGATCCCCGAGCCCTTGCGGCCGCTGATCGGCAACCGCATCTACGGCTGCGACGACTGCCAGCTGGTGTGCCCCTGGAACCGCTTCGCCACCCGCACCCGCGAACCCGACTTCGCGCCGCGCCATCGGCTGGATGCGCAAACGCTGACAGCGTTGTTCGGCTGGGACGAGACGGCGTTTCTTGACAACACCGCCGGCAGCGCCATCCGCCGCATCGGGTATATCGGCTGGTTGCGGAATCTGGCCGTGGCCCTCGGCAATGGGCCGGCCACGACCGCCAGCGTGGCGGCCCTGGAGGCACGCCGCGATCACCCCGCGGCGCTGGTGCGCGAGCATGTCGGCTGGGCGCTGGCGCGGTTGGGCGCCGGATAACGGAGCGGTCGCATGCCCACCCACACCCTGCGGCGCCTCGCCGCGCGCTGCCTGGCCCCACTTTGGCTGGCCGCCCTGCTGACGGGCTGCGCCGGCCCCGGACCGGGCCAGGCGCCCGCGCTCCGCATCAGCAATGCGCAGGTCGGCGGCAGCGTCGTGAGCTTCGACAGCGAATCGAGCCGGTTCGCCCTCGGCGACTGGAAGGGCGACATCGGCGTCTGGAGCTTGCCGGGCGGCGAGCTGCAGCGGCGCTGGCGCGCACACGCCGGGACGGTCAACGGACTGGTCTTCCTGGACCGGAAACGTGACCGGGACCGGCGCATCCTGAGCGGCGGCTATGACGGCGACCTCGCCGAGTGGGATGCCCAGGGGCGGCTGTTGCGCCGCGTGGCGACCGGCAGCCCGATCACCGCCCTGGTGGCGGTGCAGGCGGACGACACCGTGATCACCGGCCATGCCGACGGCAGCGTCGGCGTCTGGGCGCTGAGCCGTCTGCGGGCGCGTCACCGCTATCCGGTACACCGTGGTGCGGTGCACGCCGTGGCCTATCTGCCGGGTCGGCAGTGGCTCGCCTCCAGCGGCGGCGATCAGCGTGTGTTCCTGTGGCGTGCAGCCGATGCCGCGCCTACGGACCTGCCCGGCCCGCCCACCGTCAGCCGCGCCCTGCAATTCTCGCCTGACGGTCGCTGGCTTATCGGCGGCGGCTGGTTCCGGCTGTTCCGCTGGGAGCTGGCCGACGCCACCCTCACCAGCCTGCCGACCGAACACCACGGGATCATCAAATCCCTCCAATACAGCCCGGACGGCGCGTTCCTGGCGAGCATCAGCCGCAAGACCGACAGCGCGGTGTATTTCCTCGACCCTCGCGACGGGCGCACGCTGCGGCGGTTCCAGCAACACGCGCTCTGCGGCGGCTGGGTCGCCCTGTCACCCGATGGCCGCTACCTCGCCAGTACCAGCGACGACGCCAGCGTGCAGGTCTGGCGATTGGATGCGGCCGAGGCCGAGGCGTCACATTGAAGTGAACGGACCCGTGCTCACACCGGCGACGGGGTCTCCGCCAAGGCCCACTGATACAGCGCGTTCTTGCGTGCGCCGGTGATCTCCGCCGCCAGCGCGGCGGCCTGCTTGAGGGGCAGGTCACGCCGCAGGATGGCCAGGACTCGCCGGGCCTCGGGGTCCAGATCGCCCGCCTCGGCGGCCGGCGCGCCCGTCACCAGCACCACGAACTCGCCGCGCAGGTGATTGGGATCGGCCGCGAGCCAGTCATTGAGTGCTTCGAGGCTTCCGTCCTGCACCTGCTCGAAGCTCTTGGTGAGTTCGCGGGCGATCACCGCCGCGCGCTGCGCACCGAAAACCGCCGCGAGGTCGCTCAGACAGGCCTGGATGCGATGACTGGCCTCGTAGAACACCAGGGTGCGCGGCTCGCTGGCCAGCGCCTGCAGGCGCTCGCGCCGCGCCGCGGCCTTGGCCGGGAGAAAACCCTCGAACACGAAACGGTCGGTGGGCAGGCCGGCCACCGACAGCGCGGCGATCAGTGCGCTGGGACCGGGCACCGGCACCACGCACAGACCGGCCTGGCGCGCACCACGCACCAGGCGGTAGCCGGGGTCGCTGATCAGCGGCGTGCCGGCATCGCTGATCAAGGCCAGATCCTCGCCGGCCCGCAGGCGCGCGAGCAGCATCTCGACCTGCGCCTGCTCGTTGTGCTCATGCAGAGACAGCAGCGGCGTGGCGACCCCCAGCGCGCGCAACAAGGCCCCGCTGTGGCGGGTATCCTCGGCCAGGACCCGGGTCACCGCACCGAGCACCTGCAAGGCGCGCGGACTGAGGTCGGCGCGGTTGCCGATGGGGGTCGCGACCACGTACAGCACACCCGGTCTTTCCACGCAGCATCCCCTTCGATTCACCGGCGAGTGCGCTACAATAGCCGCCCACGCCCAACCGTCCAACTCCCGTGACCGACGCTTACCGTCCCCCTCAGCGCTGCTCGGCCCGTCGGCTCACCAGCCTGGTGTTCGCCGCGCTGCTGGTGCATGGCTGTGCCACGCCGCCGGTCAGCGTGCCGCCCGCGGAGCGCACGGCAGGCCAGGTCGAACAATTTCTGGCGACCGGCGATCACCGCGGGGCGGCCGATCTGCTGCTGGCCGCGGCGGACCGGGCCGCGTCGCCGCGCCGGGAGGCGTTGCAACTGGAGGCCGCCGAGGTGTTGCTACGCGGGCAACTGTTCGATGCGGCGGAATCCCTGCTGGACCGCTTGCCGCAGGCCGGGGATGCGGATTACCAGACCCGACTCGCTATCGCCCGCGCCCGCCTGCTGATTGGCCGCGGCCAGCCCGAGGCCGCGCTGCAAAACCTGGTCGCGCTCAGCGACACGGTCCCCGTCGCCCTGCTGCCGAGCTTCCACCAAGTCCGTGCCGAGGCCTACGCGGCCGCCGGCAACCTCCTGGAAAGCGCGCGCGAACGCGTGTGGCTCGACGGCCTGCTCGATGCCGCCGCGCGCCCGGCCAATCAGCAGGCCATCTGGCAGGCCCTGGCGCAGCTCCCCAATGCGCTGCTCGCCGGCCTGCGCACCGCCCCACCGCCGGACGTGTTCAGCGGCTGGCTGGAACTGGTGGAGACCACCCGCGGCAAACGCGACGACCCCGCGCAGTTGGACCTCGCCCTGGCCATCTGGCAGGAACGCTACCCGCGGCATCCGGCCAGCCGCGCATTCATCCTCGGGCTGCGCGAACGCCTGGAGACCTACACCCAGCAGGTCGCCGCACCGACGCAGATCGGCGTGCTGCTGCCCTTGAGCGGCCCGCTGGCCGAGGCCGGTATGGCTGTCCGCGATGGCCTGCTGGCCGCCCACTACCAGGCACCGACCGGTCCCGCCGGTCAGCTCCGGTTCTATGACACCGGCGACGGCGCCGTTCTGGCGCGTTACCAGGAGGCCATCAGCGCCGGTGCGCAGCAGATCATCGGTCCGCTGACCAAGGAAGCTGTCGCGGTGCTGGCCGCCAGCGGGCCGTTGTCGGTACCGGTGCTGGCCTTGAATCTGCTGCCCGAGGGCAGTCCCGCCCCCGCGCAGTTCTATCAGTTCGGTCTGGCGCCGGAAGACGAGGCGATCCAGGTCGCCACCCGCGCCTGGGAGGATGGCCATCGCCGGGCCCTGGCGCTGATCCCGGAAGGGGTCTGGGGTGAGCGGGTCCTGCACGCCTTCGCGCAACACTGGCAGACACTGGGCGGCAGCCTGCTCGACGTGCAGCGTTATGGCACGGACCAGCGCGAGTATTCCAACCGGGTGCGCGAGCTGCTCAACATCGACGCCAGTCAACGGCGCCACCAGGCGCTCAGCCGCCTGCTCGGCCGGCAACCCGAGTTCGAACCGCGCCGCCGCCAGGACGCGGACTTCATATTTCTGATCGGCCAGGCGCAGCAGGCGCGCCTGCTGCGCCCGCTGCTGCGCTTCCACCACGCCGGCCAACTGCCGGTGTATGCGACCTCCCAGGTCTACGAGGGCACAGCGAATGCCGCCCTCGATCAAGACCTCGACGGAGTGCGCTTCTGCGACATGCCCTGGATCCTCTCCTCCGAACACCCGGGCCGGGCGTTGCGCAGCGAGATCGAACGGCTCTGGCCGGCACGCGCGGCGCGCCACATCCGGCTCTACGCCCTGGGCATCGATGCCCTGCAGATCACGCCCTATCTACGGGGACTCAGCGAGGGCCTGTTCGCCCGCCACCCCGGGGTGACCGGCGACATCTATCTGGACCGGGACCGTCGCGTGCATCGCGATCTGCAATGGGCACAATTCCACCGCGGCGTCCCCATCGATCTGCCGGCGAACCCGCCGCGTACAGTACAGCCCACTGCCAGCGACGACCTCGAACCACAGGACTTCACGGATGAGTATCCTGCCCCCGATCACACCCCGGCAGCGCCAGGGCGCGCACGCTGAGGACCAGGCCTGCCGCTTCCTGCAACGCCACGGCCTGCGCCTGATCACCCGCAATTACCGCAGCCGTCGCGGCGAGATCGATCTGATCATGCGGGACTCGGACAATCTGGTGTTTGTTGAGGTACGATACCGTCGCCACGATCGCTACGGCTCCGGGTTGGAGTCCGTGGACCGGCGCAAGCAGCAGCGCATCATCGCCTGCGCTGCGCAGTATCTACACCAGCACCCCGGAGCGGCACAACTGGCAGCGCGCTTCGATGTCGTGGCATTGGCGGCGGACGGGCGCGACGAACAGATAGAATGGATCCGCAACGCCTTCGATGCCCCTTGACGGCCGCGCCACCCACGCAGGCTCCTACGAGCAGAGACCCATGGACCCGCTCGCGCGCATCGCCCAACATTTCAATGACAGCCTCCAGGCCAAGCAACAGTCGCTGGAGGCAGTCGGCCCCGGCATCGTCCACGCCACCGAGGCCATTACCCGTGCCCTGCTCGGCGAACACAAGGTGCTGAGCTGCGGTAACGGCGGTTCGGGGGCACACGCCCAGCACTTCACCGCGCTGATGCTGAACCGGTTCGACAGGGCGCGCCCTGGACTGCCGAGCATCGCCCTGAACGCGGACGGTTGCACGCTGACCTCGATCGCCAACGATGATCAGTATGCGGATATCTTCGCCAAGCCGATCCGCGCCCTGGGGCAGCCGGGCGACATCCTGCTGTTGCTGACAACCCGCGGCAACGCCTCCACCATTCTGGCCGCGGCCGATGCCGCGCACGACCGCGACATGAGCGTGGTTGCGTTGACAGGCCGCGACGGCGGATTGCTGTCTGAACGTCTGATCGGCCAGGATGTCGAAATCCGCGTGCCCGTACAGCTCACAGCGCGCATCCACGAGGTCCACATCCTGATCATCCACTGTCTGTGCGACCTCATTGATCAGAACTTACTGGGACAGGAGAACTAGCCCATGAACCGCCCGCTTTGCACAGTGTCCGCCCTCGCCTTCGCAGTCCTGCTTCTGCAGGGCTGCGCGCCCATGGTTGTCGGCGGCGCCGCGACCGGCGTCGCCCTCGCGCATGATCGTCGCACCACCGGGAGTTTCATCGAGGATCAATCCATCGAGATGAAGGCCCGCAACGAACTCAATGCTGAGCCCGAGCTCAGCCGCCAGGCGCACCTCAGTGTCACCAGCTTCAACATGATCGTGCTGGTCAGCGGCGAGGCCCCCAACGAGACGCTGCGCCAGCGCGCCGGGGAGGTGGTCGGCCGTGTCGAGAAGGTCCGCCGGGTACACAACGAGGTCCAGGTGGCAGCCCCCAGCGCCATGATGTCGCGCAGCAGCGACACGCTGATCACCGCCAAGGTCAAGACCAACCTGTTTCGCATCCAGGGCATGGAGGACTTCAACCCGACCCGGGTGAAGGTGGTCACCGAGAATGGCACGGTGTTCCTGATGGGCCTGCTCACGCGCGCCGAGGCCGACGCCACGGCCCGCACCGCGAGCAGCGTCGGTGGCGTGCAGCGGGTCGTGAAACTGTTCGAATACCTGGATTGACCGTGCCCGTGGCAGGCCGCTCACCAGCGGTCCCGGGACCGCCGCGGCTACTTCACGACCTTCAGGCTGGGCCGACCGCCACGTGACGGGGTGTCGTCAGACGGACCTCCCGGCGGAGGTGGCTGCTCATCATCCTCATTGAACATCATGCCGCGGCCGTTCTCCTGGGCGTAGATGGCCAGAACCGCCGCGATGGGAATCCGCACCTGCATCGGGCTGCCGCCGAAACGCGCGCTGAATTCGATGCCCTCATTGCGAATCTGCAGGTCGCTGATGGCCCGGGGATGGATGTTCAAGACGATCTTGCCCTTGTCGACATGGCGCCGCGGCACCTCGACGTCGGGCACCTCCGCATCGACCAACAGATAGGGCGTCAGGGCGTTATCCGTTATCCATTCGTTGATGGCACGGATCAGGTAGGGACGGCTCGAATTCATAGATGCAGGTACGGAATTCGCGGGGCAGGTCGCAAGCTAAAACCTGCGGAATGAAGGGCGTGTTCCGCGGATATCTCGAATCCGCTATTCGCGCATCTCGCGCTCGGCCTCGGTCAGGCTGAGCTTGAAAGACTCGCGCCGGAATATCCGCTCGGCGTAATCCAACACCGGCTTGGCCTGTTTCGGCAGATCGACATGGTAGTGCGGCAACCGCCACAGCAGCGGCGCCACATAGCAATCGACCAGACTGAATTCCTCACTGATGAAATACGGGAGCGCAGCAAACACCTCGGCGGTTGAGGCGATGCTGTCGCGCAGGGTCTTTTTGGCCTTGCCGGCGTTCTTCTCGCCTTTAGACTCGATCTCCGTCAGCAGGCTGTACCAGTCGTGGTCGATGCGATGCATCGCCAGACGCGCCTTGGCACGCGACACCGGATCGACCGGCATCAGCGGCGGGTGCGGGAAACGCTCGTCCAGGTACTCCATGATCACCCGGGCGGCGTACAGGACCAGGTCGCGTTCGACCAGCGTCGGCACCGAATGGTACGGGTTGAGATCCACCAGATCCTCGGGAGGATTCTGTGGATCGACCGGGATGAGGTCGTAGACGACGCCTTTGGCGGCCAGGACCAGGCGCACCCGGAACCCGGCCCGCCCGCCGGTCTGCAGGTAGACCGGGTTGATGTCGGGGGTGTTAACGAAGAAGTTCGGCCGCATGTAGAGCCGCGACTCGGTGCGGGTGAGCTCGGTCAGATACTCGATCAGCTCGGGCTTGCGG
>JBHEOS010000013.1:25927-35693 GCA_046260695.1 Gammaproteobacteria bacterium
CCCGCCGACGCACGCGACGTCAATGTACGTCTTTCCAGTACTCTTTCTTGAGCAGGTACGTTACCACCAGCAATAGCAACAGGAACAGGACCACCTTGATGCCCAGGCTCTGGCGCTCCAACTTGACCGGTTCGGACATGTAAACCATGAAGTTGACCAGGTCGCGCACGGCCGTGTCGTACTCCGCTGACGTCAGCGTCCCCGGCTCGACCGGTTCGAGGTGATCCAACACCTCCTGGGACTCGCCATCATGCTCGACGGCTTTGTAAACGGGTTTCTGTATGCCCTGCAATTCCCACAACACATGCGGCATGCCCACGCTCGGGAACACGACGTTGTTGACGCCGAAGGGTCGCGACTCATCGACATAGAACGTGCGCATGTAGGTATACAACCAGTCCGCACCGCGTACACGGGCAACCAGGGTCAGGTCCGGCGGCGGTGCGCCGAACCAGGTCCTGGCATCCTGGGTGCGCATCGCGATCCGCATCTGCTCGCCGAGCTTGTCGCTGGCGAACATCAGGTTGTCGATCACCTGCTCGTCGGACAGGCCCAGATCGCGGGCCATGCGGTTGTAGCGCTGGTGCTGTGCCGAGTGACAGCTCAGGCAGTAGTTGACGAACAACTTCGCGCCATGCCGCAAGGATGATTGATCGCGCAGATCGATACCCGCCTTGTCCAGAGGCACCGCGGGACCCGCGGCCAGCACGGCACCCGGCAACAGGGCCAACAGCAAGCTCAGGATTAGCTTTGTCATTTCGTCACCCTTTCCGGCACCGGCTTGTAGCTGTCCATCTTGGTGTAGATGGGCATCAGTAAGAAGAACGCCAGGTAGTAGACCGTGCCGAACTGCGCCATCAGGGTCTTGCCCGCGGTCGCCGGCTGTGTACCCAGGTAACCCATGACCAGGAAGTTGACGACAAACAGCGCCAGGGCGGTTTTGAAGAACGGCCCGCGGTAACGGACCGACCTGACCGGACTGCGATCCAGCCACGGCAGGAAGAACAGGATCACCACCCCCGCGCCCATCACGATCACGCCCCAGACCTGGGTGCCCCAGAAGCTCGGGACCGCACGCAGCATCGCGTAGAACGGCGTGAAGTACCACACTGGGGCGATGTGGTCCGGCGTCTTCAAGGGATTGGCCGGCTCGAAATTCGGCGGCTCCAGTAAGAAACCGCCGCCGTCGGGAATGAAAAACACCACGATGCTGAAGAAGATCAGGAACACCACCGTGCCGACGATATCTTTGACCGTGTAATACGGATGGAACGGGATACCATCCTTCGGGATGCCGTTGGCGTCCTTGATCTTCTTGATCTCCACGCCGTCGGGATTGTTGGAGCCCACCTCATGCAGCGCCAGGATGTGCACCACGACCAGCGCGATCAATGCCAGCGGCACCGCGGCCACGTGGAAGGCGAAGAAGCGGTTGAGGGTCGCATCGGCAATCACGTAGTCGCCACGGATCCACACCGACAGATCCTCGCCGATGATCGGGATGGCCGCGAACAGATTCACGATCACCTGCGCGCCCCAGTAGGACATCTGACCCCAGGGCAGCAAGTAACCGAAGAACGCCTCGGCCATCAGGCACAGATAGATCAGCACGCCGAAGATCCAGATCAGCTCGCGCGGCTTCTGGTAGGAGCCGTAGAGCAGTCCGCGGAACATGTGCAGATAGACCACCAGAAAGAACGCCGAGGCCCCCGTGGAATGGATGTAGCGGATCAGCCAGCCCCATTCCACATCGCGCATGATGTACTCGACCGAGGCGAAGGCGCGCTCCGCGTCGGGCTTGTAATTCATGGTCAGGAAGATGCCGGAGACGATCTGGATCACCAGCACCAGCAGGGCCAGGGACCCGAAGTAATACCAGAAGTTGAAATTTTTCGGCGCGTAATACTTGGCCAGATGGTCGTTCCACATGGCACTGAGCGGGAAGCGGTCATCGATCCAACCCAGTATGCCGCCTTGCCACTTGTCGGTTCGTTCACCCATGTTATGCAACTCCTTGGTCGTCACCAATCAGGATCACCGATTCACCCACGTAGCGGTGCGGCGGCACGTGCAGGTTGGTCGGCGCCGGGAGGCCGCGGTAGACGCGACCGGCCAGATCGAATTTGGACCCGTGGCAGGGGCAGAAAAACCCGCCCTTCCAGTCCGCGCCCAGATCCTCCGCCGCGATTTCCGGCCGATAGGTCGGCGAACAGCCGAGATGGGTGCAGATACCGATCAGCACCAGGATCTCGGGCTTGATGGAGCGCACCGGGTTCTTGGCGTAGTCGGGCTGTTGGGGAACCTCCGAGGCGGGATCGGCCAACGTGGCATCCAGGCCCGGCAGCGCGCCGAGCATCTCGGGGGTGCGCTTGACCACCCAGACCGGCTTGCCGCGCCACTCCACATTGATCTTCTGGCCGGACTCGAGCTTGCTGATATCCACCTCCACCGGCGCCCCGGCCGCCTGAGCACGCGCGCTCGGCTGCATGGAGGCCAGGAAGGGATACGCCGCGAACACGGCGCCGACGCCGCCCACTACTGAGGCGGTCACGGTCAGGAAGCGACGCCGACTGGTATCTACGCCATCAGTACTCATCAAGGCTCTCCAGGATTGTCTGCTTCTGAAAATTCGTCATTCCGGGCTTGGCGGGCAAGTCGGACCGAACAATTCGGTATCCCGCCGCGGCGTGTAGCCCGGCGCGCTCGACCCGGTGGGGCCTGGAAAGCCGCATAGCTTCTATTAAGTATTCGGGGAGGTCAAGCCAGGTTTAGGCTTTTCATTGACTTAAGCCGGATTATCCAGATCCAGGAAACGCTGTTCCAGACCGAATCGGTGCGCGAGGTGCTCGCCGAGCGCGCTGACGCCGTAACGTTCGCTGGCGTGATGCCCCGCGGCGTAGAAGTGGATGCCGCACTCCCGCGCCACATGCACGGTCGGCTCGGAGACCTCGCCGCTGATGAAGGCATCCAGCCCGAGGGCCGCCGCCGCCTCGATGTAGGACTGCGCCGCACCCGAACACCAGCCGATGCGCCGGATGGCCTGTTCGCCACCGGGCACGAACAGGGGCGCCCGCCCCAGCGCCGCCGCCAAGCGCTGCGCACAGGCCGGGCCAGAGAGGGGCTGCGGCAGTTCGCTGAAGCAGGCGATGGCCGGGCCCCGGTCGGCACCGAACCAACCGGCGATCGGAAAACCCAGAACGGCGCCCAGCCGGGCATTGTTGCCGTACTCGGGATGGGCATCCAGCGGGAGGTGATAGGCGATCAGGCTGATATCGGCCGCCAGCAGGGCGGCCAGGCGGCGGCGCTTCATCCCGCGCACACAGGGGTCCTCGCCCTTCCAGAAATACCCGTGATGCACCAGGACGGCGTCGACGTCCGCCGCGACGGCGGCATCCACCAGCGCCTGACTGGCGGTCACGCCGCTGAGCACGCGGCGCACCTGACGGCGGCCCTCGACCTGCAGGCCATTGGGGCAATAGTCCTGGAACGCCGCGGTATCGAGCAGCGTGTCGCAGTAGCTGACCAACTCGTGGAGATCGACCATGGTTTCGAACCGCGCCGGGCGCATATTTGTTAAGCTTCGCAGCCGAAGCGCACGTTAGGGTAACGCAGGCATGCAGATCCGCAAACTGGCATTTTTCCTGATTCAATCGGCTACTGTGGGGCTGATCGCCGCCGCTGCCCTGCTCCTGCTCAGGCCGGAGCTGTTCCGCGGCGAACCGGCCCGGATCGAGGTCGTCGAGCGGGCGGATACCCGCGCGGCCCTGCCCCAGGGGGAGCGCAATGGGCCGGTTTCCTATGCCGACGCCGTCGCGCGCGCCGCGCCCGCGGTCGTCAATATCTACACCGCCAAACTCATCACCCAGCGCGCGCACCCGTTCGCCAACGACCCGCTGTTCCAGTTTTTCTTCGGCGACCGCCTCGGCGCCGAGCGCCAACGGCTGCAAACCAGCCTGGGCTCCGGCGTGATCGTCAGCGCGCAGGGTTATGTGCTGACCAATCATCATGTGGTTGCGGATGCCGACCAGATCCAGGTCATGATCGGCGATGGCCGCAGTCTCCAGGCGACCTCGGTCGGGGCCGACCCCGAGACCGACCTGGCCGTGCTCAAACTGAGCCTGGAAGATCAAGGCGACATCACCCTACCCAGCGTCGTGATCGGCGACTCCGAACAGCTGCGCGTCGGCGATGTCGTGCTGGCGATCGGCAATCCCTTCGGCGTCGGACAGACCGTGACCCAGGGCATCGTCAGCGCCACGCGGCGCAATCAGCTCGGCATCAGCACCTTCGAGAATTTCATTCAGACCGACGCGGCCATCAACCCGGGCAATTCCGGTGGCGCCCTGATCAACGCCTATGGCGAACTCATCGGGATCAATACCGCCATCTTCAGCCGTTCCGGCGGCTCGCAGGGCATCGGCTTTGCGATCCCCGAGAGCCTCGCCAAGGACGTGATGCGACAGATCATCGAGCACGGACGGGTGGTGCGCGGCTGGCTCGGCATCGAGGCCCAAGAACTCACCCCGTTGCTGGCGGAATCGTTTGGCCTGACCCGTGTACAAGGCGTGCTGATCACCGGGGTCTTGCGCGGCGGGCCCGCCGAACAGGCCGGCCTGCAACCCGGCGACGTGGTGACCACGCTCAACGACCAGCCGGTCAGCAACGCCCGCGACTCCATGAACCGGATCGCCGCGCTGCCGCCGGGCACGAACCTGCGCATCGACGGCCTGCGACGGGGCGAGCGCTTCACGGCACAGGCGCGGGTCGGCGAGCGCCCGGCGCCAGCGCCGGGCTCGGGCCTGAACAACCTGAAATAGAGGGCCTTCATCGCGGGTGGTGCTGCGGGGCGATCCGCGTTACTTTACCGCGGCCCGGATACCGCACCGGCCATCAGACAGGAAGACGCCATGCGCAAACTCTTCAGCCGCCTGATCCAATCACTGACATTGCTGTCGTTAATATCCTGCCAGCAGGGGAGATCCGTGAGTTCCTTCTCGATGACCGATGAATTGAAGCAAGACCTGGCCACGCTGCAAACGGCTCGCGGCTACTTCGGCCACCAATCGGTGGGCGGCGACATCATGGACGGCCTGGCGGACATCCTGCGCGACAGCGGCACACCGCTGCCGGTACTCGAACGGGGGACGCCCGCCCTGCCTCCGGGCGGCTTTCTGCTGCACATGCCGGTGGGCAAGAACACCGAGCCCACGAGCAAGTGCGACGATTTCCGCCGGATCATCGATCAGGAACTGGCCGGCAAGATCGACTACGCGCTGCTCAAGTTCTGCTATATCGACATCCTCGAAGACACCGATGTCGACGCCCTGTTCGGGTATTACCGCGACGTGCTCGATGGACTCAAGGCACGCCATCCGGACATCACCTTCATCCACGTGACCACGGCGCTGCGCGACACCCCGGGCGGTTTCGGCGTCTGGATCCGCGAGACCATCGGCAAGCCCAACCGCGCCAAACTCGCCAACATCAAACGCCACGCGTTCAACCAGCGGCTGCGCAGCACCTACGCCGAGGATCCGATCTTCGATCTGGCGGCCAGCGAATCGACCTACCCCGACGGCAGCCGCGAGGCGTTCACCCAGGACGGCAACACCTACTACAGCCTGATCGGCGCCTACACCCACGATGGCGGGCATCTGAACGAACTGGGCAGACAGCACGTGGCCGCGGATTTCATCCGCAGCCTGGCCGCCGCCCTGCGCGCGCGGGCACCGGCCGGCCAGCGCTGAAGCGACGCTGGCCGGTATCAGCTACTCGGGCACCAGCCAACTCACCCCTTGACCGCCCAGCCCCTCCGGGGCCAGACAGCGCCACAGCCACGGCAACAGCCCCGCGAGGTCCTCCTGAATGGGCCAGGGCGGGTTCACGATCAGCATGCCGCTGCCGATGAACGCCGTGCACGCGCTGTCTGCGCCGATGCGCAACTCGACACAGAGGATCTTGCGGATGCCGGTCGCGGTGATCGCGGCATGGAACCGCGTGATCAGCGAACGCGACAGGATCGGATACCAAATCGCATACACCCCGGTCGGCCAGCGCGCGTAGCCCGCCTGCAGCCCCGCCGCGACCCGGGCATATTCGTCCTTGCGTTCATAGGGCGGATCGATCAGTACCAGGCCGCGCCGCTCGGGCGGCGGCAGAAAGGCCTTGAGTCCCTGATAGGCATCCTGCCGGTGCGCCGCAACCTGCCGATCACCTGCGAACAGGCGTTTGAGGACGGCGAAATCCGCGGGGTGCAGCTCGCTCAGGGCCAGTCGGTCCTGCGCCCGCAGCAGGCTCCGGATCAGCCACGGCGAGCCCGGGTAATACCGCAGCGTCTCGTCCTCGGCGTTTTCCGCGCGCACCCGGGCAAGATAGTCGCCCACCGCCTCGGGCGCCCCGGCACACTGCATCGCACGCTGCACGCCGCCGACAAATTCCCGGTTCTTGATCGCCTCGGCGGCGGCCAGATCGTAGCGTCCGGTACCCGCGTGGGTATCCAGCACGAACATCGGCGCCGGCTTGCGCTGCAGGGCGTGCAGCAGCTGCAACAAAACGACATGCTTGAAGACATCGGCGAAATTGCCGGCGTGATAGCCGTGGCGGTAACTGAGCATGGGTCCGTCTAACCGGCCTTGCCACGCCACCAACCGGCGGCCACGAAGACGCACAGCGCGGCGATGATCACCGGCCAGTCGCCCCATCGGACATAGGGCGTGGCGCCGGTGCGGGGTTCGATCTCGCCGCGCACGACGGCGGTCTCGAATTGCGCGCTGCGCACGCGCACCCCACCGTCCGGGCCAATGATGGCGCTGATACCGGTATTGGTCGCCCGCAACAGGTAGCGGCCAGTTTCCAGCGCCCGCATGCGCGCCATCTCCAGATGCTGGTGCGGTGCCAGCGAATCGCCAAACCAGGCGTCGTTGCTGACATTCACCAGATAGGCCGCCTGCGGCAGCTGGGTGATGATCTGATCGCCGAACACAATCTCATAGCAGATCGACACGCCGACCGGGTATCCCGCCGCCTGCAACAGCGGCTGGTCGAGCGAACCGGCGCTGAAATCGGCCACCGGCAGCGGCATCACCTGCAACAGCGAGCCGAGCAGCTTACGCAGGGGCAGGTATTCGCCGAAGGGGACCAGGTGGTGCTTGTAGTAGGCCCCCTCCTCCTGGCCCAGGGCGATCACCGCGTTGTAGTACAGCCAACGTTCGCGGTCGAGCACCGGGATCCCGGTCAGCAGATCGCTGCCGGCACGCCGCGCCTCGTGGCTCAGCGGCGCCAGAAACTCCGCCTCGACCTCATGATGGAAGGCCGGTATCGCCGTCTCCGGCCAGACCACCAGATCGCTCTTGTGCGTCCCCTGCGCGTACCACTCCGGACGGGTCAGATCGAGGTATTTCTCCAGGGTCGCCCGTTGCTGTTCAGGCGCCCATTTCAGGTCCTGGGGGATATTGCCCTGGATCAGACTGACCCGCAGGGGCGCCCCGGCCGGTCGGGTCCAGTCGATCGACGCCAGACCGGCACCGGCCAACCAGAACCCCGCCAGCAACAGCGGACCGAGCCCGCGCGCCGGACCGCGGCCCACCAGGGTCCAGGCCAGGGCACCGGCGCTGAGCGCGACCAGCCAGGCCATCCCGTAGATACCCAGCAGCGGCGCAAAACCCGCCAGTGGGCCGTCGATCTGGGTGAAGCCGATGTTCAGCCAGGGCAGACCGGTGAACAGCCCACCCCGCAGCCACTCGGACAACACCCAGCCCGCTGGCAGCACCAGCAGCAGAGACACCGCGCCCGGCACGCCGAGGCGCGCCACGGCATAGGCCAACAGGGCGGGATACAAACCCATAAGCACGGCCAGCAGTGCGGCTGCGCCCATCGCGACCGGCAGGGGTGAGCCACCGTAATAATGGATGCTGATGTGAATCCAGCTCAGCCCGACACCGTACATACCCAGACCGAAGGCGAGCCCGATCCGTCCTGCCGACGCGGGCGCGCGATTTTGCAGCAGCAGAAACAGCGCCGCCAGCGTAATCACCGGCAGTGGGAACCAGCCGAAGGGCGCGAACCCGAAGGGCATCGCCGCGCCCAAGGCCAGGGCGGCCGGCAATACCAGTCTGCGCAGCATCGGGTGCGTGGGGTCGATCAGGGACATGCGGAAATCCGGTGGCAGAGGGTTACGGGTCAGCGACACGAGGCTGGCCTGTCCGGCAGGGGGATCATTCTTCGGCGGCCGGCGCCTCTGCATCGGACAGGGGTGGCAAGACGGCCAACGCCAGGATGTGCACGCGGCGATTGTCGGCACGCAGTACCTTGAATTCGAAACGACCGATGCTGACCCCTCACCGCGTTTGGGCATGTAGCCAAAGGCCTGGGTCACGAGCCCACCGACGGTATCGAACTCCTCGTCACTGAAATCCGCGTTGAAGTGCGCGTTGAAATCCTCGATGGGCATCAGCGCCTTGATGATGTAGTGGTTCTCGCTGCGCTGGCGGATGAAGGCGTCTTCATCGATATCGTGTTCGTCCTCGATCTCGCCGACGATCTGCTCCAGGACGTCCTCAATCGTGACCATGCCGGCCACGCCGCCGTATTCGTCAACCACGATGGCCAGATGGTTACGGCTGGCGCGAAATTCATTGAGCAGCACGTTCAGACGTTTGCTTTCCGGGATGAATACTGCGGGCCGCATGACATCTTTGATGTCGAACGGCACGTCGCCCTCGAAGCGGAAACGCAACAGGTCCTTGGCCAGCAGGATGCCCACAACCTCGTCGCGACTGTCGCTGATGACCGGGAAACGCGAATGACCCGACTCGATGATGACCGGCAGGATGACCTCCGGGCTGGCGTCGCGGTCGACCACGACCATCTGCGCGCGCGGGATCATGATGTCGCGCACCTGCATCTCGCCCACCTGCAACACGCTCTCGATCATGCCGAGCGCATCGGCGTCCAGCAGGTTGCGTCGCTGCGCATCGCGCAACAATTCGATGAGCTGTTCACGGTCGCGGGGCTCGCGCAACAAGGCGTTGCCCAGGCGCTCGAACCAGGTGCGGCTGGTGGTCAAGGTCTGACTAGGTCGGTCGTCCATAGATTCTGAAGTTTGGTTCTGGTGTGTGGTCTGGCATCAGGCCTGGCTGCGATTATCCGCCATACGGGTCCGGGAAGCCTAGCCGGGCCAGGATCTCCGTCTCAAGAGATTCCATTTCGGCGGCCTCGGCGGCCATCATGTGGTCATACCCACGCAGATGCAACACGCCATGCACGACCATATGGGCCCAATGCGCCGACAGTGATTTACCCTGTTCCTGGGCCTCCCGGCGCACCACATCGGCGCAGATCACCAGATCGCCCAACAGCCGTCGGGCGTATCCGGGCGGGGCCTCGTAGGGAAATGACAGGACATTGGTAGGCCCCTGTTTACGCCGGTAATCTTGATTCAGCGCCGCGCTCTCCGGCGCATCGACCAGCCGCAGGGTAAGCGCATGCGTACCGCCGGCATCCGCCAACGCCGCGCGGGACCAGCCGCGCAACTGGGCATCCGTAGGCAGATCGGACGCCGCGCTGACGCGCTGCACATCCAGGAACAGCCGCAGGGGCGGCGGCTTCGCCTCAGCGGTCATCGCCGCCGAGTCCGTCCTTGGCCTTCTCATGGATCTCATAGGCGTTAACGATCCGCTGCACCAATGGATGCCGCACCACGTCATGCGCATTGAAGAAGGTAAAACTCACGCCATCGATATCCTTGAGCACCTCGATCACCTGACGC
>JBHEOS010000130.1:0-3200 GCA_046260695.1 Gammaproteobacteria bacterium
CGCTCGGACGTTACGGTGATTTCCGGTCATGTCCCGACATCAGGGATTCTAGAGGTACATGGACACACTGTGGACACACCTTGCACCGCTACGGCTTCGGCTGGCTGATCACACCCGCCTGCAACCGCGCGACCACCGGGGACACCGGGACTATGTTCTGAGCGACGGGCTCGGTGCCCGGCGTTTGCTCGTGAGCGAGGCCCTGGCGCCGCTGCTGCAGTCCCTGGACGGTTCACTGAGCCTGGCCGAGGCCTATGACCGGCTGCAATCGCCGCCCCCCCTGGAGGAGCTGACCCAGACCCTCGCCCAGTTGCTCGCCACCGGCCTGTTGGTGGGGCAGGTCCCGGCACCGTTGCGCCAATACCTGCGCGAGGCCCTGCCCGCCGCGCGCCCCGCCGGGGGCGGGTTCAACCCGCTGGCGATCCGGCTGCCGCTGTTCGATCCGAACCGGCTGCTCGACCGACTGAGCCCCGTCCTGACGCCGCTGTTCGGCCCGGCCGGGGCCCTGGTCTGGCTGATCGCGGTCGCCAGCGCGCTGGTCGCCGCGGCCCTGCATTGGCCGGAGTTGAGCACCGATGTCGTGGACCGGCTGCTGGCGGCCGGGAACCTGCCGCTGCTGCTGCTTTGCTACGTGGGCATGAAGGCGCTGCACGAGCTGGGACATGCCGCGGTCATCAAACGCTATGGCGGCGAGGTGCATGAGTGCGGGGTGATGCTGCTCGCGCTGCTGCCGGTCGCCTATGTCGATGCCTCGGCCGCCAGCGATTTCCCGCAGCGGCGCCAGCGCATCCTGGTCAGCCTGGCCGGGGTGGCTGTGGAGCTGTTCATCAGCGCGGTGGCGCTGGGCTGCTGGGTGTATGCCGAGAATGGCAGCTGGTTCTCGGCCGTCGCCTACAACCTGCTGTTGATCGGGACCTTGTCGACGTTGCTGTTCAACCTGAACCCCCTGGCGCGCTTCGACGGCTATTACGCGCTGACCGATTGGATCGAGATCCCGAACCTGGCCTCGCGCGCGGCCCGCTACTACAGCTACCTGACTCAGCGCTACCTGCTGCGCCTGGAGGACAGCGTCTCGCCGGCGCAGACCCCGGGGGAGCGGCGCTGGTATCAGGGCTACGGGGCCGCCGCCTTCTGCTACCGCTGGTACATCCTGTTCTGGATCCTGCTGTTGCTGGCCCAGCGACAGCCGCTGCTTGGGCTCGGGCTCGCCGTGTGGGCCGGGGTGTTCCTGCTCGCGCGGCCGCTGGTCCGCTATCTGCACTTTCTGCTGCGCGATGCCCGGCTGGCGCCGCGGCGGGCCCAGGGCCTGCTGGTCGGGGCCGTGCTGCCGGGGCTGGCGCTGCTGGCCGTGCTGCTGTCGCCGCTGCCCAGCCGGACCGTGGCCCAGGGTGTGGTGATCGCGCCCGCCCAGGCGGAGCTGCTGGCCGGGACCGAGGGCTTCGTCGAGCAGATCCAGGTCGACGAGGCCGCGGCGGTGGCGCCGGGCGCGGTGCTGCTGACGCTGAGCAATGCCATTTTGAGTGCGGGTCACGACACGCTGCAGGCCCAGCGTCGCCAATTGCAGGCGCAGCACGACGCCGCCCGCCTGAAAGACCGCGGCGAGGCGGCGATCTTCACTGACCGGCTCGACACGGTCGAGGCCGAGCTGGCGCGCCTGGCGCAGCACCTCGCGGGCCTGCAACTGCGCAGCCCGGTCGCCGGTTCCGTGGTGCTGCTGGACGGCGCGGACCTGCCCGGGCGCTTCGTCCGGCGCGGCGAGCTGCTGGGCTATGTGCTCGACGGGCGGCCGATGCAGCTGCGGGTGGTCGTGCCGCAGTCGGCGGCCGGCGGCCTGCGCCGCGGGGTGGTGGCCGTCGAGGTCCGCCTGGCCGAACGCCCCGGCACGGTCCTGCGCGCCAGCATCCTGCACGAGGTGCCGGCAGCGAACCGGCGGCTGGCTAGCGCCGCCCTGGGCACGGGTGGCGGCGGGGAGATCCTGACGGACCCCAGCGACCCCCGCGGCCTGACCGCCCTGCACGAGGTGGTCGAATACACGGTGGAGCTGCCGCCGGTGCCGGCCCATATCGGGGCACGGGCCCAGGTCCGCTTCACCCACCCCAGCGAATCCCTGGCAGGGCGCGCCTACCGCGGCCTGCACCGACGCTTGCAGGAGCAGGCCGATGTCTGACGCACACCTCACCCCGCGCTGGCTGACCGGCGCCTGCCTCGCGGCGCTGTGCGCCGCCGCACCGCTGCACGCCGTCGAACCGACTGAGTTCAACTGCATGATCCAGCCGGCGGAGGTCGTCGAGCTCAGCAGCGCCGCCAGCGGCGTGCTGGCCGAGATCGGCGTGGACCGTGGCGACCGGGTCCAGGCCGGGCAGGTCCTGGCGCGCCTGGAATCCTCGGTGGAGGAGGCCACCTACGCCGAGGCCAAGGCCCGCGCCGCGATGAGCGGCGAGGTCGAGACCCGCAAGGCCGAACTGGATTTCACCGAGCGCCGACTCAAGCGCTTCGAGGAGCTCTACCGCAACAAGGTGGTCTCGGTGCAGGAGCGCGACGAGGCCCAGACCCAGGTCCTGCTGGCCCGGCTGGCGCTGGAGCAGGCCCGCGCGGCGCAACGCCTGGCCGTCCTCCAGGAGGCGCGCGCCGCCGCGCTGCTCGAACGCTTCACCCTGCGCAGCCCGATCGACGGGGTGGTGGCCGAGCGCTATCTGGCCGCCGGCGAGTACGTGAAGGAGCGGCCGATTCTGAAGCTGATCCAGATCAACCCGCTGCGCATCGAGGCCCTGCTGCCGGTACAGTACTTCGGCCAGGTTCAGGCCGGCAGCCAGGCCACCGTGGTCGCCCGGTTGCCCGGTGCACCGCGCCTGAGCGCGGAGATCGTCCGGATCGACCCGGTCGTCGACGCCGCCAGCGCCACCTTCGGGGTCCGCCTGCAGGTGGCCAACCCCGACGACCGCATCCCCGCCGGGGTGGACTGTCGGCTGCATCTGAACGGTCTGGTGGCCGCACCCGAGTCGCGTTGAACCCCCTCCGAACTGCTTAGATCGCCTCAAGTTTCAGGCCCCACAGCCGCTCCCATGGTGATCCCCGGTCTCCCGGGCGGATACCGGCAAACCCTGTCGGTTCTCCGCCCACGGTCCGGGACTGTTCCACCTGACGGAGCACGCCCCTTAAGCCATGAAGCTCAACCGTCAACGCGCACGCCAGACCGCCGC
>JBHEOS010000131.1:0-2760 GCA_046260695.1 Gammaproteobacteria bacterium
GGGACCCTCGGCCTCGGCGGTAGCTGCTGAAGCGGCCGACGCCGACAGTGATGCGCGCCTGTTCATCGCTCTGCAGGCTGACGGCACCGTGGTCATTACCTGTCATCGCTCCGAGATGGGCCAGCACGCGCGCACCGCCGTGGCGCAGATTGTGGCCGATGAACTCGAGGCCGACTGGGACCGTATCGCGATTGAGCAGGCCCTCGGCGACAAGCGCTACGGCGACCAGAACACGGATGGCTCACGCAGTATCCGCTTCAACCTGGAGCGTCTGCGTCTCGCCGGCGCCACCGTGCGGCATATGTTGCGGGACGCGGCAGCCGAGCAGTGGGGTGTTGCACCCGAGGACTGCGTGGTCGAGCAGCACAAGGCGCGTCACGCCTCCGGCAAGACGCTGGATTTTGCCGACCTCGCTGCCGCCGTCGCCAACAGGCAGCCGCCTCCCGCGGACGCGGTATCCGTCAAGGCGCGCAAGGACTGGCGCTACATCGGTGCGGGCATGCCGATTGTCGACATGGCGGATATTCTTACCGGCAAGGGCACGTTTGCCGCGGACGTGCGTCTTGACGATACCGTGGTGGCCGTTATCGCGAGGCCGCCGGTGGTGCTGTCGAAAGTGCAGTCGGTGGACGACACCGAGGCGAGCAAGGTGCCCGGCGTGATCGACGTGATCGAAATGCCTGCGAACACCGAAGCCCCGGTGCAGTTCCGTCCGCTCGGTGGCGTCGCCGTTCTCGCGAGCAATACCTGGGCGGCGCAGAAAGCCTGCGAGAAGCTCGCCATTACCTGGTCGGACTCGCCGAATGACGGTTACAGCTCGGTTGCTTTTCGCAGGCAGATGGAGGCGGCCAATGAGAAGCCCGGAGACGTTCACTACAGCAAGGGCGATGTTGATGCGGCGCTGAAAGCCGCCGCGAAGACGCACACTGCGAAGTATTACGTGCCCCATCTGGCGCAGGCGCCCATGGAGCCGCCCGCGGCCAGCGCGCGCTTCGCCGACGGCGTGCTCGAGGTATGGTCCTGCACCCAGAATCCGCAGGCAGACCAGAGCCTGATTGCCGGCATGCTCGGGCTTGAGGAAAGCCAGGTGCGGGTTCACGTCACGCTGCTGGGCGGCGGCTTTGGTCGCAAGTCCAAGCCGGATTTTGCGGCGGAAGCGGCCTATCTGGCTCACAAGACAGGACGCACCGTTCGAGTGCAGTGGCGCCGTGAGGACGATATCCGCCACGGGTTCTACCACACCGTGAGCGCGCAGCGGCTCGAGGCGGGGCTCGACGATCAGGGGAGGCTGCAGGCATGGCGTCACCGCTCCACCTTTCCCACAATCCAGTCCACCTTTGTCGCGGGGGCCGAAGAGCCGGGATTCGAGACCGATCTTGGCCTGCGCGATCCACCCTATGCGCTGGAGCATATTCAGGCAGAGACAGGTCGCGTACCCGCGCAGCTGCGCATTGGCTGGATGCGTTCGGTGGCGAATATCTACCACTGCTTTGCCTCACAGTCGTTCATGGCCGAGCTGGCGGATGCTGCCGGCCGCGATCATCGTGATTTCCTGCTCGAGGCCATCGGCCCGGACCGGCTGATCGATTTCGAGGCCGAAGGCTCGAAGTTTGCCAACTATGGCGCGGACAAGGGCGAGTACCCGTTTGACACCGCCCGGCTCAAGCACGTGCTGCGTCGCGCGACTGACATGGCGGGCTGGGGTCGCGACATGCAAAGGGGATCGGGACTTGGCCTCGCGGTACACCGCAGCTTCCTGAGCTATGTCGCCACGGTGGTGGAAGTGACGGTCAGCGAGGATGGTGAACTGGCGATCCCGAAGGCGTGGGTGGTTGTGGATGCCGGCACGGTGGTCAACCGCGACTCCGTGCGCAACCAGATGGAAGGCGGTTCGGTGTTCGGGCTGAGCGCGGCGCTGGATGCAGCAATTACTGTGGAAGCGGGCGCGGTACAGCAGTCAAACTACGACGATTACCGGGTGGCGCGCATGCCGCACAGTCCGGCGGCCATCGAGGTGGAAGTGGTCGACAGCGAGGCGCCGCCGGCGGGCGTCGGCGAACCGGGAACCCCGCCGTTTGCGCCGGCGCTGTGCAATGCCATCTTCGCCGCCACCGGCAAGCGCATCCGCGAATTGCCGATCGGCAGGCAGCTCAGCGCCTGAGGTTCGCGCCGGCCTGCGCTGGCGCAACCGTATCAGGTGTGGGTCGGCGCCGCAGCTGCACCAGCTGCGCCATGATGGCGACGGCGATTTCCAGCGGCGTCTTGCTGCCGATATCGAGGCCCACCGGGGCCTGCAGCCGATCTATTTTATCCTGTGGAATATCCAGTGCCTGCAGCCGCTGCAGGCGCTTTTCCGTGGTGCGCTTTGAACCCAGGGCGCCGACGTACCAGGCGTCGCTTTCCAGCGCCTCCATCAGGGCCATGTCGTCAATCCGCGGATCATGGGTCAGGGTGATAACCACCGAGAAGCGGTCGGCGGCCTGCGCTCGTACAACGTCGTCCGGCATGCCGGGGAGTCGCGGCACATCCGGCCCCGTCCATTGCTTCAGGGCGTCCGGTCGCGGATCAGTGACCAGCACCTCGTAATCCATGGCCAGGGCCAGCTCTGCCAGCGAGGCCGCCAGCTGGCCTGCACCCACCAGCAGCATGCGGTAGCGCGGTCCGAAAGTCTGGGCGAGATGTGTTGCACCCACCCTGAGTTCTGCAAAATGCGCAAGTGGCTGAAGGGCCGTGTGTCCGTCGTCAAGACTCACCTGCCGC
>JBHEOS010000132.1:0-2043 GCA_046260695.1 Gammaproteobacteria bacterium
GGGCATGCCAGCGGAAGATTGGCGCCCGGTACAGGTAGATGATCAGGCCGCCGACCAAGGCAATGGCGCTCATCAGCAGCGGCACGTTGAAGCCATGCCACAGCGAGAGGCTGTACTCGGGCGGCTCGGCCTGCAGGACACCGGTCACGGCCACGTGCAACAACGGCCCGACCACCAGTGCCGGCAGGATGCCGACGGCAAGGCACAGCACCACAAGGATATCCACCGGCCGCTTCATCATGCCGCGCGGCTCGTGGGGTTTCTTCGGCAGGTCCCCGTCGAGCTTGCCGAAAAAGGTGTCGTGGACGAAGCGCACCGAGTAGGCCACCGACATCAGACCGCCCAGCGAAACCAGGATCGGCAGCAGCCATACCGGCCCCAGGGCACCAGCGACGCGTACCGACTCGGTGAAGAACATCTCCTTGGAGATAAAACCGTTGAACAGCGGCACGCCGGCCATCGCCATCGCCGCGATTATGCCGAGCGCGGCGGTGTGCGGCATGCACTTGATCAGCCCACCCAGTCGGCGCATGTCGCGAGTGCCGGTCTCGTGGTCGACGATACCGGCGACCATGAACAGGCTCGCCTTGAAGGTGGCGTGGTTGATGATGTGGAAGATGCCCGCCACGGCGGCCAATGGCGTGCCGAAGCCGAACAGCAGCGTGATCAAACCCAGGTGACTGATGGTCGAGTAGGCCAGCAGGCCCTTGAGATCATGTCGGAACAGCGCGGTGTAGGCGCCCAGCAGGAAGGTGATCAGGCCCGCCGTGGAGACGATGATCACCCATAGCTCGGTGCCGGCCAGCGCCGGGAAGAAGCGCGCCAGCAGGAAGATGCCGGCCTTTACCATCGTGGCCGAGTGCAGGTAGGCCGACACCGGTGTGGGCGCGGCCATGGCGTTGGGCAGCCAGAAATGGAACGGGAACTGGGCCGACTTCGTGAACACGCCCAGCAGGATCAGGATCAGCGCCGGGGCGTACAGCTCGTGGTTCTTGATCAGCTCGCCCGATGCCAGCACGTCGGTCAGCTCGTAGGAGCCGACGATGTGACCGAGGATCAGCACGCCACCCAGCAGCGCCAGCCCGCCCGCGCCGGTGATCGCCAGCGCTAGGCGCGCACCGTAGCGGGCCTCCTTTCGATGCTGCCAGTAGCTGATCAGCAGGAAGGAGGCCAGCGAGGTCAGCTCCCAGAAAATGACCAGGTTGATCATGTTCTCGGAGAGCACAACGCCCAGCATCGCGCCCATGAACATCATCATGTAGGCGAAGAACCGCCCCATCGAGTCGTTGGGGGAGAGGTAGTAGCGGGCGTAGACGACGATCAGCAGGCCGATCACCAGGATCAGGCCGGTGAACAACAGCGACAGGCCATCGAGGCGGAACCCGAACGACAGGCCGGCGGCCTCGATCCAGGCGTGCGAGGTGGCCACCGGCATCTGGCCGGTGTACACAACGACCAGCCAGGAGAAGATCGCCAGGGCGAGTACCGTCGCCCCACCGGCCACCCAGGCGGCCGCATAGCGGTTGATGCGGGCGCTCCAGGCCGCCAGCGGGGCGGCCAGGAACGGCAACAAGACGACTGCGGCCAAGAGTTCGATCGCGTTCACGAACACCGTCCTTTTGCGGGTGAGATGAAGTCGGGGCCCAATGTGAGCCGGATATCTTTCGGGCGAATATCGGCGGAAAATGCTAGCACAGAAACGGGCTGGTCGGTGCGCGAAAGCCGCGACAGCATCGCATTTGCGCGCCACCACTCGTATTTACCACGTGCGCGTGCGCGAGGCGCTGGTGCGCGCCTGCGCGTGCCGCCGCCGGCTTGTCCCGGCAGGGGCATGCAAGGCCCCATTTTTGCTCGCATGTTCGGTCGAATCACGCGACCACGGTCATAGTGATAGACTTCTGGCTCCTCTAAACCACCCGTGGTCCGTCGACCCTTGAGTTCGACCGACGCGACCGGCCCGCGAAACGCCCGCTTCGCGTCGATACCGGCCACGGTGAGCAATGGCAGACCGTTTTGTCAGACAACGTGACACCAACACAGACC
>JBHEOS010000132.1:2053-2316 GCA_046260695.1 Gammaproteobacteria bacterium
AATCCCCGCCGAGACCCACGGCATTTCGCTGAACGACCTGAGCGACAACGCCCGGTTTGTCCTTGAGCGACTGCACGAGGGCGGCTTCGAGGCCTACGCCGTCGGCGGCTGCGTCCGCGACCTGTTGCGTGGCCGCAGCCCCAAGGACTTCGACGTGGTCACCGATGCGCTGCCCGAGCAGGTCAAGCGCCTGTTCAAGCGCGCGCGGATCATCGGCCGGCGTTTCAAGATCGTGCACGTGGTATTCCGCGACGAGTTCATCG
>JBHEOS010000133.1:0-2266 GCA_046260695.1 Gammaproteobacteria bacterium
TTCCGGCTGACGCAGGGCGATGATGTCTGTATCGTTCTTCATGGCGTATCGTTCCTTTTGGAAGTTCTGGCAGGCTTTGACACCCGCCACGATACGCCGCCTTCTCAAATCTCGTCACCCATTTTCCAGCATAGCTCCGCTCACGTATCAGACCGATGAAGGATTTTCCCGCTGGCTTCTGGCACGGCGCAGCCTGCGTGACCCCGGCACCATTGCTTATTTCTTTGCCTACGCCCGCTCGGAAACCACGCTTGCTGATCTGGCTTCGGCGGCCGGGCTGCATTGGACAATCGAGGAATGTTTCCTGCGCGCCAAGGAGGATCTCGGCCTCGATCATTGTGAGGCCCGCTCCTGGCACGGCTGGCATCGTCATATGAGCCTTGTCATGGCCGCCGCCGCTTTCCTCGCGCGCCTCAGCGCTGACCAGCGCCGCTTGGCTTTCAGCAAACCGAACAAAACGAGTCCGAACAGTCAGACGGCAAAGATGTGATCTCCAGGCTGACCAAAACGCTCACCACATCAGAACTTCGACACCTCCTGTCCCGATTGTTGCCGCGGTCACCCCTGGATGAGGCGTTCATCTGGAATTGGTCCCGATGGCGAAGGCAGCATCAGCTGTCTGCCGCCATCGCACATCGAAGAAATCGACAGCATGTGCAACTGTAGTAATAGTAAGGCGCTGGCCGCCCTTCTGGGGCCGGATGCCGAGGGTCTGTCGGCCTCGACGATCACGCGGCTGAAGGCGGCTTGGTGGAACGAATACGCGGCCTGGCGCAAGCGCGATCTGTCGGGGCCGGTGTTTGTCAAAGGAGTTGTCCGTCGATTTCATGCGGCGTCCCTGATTTCAGGGGCGCTGGTTTCGGTTTCGGGGTTCAGCCATACGGGTCCGGCGGGTTGCCAGTTTCGGGTTTCACCTGACCAACGTTCCGGGTTTTGCGCGCGAGTATTTGCATAGAGTATGGCGCGGTTGGCGAGCGTCGCGCGATCGAACCCTGCGTGGCGCCCATCCGGTGTGACGAAGCGGATAGCACTGTGCAAGTGCTCGCCGTTATACCAGCTTGCGAAGGATTTCACCCATGCCTGTGCCTCGGCCTTTGCGGCAAACCCCTTGGTTGGCCAGTCCGGGCGATATTTGCAGGTTCGGAACAGCGCCTCGGAGAAGGGGGTGTCGTTGCTGACGCGCGGGCGGCTGTAGGACGCGGTGATGCCCAGTTTTTCCATGGTCGTCTTCATCGTCGCGCCCTTCATGGGGCTGCCATTGTCAGCATGCAGGACCAGCGGGCGCGTGATGCAGCCCTCGGACAGGACAGCCTGTCTGATCAGGGCGGACGCCAAGTCTGCGCCTTCGCGTTTATGGACTTCCCAGCCGACGATTTTCCGGCTGAAGATGTCCACGATCAGGTAGAGGTAGAAGAACATGCCCAGCACCGGCCCGGGCATCCAGGTGATGTCCCAGGTCCATACCTCGCAGGGCCCGCTGGCCTGGTAGCTGGCAGGTGGCTTGCGCCGGACGGGTGGCCTTGCCCGACCACGGTGATGCTGCTGTCCATCCGCGCGCAAGATGCGGTAGAAACTCGATTCCGAGGCCAGATACCGCCCCTGATCGGCCAGTCTGGGCACGATCTGGCTCGGCGGCAGGCTGGCAAACTCCGTCGAATTGCAGACATCCAGCACGGCCGCGCGTTCAGCCGCGCTAAGCTTGTTGCGCGGGTCGGGGCGCGGCACGAGGGGCCTCTGATCGGCATGAACCTGGCCGTCCCTTGTCCATCGCCTGAAGGTTCGCTCACTAAACTCCAGCTCAGCACAGGCCTTGGCGCGCCGCGCGCCAGCGGTGACAGCCTCTTCGATCAGCAAGGTGGCGGTTTGGCGATCCGGGGCGCTGATCATGCGTCCTCGCGTTCGGCGCTTCAGACCGTCCCCCGGACGGTCTGATCCTGCTGCGCAGGACCACTTCTCACCCCCAGATCGCTGAGGCCTTTTTTCGCAGAACCAGCAGCGCTGCCGCCTCGGCCAGAGCTTTCTCCTTGCGCCCCAGGTCCCGCTCCAGATCCTTGACCCGCTTTTTCTCCTCTTTCGTCGCCTGGCTGATCCGGGCCGAGCTGCTGCGGTCCCAGTCATTCGCCTGCTCGCAGGCCGCCCGCCAAGCCACGATCTGCGCCGGATAAATCCCGCGCTTGCGGCAGTATTCGCCCAGGTCGGCCTCGTTCAAGGAAGCGGTTTCAAGCACCGCTGCGAACTTGTCACACGAAGACCAACCCTCGGGCCC
>JBHEOS010000134.1:0-1894 GCA_046260695.1 Gammaproteobacteria bacterium
TTCGACCACCTGTTGAAGCGGTTATACACCGTCGTGTAAGGGCCATATTGTGACGGAAGATCCCGCCACGGACAGCCCACCCGCAGCGCGTAGAAAATACCGTTGATCACCCTGCGGTCATCGACACGCGGCACGCCACGGGACTTGTTGGGCAGAACACATTTGATGAATTCCCATTCAAGGTCGCTGATATCCGATCGGGACATTTTTCGGCTCCATGCTGCTTACACGCCGAAAGTGAATCACAAGCCGTTGAAAAAATAAAGACATTTACAGGTACGCTGCCTAGGTAGCCAGCCGACGAGCCAGCCAGCATCTGACACATGACGCAGGAGGCGGGGATGACCCAGACCGCACAATCACTTTCGACCGATGCGAACACACAGATCATCGAGGCCCTCAACCAGTGCAAGGCCGAGACGGTTGTCACCACGATGCTTGCGCAGAATTTCCACTGGAACGTCACCGGCATGGCGTTCGGGCCGTTGCACGACCTGTTCCAGACCATCTATGAAGATCACTTTGTCGCGCAGGACGATCTCGCGGAACGGATCAAGGCGCTGGACGGGCATGCAGAGGCTGTGCTGGCGGGCATGATCAAGCGCTCGAAGGTGGCTGAAATCGACGGCGCACCCGCCGCCGAAGAGATGATCCGCCTGTTGAAGGACGCGCAGGAGACGCTGGCGGAAACCATCGCCGGGGCCGGCGAACTTGCCGCGAAACACGGCGACGCGCTGACCGAGGATCTGTGCGTCGAACGCGGCCGGACCCACGAGAAATTCGCCTGGATGCTGCGCGCACACCTGAAATGATCGGTTGGCCGCAGGATCCGCCTGCGGCTGTCGCTTGCAAGAATGGCAGAGCCTGCGCGCACGCAGCGTTTTCACCAGAGGCCAGTGCGTCGCGAATGCGAGAGGCTCGGGGCTCTTTCGGCACGCCCGTGCCTCTTCAGTCGTCATACCATATGCGTGACAGGTTGGCCTTGGCCTTGAAGACGCGGTCGAAGGACGGGGTCTTGCCTTGCGCCTCGAAGATACCACGCGCGGCCACGTCAAGATCATGCAAGATCTCACGCCGACCGGGATCGCGCACCCAGCTGGTGATCCAGCCCACGATCGCCACGCGCTCGCCCTTGGCCGCGCAGGGCTTCAGCGTGCTTTATCTGTTCCTGCTGGCGGATTTGCTGTGCTCGGCGGCGGCCTTTCCGGTGTTTTTCGTGCTGTTCCATCGTGGCTATACCGGCCTCAACGCGGTGATCAGCACCGCCTGCGGGCTGGTGGCGGGACTGGCGCTGTTTCCCGCACCGGGGGCGGGCACGGCGACCTTGCTGGAATCGTTCCTGCTTGCGGCGCTTGTTCCCGTAGGTATCTCGCTGGTGCTGCTGCGCCTGCTGCCGGAGCGCGCGGCGTATGATTTCAGCCTGCTGGGGGCCAGCGTGCGGCGCTTTCGCGGGTAGGGGTGTTGCCCGGCAACACTCAGGCCGGCGGGCGCTGCAGTCCCAGATGGTCGCGCAGGGTGCGCCCCGCATAGTCGCGGCGGAACAGCCCGCGCGCTTGCAACACCGGCACCACCTGGTCGATGAAATCCTCGATGCCGTCGGGCAGCGAGGGCGGCATCAGGTTGAAGCCATCCGCGCCGCGTTCCTCGATCCAGTGCTGCATCCGATCGGCGATCTGCTCTGGCGTGCCGACCATGGTGCAATGGCCACCCCCGGCGGCCAGCCGCCCCAGCAGCTGGCGCAGGGTCGGGGCCTCGCATTCGATGATGCGCAGTATGGTGGCATAGCGCCCCTTGGGGCCGGGGAAATCCTCGAGCGGCGGCAAGTCGGGAACCGGCGCATCGAGCGGCCAGTCCCGACAGTCCTGACCGATGAACTGGCCGAGCTGGATCAATG
>JBHEOS010000135.1:0-350 GCA_046260695.1 Gammaproteobacteria bacterium
TTCATACCCCGCGTGGCACTATTGATACACCGGTTTTTATGCCCGTCGGCACGCAAGGAACGGTCAAGGGCATGTTGCCTGAGACGCTCAAAGAGATAGGCGCACAGATTATTCTGGCCAACACCTATCATCTCTATCTGCGCCCTGGTCATCGTCTGGTGGAACAACTCGGTGGGTTGCACCGTTTCATGAACTGGGATCGACCGGTCCTCACGGATAGTGGTGGTTTTCAGGTTTTCAGCCTTGGTGATTTGCGCAAAATCACCGAAGAGGGGGCTCAGTTCCAGTCACATCTGGATGGCAGTCGCCATCAGTTGACGCCGGAATTGTCGATGGAGATTCAGCTGGCA
>JBHEOS010000135.1:468-782 GCA_046260695.1 Gammaproteobacteria bacterium
GCCTTAGGTGGTCTGTCGGTTGGCGAAGAGACCCCATTGATGTATGACATGATGGAGTTCAGCCTGCCTTTGCTGCCTGCTAACGCCCCGCGCTATGTGATGGGGGTTGGTACCCCGGAAAATCTGATCGAAGGGGTTGCGCGCGGTTGTGATATGTTCGACTGTGTCATGCCGACCCGCAACGCGCGTAACGGGGTTCTTTTTACCCGCTTTGGCAAGATCGTCATCAAACAGGCGCGTTACCGTGACGATGCCGGGCCGCTTGATCCTGATTGTGACTGTTACGTCTGCCGGAACTATAGCCGCGCGTATTT
>JBHEOS010000135.1:966-1398 GCA_046260695.1 Gammaproteobacteria bacterium
CAGAAACGCGCCAAGCAGCATCGTGAACTGATTTCCAACTTGAAATCTGGGGAATCTGTGGTCACTGCCGGCGGCATTCATGGCAAAATAACTGCCGTAGAAGACGCAATCGTCACCATTGAAATTGCTAATGGCGTTAAAGTTAAGTTGAACCGCGGGTCGATTACCGAAGTCAGGCAATAAGTAGTTTTTTGTCTGGAAACGACAGAGTGTCCATCTGGAGGTTCCGGGTGGACACTCATTGGTGTTCGGTAGTCATTGCTCAAGGGAGATACGACACAGATGTCTAATAGTCTTAATACCCGAGGCCTGGTGGTTTTATTCTGCCTGCTTCTGTCGCTGTTTGCACTGGTCCCAACGCTGCTGCGCGGTAATGTGCCGTCATGGTGGCCGGAAACCTTCGGGCCGATCCAGTTTGGACTGGATCTGCAG
>JBHEOS010000135.1:1408-1729 GCA_046260695.1 Gammaproteobacteria bacterium
CGTACTTAAGCCATCTGTATCGCAGTAACGAGGTGCTCGCGGCGGTACTTAACACGCACCATAATCTTCATTATTATCTGCAGTTGATGAGCGAGATACGGGATGCCATCGCTGCCGGTTGCTTTAACGATTATCGGCGTTCATTTTATGCCCGGCGGGATCTGTCTTAATGCTGGATCGCGCGTTCACTTTTAATGAGGAAGAAATTTTTCTACCTAACCCAACAAGGAGAACAACATGATATCAAATGCTTACGCAATGGCTGAAGGCGGCGCCCAGCAAGGGAACCCTTACTCCGGCATCATTATGCTGGTAGCAATG
>JBHEOS010000136.1:0-1325 GCA_046260695.1 Gammaproteobacteria bacterium
GTATATAGGCAATTTGGACACTCTGGAAGAGCGATCAGTCGATAGCACTGGACGGGCTATATGCAGCTTTGAGCGCCTGAAAAGATTTCGATGTCCGAAGCGCGCGAGCTAGTATGAAACAATGTCAGGTTTTGCACTCCGCCGCTGATGTTAGGATTTGTTAACATACGATACCGCTAAGCCATTGTGTACAAGATTTTTTCACTTCCAACCCCCGTGCAACAATGTTTCGCCACCTACAGAATTGGCCGCAATACGCGAGGTTTTGACGCAAGCCTCTTTGATTGTTAAAAATCCTGAAAAAACTTTACACAACGAACCTTCTCAAACACTCCGTTTGATTCCGCGCAAGGCAAGCCAACGAATGAAAGATCGAAGCCCTTGAAAGCCAGAGCGACAGCCTTGATCTACTCGGCCCAGTCCCAGGGCCGGGTGAACTGGCCGAGGACGTGGCCGATGGTGGCGTCGTCCACCTCGCCGGTGCGGGTGACCTGTGCGACGAGGCCGCGTTTCTTGTCGTCCACGACGCAAGTGACCTGCGCGGGCAATCCGTCCTTGTCGAGCGCGGCGTTGTAGATGCGGGTGATCGCGCGTTTGCGCAGGTCGGGTTTGAAGACCTTGCCGACGGCGGTCTTGGGCAGCTCGCCCAGCACCTCGACATGTCTGGGGATCGCGGCGCGCTCGTGGACGTGGATCTTGCAATGCTCCAGCAGGTCGGCGCCGGTCGCCGAGCCGCCCTCGACCAGTTCGACATAGGCGCAGGGGATCTCGCCGGCATGCGCGTCGGGTTGCCCGATCGCGCCCGCCACGGCGACGTGGGTATGGGCCATCAGCGCCTCTTCGATCTGGGCCGGGTCGACATTGTGGCCGCCGCGGATGATCAGATCCTTGGCGCGCCCGGTGATCCACAGATAGCCGTCGGCATCCACGCGCCCCAGATCGCCGGTCCGCAGATACCCGTCGTAGAAATAGAGCGCCTTGTTCTTTTCCGTCTCGGTATAGGTGTTGCCTTTGAAGACCCCGGGATTGGAAACGCAGATCTCGCCCACCTCGTCGGTCTCGCAATCGATCGGGCCGTTGGCCGTTTCCCGGATGATCCGCACATCCGTGTAGGGAAAGGGCACGCCGACCGAGCCGACCTTCTTGTGGCCCTCGGGCGGGTTGGCCGAGACGAGGCATGTCGCCTCGGTCAGCCCGTAGCCCTCGATCACGGTGATTCCGGTGGCGCTCTCGAAACGGTTGAACAGTTCCAGCGGCATCGGGGCCGAGCCGGAGAAGGCCGCGCGCACGGTCGACAGGTCCGCATTCACCTTGCGCTGCATCAG
>JBHEOS010000136.1:1335-1673 GCA_046260695.1 Gammaproteobacteria bacterium
CCCGTGTGGAAATAGGCCGCCACGCGGTCAGCCTTGCTGTCTTTGAAACTCAGCGTCTTCGGCTGCGCCGCGAGGCATTTGTTGAAGTTGCGCAGATCTGCGTGGTGGCCGGTCGGGTTCTTGGGGCGGATCAGCGGCACGATCCAGCTTTTGGGCGGGGTCAGATAGCGGTTGAGGTCGATCTCGTAGACGGTATGCACCTGCGGCGCGTGGCGCACGGCCTCGGCGGCTTTCTGGGCGATATCGGTCTTCGGGAAGGCCTTGAGCGTGACGACGACCTTGGCACCGGTCTCGCGCAGGATGGCGGCGATCTGCTCGGGTTCCAGCAGCGGGTTGAT
>JBHEOS010000137.1:0-509 GCA_046260695.1 Gammaproteobacteria bacterium
GTTGATATCGGATTCGGTGATCGCGCCGACCCCGGAATGCAGCACGCGCACGCGCACCTCGTCATTGCCGATCTTCTCGACAGCCTGCACGATCGCCTCGGCAGAGCCCTGCACGTCGGCCTTGAGAACCACGGGCAGCTCCTTGAGGTTCTCGTGTGCCTTGGCATTGGCCAGAAGCTGTTCCAGCGAGGTGCCGGCCCCGACGGCGGCGCGTTTCTCCTTGGCGGCGTTGGCGCGGTACTCGGCGATCTCTCTGGCCTGCGCCTCGGTCTCGACCACGTTGAGCACGTCGCCGGCCTCGGGTGTGCCGTTGAGACCCAGAACCTCGACCGGCACCGATGGCCCGGCCTCGTCCACACGCTCGCCCCGGTCGTTGATCAGCGCGCGCACCTTGCCGTATTGCTCGCCCACGACGAAGATGTCACCGCGGCGCAACGTGCCCTTCTGCACCAGAACCGTGGCCACGGGTCCGCGCCCGACATCGAGCTGTGCCTCGATCACGGCGCCTT
>JBHEOS010000137.1:671-1669 GCA_046260695.1 Gammaproteobacteria bacterium
ACCACGAGCACCACGATATCCGTGACATGCGCCCCGCGCGAGCGCATCGACGTGAAGGCGGCGTGACCCGGCGTGTCGAGAAAGCTGAGCACGGACCCGCCATCGGTGGTGACCTGATAGGCCCCGATATGCTGGGTGATGCCGCCGGCCTCGCCGGACTGAACCTTGGCGTTGCGGATCGCGTCGAGAAGCGATGTCTTGCCGTGATCGACATGGCCCATGATTGTGATCACCGGCGGGCGCGGTTTCAGCGACCCGGGGCTATCCTCGACGATGAGCTGGGCGGTGTCGGCATCGACCGACTGGTTCTGGGTGACCATCATGCCGTTCTGCATCAGCGCCTTGACCACGTCGCCGACGCGTTCGGCCATGCGGCCCGCAAGTTCCGACACCACGATGGTTTCCGGCAGTTGCACGTCGCGGACCACCTTTTCGCGATCCTGTGCGCCACCCATCGCCTTTTGCCGCGCACGCTCCTGCTTGCGCTTCATCGAGGCCATGGATTTGTGCCGGCCACCTTCACCGCCCGAAAGCGCCTGATTGAGCGTCAGCTTGCCGCCGCGCCGGGCGTCGTCGCCGCCACGGCCCTTGCCCTTGCCCTTGGTCTTGGCGTCGTCATCGCGCTTGCGCGGCGGCGGGGCCTGCTTGGACGGCGTCTGGCGCGCCTGCGCGGGCTCTTCGGCTTGGGCCGGCTCGGCCGGGGCGGATGCGGCCTTTTCGGCCGCGTCCTTGGCGCGGGCCTCCTCTTCGGCCTTGGCGAGCGCACGCTCTTCGGCGTCGCGCTGTTCGCGTTCCTTGGCCTCGGCCTCGTCGCGGCGGCGGTTGCGCTCTTCCTCGCGCGCCTTCTCGTCGGCCTCGCGCTGCGCGGCCTCTTCGGTCTCGCGCGCCTTGGCGGCCTGAAGCGCCTTCATCCGGCGATCCATCTCGGCATCGGAGATGCCAGCCGGACGCTTGCCGGGGCTGGCCTGACTGCCCGACTTGCCGGCGCCGCCCGTGCC
>JBHEOS010000138.1:0-1646 GCA_046260695.1 Gammaproteobacteria bacterium
CGCGATCAGCTGGGGCGATGTCGGCACCCTCGAGCATTACGCCAGCCTTTTGAAGCGCATCACCGACAGCGCTTTTGGTGAGGGCGAACACGCGGAATAGCCCGCGGGCTCGGCAAAGCGCACGGCCCGCCCACTGGCGGGCTTCACCCGGTAGGAGGCGGCGCATCCTGCGTTGCCCACACACCGGAGACCAGCATGACCCAACTTTCCGACACCCAGACAATCATTCTGTCGCGCGCCGCCCAAAACAAGGACCGCGTCGCCCTGCCACTGCCCGGAAGCCTGCGCGGCGGAGCTGCCGCCAAGGTGGTCAGTACCATGATCGCCAAAGGGCTGATCGAAGAGGTCGACGCAGACATGCGCAAAGGCGAACCGGTCTGGCGCGAAACCGGTGATGGCCACGGCGTCACGCTGGTCGCGACCGAAGCGGGTATTGCCGCGATTGGCATCGAGACTGAGGACGCGAACACTGAGTCTGCGGGCGCAGCTGACGCGCCGACCGACACGCCCGCGCCGGACAGCCCCACCAAGACCGAGGCCTCGCCCAAGGGGCACACGCCGCGTAAGGGCACCAAGCAGGCTGCGCTGATCGACCTGCTCAAGCGGCCCGAGGGCGCCACCATCGACGAGATCGTGACCGCCACTCAATGGCAAAAACACACCGCTCGTGGGGCTATGTCCGGCGCGCTCAAGAAGCGCCTTGGCCTGACCATCACCTCCGAAAAAATGGAGCGTGGCCGGGTCTACCGTATCGCCTGACCGACTGCCTCAAGCCACATCTTCCTTCGGCTCGCCATCAAGGCGGGCCGTGATCGTTTCAGCGAAGGTCGCACCCAACCCTTCCAGCACCGCATCACGGCCTGTGTATTCCTGCCAGCGACGCACTGCGACATCGACATAGGCTGGGTTTAATTCAATCCCGAAGCAGATGCGCCCCGACATCTCGGCCGCGATCAGCGTGGTGCCGGATCCCATGAACGGCTCATAGACCGCCTGTCCGAGGCTCGAGTTGTTCTCGATCGGGCGGCGCATGCATTCCACCGGCTTTTGGGTCCCGTGGACGGTCTTTGCATCCTGATCCTTGCTGGCAATCTGCCACGCGGTCATCATTCAGCCCCTTGCCAGTGCGTTTGGTTTTGGCTGCCCCCGCCTGATTGCGCCAGCTTGGGTCGTATTCAACGCCGTAGGGTGGATCTGTGCACATCAGCAGTGGCGTCACGCCATTCAGCACCTTTTCCACATCGGTGGCCGCCGTGCTGTCGCCGCAGAGCAGCCGGTGCTTTCCGAGGACCCAGACTTCGCCGGGCCGCGTCACCGGGACCTCCGGAACCTCCGGCACGTCATCCGGGTCCGTCAGTCCACCCGTCGCCTCCAACAGCGCATCGGGCAATAGGCCTTTCAGGTCGTCATCGCTGAAACCGATCATATCCAGGTCGTCACCAAGGCCCAGCTCGCGCAGCTCGTCCCATTCGATCTGCAGCAGCTCCGGGTCCCATTCCGACGTCTCGGCCAGCCGGTTGTCGGCCAGCGTGTATAGCCGACGGTCCTCGTCCGACCAGCCCCGGGCAATCATCACCGGGACCTCGTCCATGCCCAGCTGCAGGGCCGCCATCAACCGGCCGTGGCCCGCGATGATCGTCCCGTTC
>JBHEOS010000139.1:0-950 GCA_046260695.1 Gammaproteobacteria bacterium
GCCGCGAGATGCCAAAGTGTCGCCGCCACGATCAGCACAAGCGCCAGCAATCCCGGTGCCCCGAGCCACGACGCCCAATGCAGAAACGGCGTGTCGATCAGCACATGCCCCGGCTGCGCCCATGGGAACCCGGTGAAGAGATAGCCGCGCGCCAGTTCGGCAAGGCCAAGCCCGCCCACGAACCCCGCGAGCCCTCCGCCCATGGCCCGCCCCGCCGCCAATCCTGCACCCCAGTAAAGCGCCATGCCCGCCGACAACCCCAGAAGCGCGAAGGGCGCCATCCAGCCATGCCGTGCCATATCGACAAGGAACGGCTCCACGATCCAGTTCAACGCCATCAGAAAGTAGCCGGTGCCAATGGCCCAGCCCGTCCACGCCGCCGCACGCCAGCCCTCGACACGCTGAAAGACGCCAAAGACCATGGCGAGGGCGACAAGCGTGACGGGCCAGGCGCCGACGGGGGCCTGCCCCAAAGCAGCCAGCGCCCCGATCGAGATCAGGACCGCGGTTCGCCGCAACCGCGGCAGTGCCAGAACATAACTTACCGCCGTCGCGACGCGGCCGTCACCCGCCACGCGCGGCCTCGACCAGCCGCACGCGCACCCGCTTGATGCGGCGCGGATCGGCTTCCAGGACCTCGATCACCGGACCCGCGGGATGTTCGATCACCTCGCCGCGGACCGGCACCCGACCCAGAAGCATGAAGACCAGCCCGCCGATCGTGTCGATCTCTTCCTCGTCCACCTCGTCCACATCGGTGAGCGATTGCCCGATTTCGGCCTCGAACTCTTCCAGCGGGGTCTTGGCGAGGGCCACGTAGCAGCCGGGCTTCTCCTCGGTCCAGTATCTGCCTTCGTCGATATCGTGTTCGTCCTCGATCTCGCCGACGACCTGTTCGATGAGGTTCTCGATGGTCACAAGACCGTCCACCCCGCCATATTCGTCGATCA
>JBHEOS010000139.1:1016-1643 GCA_046260695.1 Gammaproteobacteria bacterium
CGACCGCCATGTGACGCAGGTTGCCGATGCCCGGCACGCCACCCACGGGTTCTGAAGTCTCGCGACCGTCCCCGTCATTTTCTTCGTCGGGCGTGAATATGCCCATGACCCGACGAAAAAAACCGTTGTTTTCGTCCGGTTCCGTATGCCCTTCCGCATGCGCGCCCTGCGCCGCGCTAGAAGATCCTTCGATGCTGTCGCCCATTGCACTCTTTCCGAATGACGGGAGCGTCGGCTCCGCCTGTTTCGCTAATATGGGTCAGATATACCCAGTTTGCCAAGTATCGCGATCTCTGTCGCCTCCATCATAGTGGCATCCTGGTCACGGACATGATCATAGCCCAGCAGATGCAGCACCGCATGCACGACGAGGTGGCTCACGTGATCGTCCATGGATTTTCCGGCCGCCTCGGCCTCGCGCCTGCAGGTGTCGTAGGCGATGGCGATATCGCCGAGATCCGGGTCGAAACCGGGCATCGGCAGATTCGGGCGCATGCCGGCGATATCGGAGGCACGCGCCTCGCTTGGCCAGCTCAGCACGTTGGTCGGTGTCGACCTGTCCCGGAAATCGTTGTTGAGCACCGCGATACGCGCGTCATTGCAGGCAAGCATGCCGATGGCCCAGTC
>JBHEOS010000014.1:0-33542 GCA_046260695.1 Gammaproteobacteria bacterium
GTCTAATGGACATCTACATTTAATGTTGGCGTTCAAGCAAATCAACGGGTTGTTGAAGCAATTCCCTTGGTTGAATTGTAGAAGCAGACGGGGCATAATGCTTTGCTTTGCAGGTGGTTAGCAGTTCCGGAACTCCTGCATGGGGTGCAGGTGGTCGGAGGTTCAAATCCTCTCGCCCCGACCAACTTGAAAAGCCGTTCTCGCGAACGGCTTTTTTATTCTGACCGCACAAACGCAACCTCGAATAGGAAACCCACAAGCTGCGTGCTGCGTGTACACTTCACCTTGGTCGCTGACGATCAAGTTTCGGGCACTGACGCCGCTGTCATGGCCATTGGTGACGCGCCAGTACAAGCGGCACGTCGGATCTGCTGTCTGTCAAGGAACTCATTAGGTAGATGAGCATGCAAGGGACACCCACACTCGTCATCCTGTTCATGGCCGGTATCCTGACCGGTTGCGCCAATAGCCCCCCACACGAAGACATCAGCGACCCGCTCGAACCGGTCAACCGGGTGGTTGATCAATTCAACGACAAGGTCGACCGCGCCCTGATCAAGCCGGTGGCCGAGGTCTATGAAAAGGTCACCCCGACACCGGTGCGCAGCAGCGTCGGCAATTTCTTCGGCAACCTGGGCGAACCCCGGGTGATCGTCAATCAGTTTCTGCAAGGCAAAGGCCGTGAAGGTCTCTCGGATACCGGACGGCTCCTGGTCAATTCGACCCTGGGCCTGTTCGGGCTGTTCGACCCAGCCAGCCAGATGGGATTGAACCGGCATGACGAGGACTTCGGCCAGACCTTCGGTCGCTGGGGTATCGGTGAGGGTTGGTACGTCGTCCTGCCCCTGATGGGCCCCAGCACCGTCCGCGACACGCTAGGTAAGTTCGGCGATTACCAGCTCGATCCGGTGGTCCGGCACGAGGAGATCCGCGAGCGTAATTCACTGGCCGGATTGCGCCTGGTCGATACCCGCGCAAGTCTGCTCAGCGCCGGGCGTGTGCGGGATGCCGCCGCCCTGGATTCCTACCTGTTCACCCGCGAGGCCTACCGTCAGCTGCGCTGGAGCCGGATCCACGACGGCAACCCACCCCCGCTGCCGTTCGATGATTTCGATGATGAGGAATAGCCCCAGGACGAGGCCAAACCAGGCCTGACAGTGCGCCTGGGTTTTGGGATAATGCCGCCTCTGGCGTCCCGCGCGACGCGACCTTGATCATCCCGGTACGGCACATGAGCAATCAGTACGACACAGACGACCTGCGTATCCTGAATATCCAGGAGGTCGTGCCACCGATACAGCTGCATGAGGCGTACCCGGTCACCGCGACCGCGGCACGCACCATCATCGGCACCCGCAAAGCGATTCACCGAATCCTGACCGGCAGCGACGATCGGCTGCTGACGATCATCGGCCCCTGTTCCATCCACGATCCCAGTGCCGCCCTCGACTATGCGGGGCGGTTGAAACAGGTCCGCGAGCGTCTGGGGGATGATCTGCTGATTGTGATGCGGGTGTATTTCGAAAAGCCGCGCACCACGGTCGGCTGGAAAGGTCTGATCAACGACCCCGGCCTGGACGGCAGTTTCGAGATCAACACCGGCCTGCGCGTTGCGCGCAAACTGCTGGCTGATCTCAACGAAATTGGCGTCCCGGCGGCGACCGAATTCCTCGATCTGGTCAGTCCGCAGTACATCGCGGATCTGGTGAGTTGGGGCGCCATCGGCGCACGCACCACAGAGAGTCAGGTGCATCGCGAACTCGCATCGGGCGTTTCCTGTCCGGTGGGTTTCAAGAACGGCACCGACGGCACACTCAAGGTGGCGGTCGATGCGATCCGCTCGGCCTCGCAGCCGCATCACTTCCTGTCGTTGACCAAGCAAGGACATTCGGCGATCTTCTCCACGGCCGGCAACCAGGACTGTCATATCATCCTGCGCGGCGGTAAACAGCCCAATTACGCTGCAGACAGTGTGGCGCAGGCGGTCAGCGATCTCGAGGCAGCCGGTCTCGATGGGCGCCTGATGATCGACTTCAGCCACGCCAACAGCCTCAAGGATCACCAGCGCCAGGTGGAGGTCGCCCGCGATGTGGCAGCCCAGATCGCATCGGGCAATCGCGCCATCATCGGCGCCATGATTGAGAGCCATTTGCAGGCCGGCCGTCAGGATGTGCAGCCCGGCCGCGCGCTGGCCTACGGCCAGAGCATCACTGATGCCTGCATCGGCTGGGACGACAGCATTGCTGTGCTGGAACGCCTTGCCGAGGCCGTGCGTGCCCGGCGCGGCATCAAAAACACCAAAGTGGCCTCCTGATAGCCTTCCGCCGGGGCCTGCGTCCTCGCTGCGGGGACGGCCGGCGGACAATCCAGTCTTAACGCGCGGTTGAGCCACCGGGCCGCTTACAACCCTCGAATGTCGCAGGAGCTGGCCAGAACCGCAAGCTCCCGGTTCCTGGTGTACAATCTGCGCCCTTACCACCCAGGGCAAGTGAAGCAGCATATGTTGGAAATCAATCCCGTCCTCTATTCCATCAAAGACCTCAAGGGCCGCGCCGAGACCCTGAGGGGGTATCTTTGACTACGCCGGCAAACGCGAACGCCTGGAAGAGGTGAACCGCGAGCTGGAGCAGCCCGATATCTGGGATAAACCGGAACGTGCCCAGGAGCTCGGCCGCGAACGCGCCAGACTCGAAGAGATCGTACTCACCCTTGGCGACCTGAACGACCACCTCACCGATGCCGAGGAGCTGGTGCGCTTGGCCGGCGAAGAGGACGACGAGCCCACCCTGGCTTCTGTGTGTGTCGACCTGTCCGCGCTGGAAAAGCAGATCGCGGAGCTGGAATTCCGCCGCATGTTTTCCGGCGAGATGGATCCCAACAACGCCTTCCTCGATATCCAGGCCGGGTCGGGGGGGACCGAGGCGCAGGATTGGGCCGATATGTTGCTGCGCATGTACCTGCGCTGGGCCGAGCGGCGCGGTTTCAAGACCGAAATCATCGAGGCCTCCGCGGGCGAGGTCGCCGGCATCAAGAGCGCGACCGTACGGTTTGAGGGTTCCTACGCCTTCGGCTGGTTGCGCACCGAGACCGGTGTGCACCGGCTGGTGCGCAAATCACCGTTTGACTCCGGCAACCGCCGCCATACCTCGTTCGCCTCCGTGTTCGCCTCACCGGAGATCGATGACAGTTTCGAGGTCGACATCAATCCCGCCGACCTCAAGGTCGACACCTACCGTGCCAGCGGTGCGGGTGGTCAGCATGTCAATCGCACCGAATCGGCGATCCGCATCACCCACGTCCCAAGCGGTATCGTGGTCGCCTGCCAGAGCGACCGCTCGCAGCACAAGAACCGCGCCACGGCCATGAAGCAGCTCGCCGCCAAGCTCTATGAAATGGAGATGCAGAAGCGGCGCGCCGATCAACAGCTCGTCGAGGACAATAAGTCCGATATCGGCTGGGGCAGTCAGATTCGTTCCTACGTGCTCGATCAGTCGCGGATCAAGGATCTGCGCACCGGCGTGGAGGTGGGAAACACGCAGGCCGTGCTCGACGGCGACATTGACGAGTTCATCGAGGCCAGCCTCAAGAGCGGGCTTTGAAGCACCCTGACGATTACGCAACGGAACTAGAACAGCGATGACAGACGAACCTCGACAGGACGAACACCGGTTGATCAGCGAGCGGCGCGATAAGCTCAAGCTGCTGCGCGCAGGCGGGATCGCCTTCCCGAACGATTTCCGGCGCGACGTGATGGCCGGCGAACTGCACGCCGAATACGGCGACAAACCCCCCGAGTATTTCGTTTCCGAGGTGCGTCGCGTACGTGTGGCCGGACGCATGATGGCCAAGCGCATCATGGGCAAGGCCAGCTTCACGCAGATCCTGGACATGTCCGGGCGCATCCAGCTGTTTCTGGAGCGCGATGGCCTGCCAGAGGGTGTCTATCAGCAATTCAAAGGCTGGGATATCGGCGACATCATCGGCGCCGAGGGGGTGCTGTTCAAGACCAAGACCGGCGAGCTCAGCGTCAAGGTCGAGCAGCTCCGGCTCCTGACCAAATCACTGCGCCCGCTGCCGGAGAAATTCCACGGCCTGTCCGATCAGGAGACTCGCTACCGCCAGCGCTATCTCGATCTGATCATGAACGAGCCCTCGCGCAACATCTTTCGTCTGCGCACGCAGATTGTGCAGTACATCCGCAATTTCCTGAACGATCGCGGCTTCCTGGAAGTGGAGACGCCGATGATGCAGATGATCCCCGGCGGCGCCACGGCACGGCCGTTCATCACGCATCACAATGCGCTGGATATGCAGCTGTTTCTGCGCGTCGCCCCGGAACTCTATCTCAAGCGCCTGGTGGTCGGCGGTTTCGAGAAGGTCTACGAGATCAACCGCAATTTCCGCAACGAGGGCCTGTCGACACGCCACAATCCGGAATTCACCATGCTGGAGTTCTATCAGGCCTATGCGGACTACCGCGACTTGATGGACTTGACTGAGATGCTGTTGCGCGACATGGCCCAGGCGCTGATCGGCAGCACCACGCTGCATTACCAGGACGAGGATTATGACTTCGGCCGTGCATTTGCCCGCATGACGGTCAGGGAATCGATACTGCACTTCAATCCGGCCATTACCGCGGCCGATATCGACGACCTGGCGTCCGCGCGGCGCCTCGCCGAGGGCATGGGCATTGCGCTGAAACCCGGCTATGGCCTGGGCAAGGTGCAGATCGAGATCTTCGAGAAGAGCGTCGAACACCGGCTCAAGCAGCCGACCTTTATCACGGCCTATCCAACCGAGGTCTCGCCGCTGGCACGCGCCAACGATCATGACCCGTTTGTGACCGACCGCTTCGAGTTCTTCGTCGGCGGGCGTGAGATCGCCAATGGGTTTTCAGAGCTCAACGATGCCGAGGATCAGGCCGAGCGCTTCCGCCGCCAGGTGGCGGACAAAGAGGCGGGCGACGAGGAGGCCATGCACTTCGACGCCGATTACATCTGCGCCCTGGAGCACGGTATGCCGCCGACGGCGGGCGAGGGCATCGGCATCGACCGGTTGGTGATGCTATTCACGAATGCGCCGTCGATCCGCGATGTGCTGCTGTTCCCGCACATGCGCCCGGGCGCCTGAGCTGAGTCAGGCCGGCATCGCCAGCGGATAGGGCAGATCGAGGAATTCCAAGCGCGGGCCGTTTAACCCGCCCAGGTGCACGCCGCCGACCTCGCGGCTGCTGATCTGGACCACCGCCAGGACCGCGTAGCCCCCGTCCGGGTGCGGCTGGGCAGTGACGATCTTGCCGGCGTTCTGCAGCGGGTCTTCCGGGCTGAAGACCTCGTCGCCGGGTTGCGGCGCAACCTCGGTGTTGACCCGTGCCAGGTACATCTGCCGTTTCAGCTTGCCCAGATACTGCATGCGGGCGACCACCTCCTGGCCCGGATAACAGCCTTTCTTGAAGCTGACACCACCGATCGCCTGGTAATTGACCATCTGCGGGACAAAGGCGTCGGCAGTCGCCGGCAGGATCACCGGCAGGCCGGCCATGATGTCCATCAGACCCCAGGCCGGGGCGCCCACGGGTGCGGCGCGCACATTCAACACATCCCACAGCTTCATCAACGCAGCCTGCGGGCCATAGATCTCATAGCGCGGTTGCACGCCGGCGATGCGCAGTACGCTGAGACCTTCGCTGTGCAATACGCCATCTACCTCGCTCGGCAGGCGGGCGACGCAGCCGCCGAGTTCGTCGCCGGCCTGCGGGCCCGAAACGCCGATATGCCCCGTGCAGTCACCGATATTCTCGAGGGTGACGGCGCTGCGCATGATGAACATCTGCAAGCGCTGGGTAAGCGGCTCAACCATCTCCCGCGGCAGGCTCAACAGGAAGCCGTCGGCATCGCGCCAGACCCGGAAGGTCGCCAGCAGGCGCCCCTTGGGGCTGCAATAGCCGTTCAACTGGCTGTGCGCGGCGTCCAGGTGGACGACATCATTGGTCAACTGGCCCTGCAGAAAGGCCTCGGCATCCTGGCCGCGCACCGCCAGCAGTCCGCAGTGGGACAGATCGGCGAATACCGTACCGGTCAGCGCCACGCCGAGCTCGTGTCGGAGGTTCCCGAAACCAATCACACGGTCCTGGCCATCGAACTCGGCGCCAGCGCGCTGCAGAAAATCCTTCCACTCGACGTTCATGCTCGCTCCACCCGTGAGGTCTCCAGGCCGGCCATGGTAGTCAATCTGCACGAGGGTGTCAGCCTGTGGCCGACTGAGGGAATTGCCAGACGACGCTGGGCTGGCGCCGCCTGGATGACAGTGCTATAAACGTCCGAACTTGGATTTCAGAACCGTTATGTCACGTATCGCTCGACGGCCCAGATTCCTAAATCTGATGCATATCCGCCTGCCGGTCGGCGCCATTACCTCGATTGCGCACCGCGGCTCTGGGGTCCTGCTGTTTCTCTGCCTTCCCTTGGCTGCCTTTATGCTGGACGTGTCGCTGCGCGGGCCCGAGGGCTTCGAACGGGCCGCACAGTTGCTGACGACAACACCGTTGCGGGCCCTGGGCGTGATCTTCGCCTGGTCACTCGCGCACCATATGCTGGCCGGCATCCGGTTTTTGCTGATCGATCTCGGGCTCGGCGTCGACAAGCCCACGGCGCGCTGCTCGGCGCTGGCGGTCAATGTCGCCGCGCCGGTGATCGCGCTGCTGTGTCTGTGGAGGTGCTGGTGAGCCGCCAGGCACACGGTCTGCGTGCCTGGTTGTTGCAGCGCTTCTCGGCGCTGTACCTGCTGCTGTTTCTGGGCTATCTCGCCGTGCGTTTCGGCACGGCACCGGTGGCCGATTTTGCCGCGTGGCAGGCCTGGCTGGCCGACCCGCTGGTGAATCTCGCGACCGGGCTGTTCATCCTCTCGCTGCTGGTCCATGCCTGGGTCGGCATCCGCGATGTGATCATGGATTATGTTATCCATACCGGCCTGCGCGTGACGCTGCTCGCCGCCGTCGCGTTGACCCTCGCCGGCTGCGGCCTGTGGTCCCTGCGCGTGCTGTTCCAGGTTGTGGGATGAGGATGCAGGAGACAAGCTACCCATGAGCCTGCCGCGCAGAAAATTCGACACCCTGATCATCGGCGCCGGTGGCGGCGGGCTGCGCGCGGCCCTGCAGTTGGCACAGGCCGAGGCGCATGTGGCCGTGGTCTCCAAGGTGTTTCCGACCCGCTCGCATACTGTCGCTGCGCAGGGCGGGGTGAATGCCGCGCTGGCCAATGTGCTGCCAGACAACTGGCATTGGCATATGTTCGATACCGTCAAGGGCAGTGATTATCTCGGCGACCAGGACGCGATCGAATACATGTGCCGCGCGGCGCCGCGTGTGGTCTACGAACTGGAGCACCTGGGCGTGCCGTTCTCGCGCCTGGACAACGGCCGGATCTATCAGCGCGCCTTCGGCGGCCAGAGCCGCGACTTCGGCGGCGACCAGGCGGCGCGCACCTGCGCGGCTGCGGACCGCACTGGCCATGCCATCCTGCATTCGCTGTATCAGCAGAATATTCGCGCGCGCACGCATTTCTTCGACGAATTCTTCGCCATCGATCTGTTGCGCGACACGGAGGGCACCGTGCTCGGCGCGCTGGTGCTGGAGATCGCCACCGGCGAGCCGCTGGTCATCGAGGCCAAGACCACGCTGCTGGCCACCGGCGGGGCAGGGCAACTGTTTCGCACCAACACCAACGCCTTGATCAATACCGGCGACGGGATGGCCATGGCCTTGCGCGCGGGCATCCCGCTGCAGGACATGGAGTTCTTCCAGTTCCACCCGACCGGCATCGCCGGCAAGGGCATGCTGATCACCGAGGGCGCGCGCGGCGAGGGTGGGTATCTGGTCAATGGCGAGGGGGAACGCTTCATGGAGCGCTATGCGCCCAGGGCCAAGGATCTGGCCAGCCGCGACGTGGTCAGCCGCGCCATATACACCGAGGTGCAGGAGGGGCGCGGCTGCGGGCCGGGCAAGGACCACGTCCTGCTCAAGCTGGATCACCTGGGCGTGGACGTGGTGGCCAAGCGCCTGCCCGGCATCCGCGAAACGGTCAAGACCTTCCTGTACCTCGATCCGGCGGAGACGCCGATCCCGGTGTATCCGACCGCGCACTACACCATGGGCGGCATTCCCACCAACCGCTTCGGACAGGTCGTGGTGCCGGAACACAACGGACCTGAGGAGCCAGTGCTGGGGCTGTACGCCGCCGGCGAATGCGCCTGCGTATCGGTGCACGGGGCCAACCGGCTGGGCGGCAACTCGCTGCTGGACATCCTGGTATTCGGCCGGGCCGCCGCCAACCATATCGTCGATTACCTGAAGGGCAGCCGCTACCACCGGCCGCTCAGCGATGACAGCGTGGATCAGGCGATGACGCGCCTGACCCGCTGGGACCGCCGCGAGGGCAGCGAATCCGTCGAGGGTCTCAAGCGCGAACTCCAAACGGCCATGGAGCGCTATTGCGGGGTGTACCGCAACGAGGCGGTATTGCGCGAGGGCCTCGACCGGGTCGTGGCCTTGGAGACTCGCCTGAAGGATGCCTGCATCAAGGATCACAGCAAGGTGTTCAACACCGCGCGGCTGGAGGCCCTGGAGCTGGAAAATCTACTGGAGGTCGCGCTGGCCACGGTGCGTTCAGCCTTGGAACGCCGCGAGAGCCGTGGCGCCCATTCACGGATCGACTATCCCGAACGCGACGATGTGCACTGGCTGCGCCACAGCCTGTACTACCAGCAGGATCGGCGCATGGACTACAAGCCGGTGCGGATCAAGCCGATCACCGTGGAACCGTTCCCGCCCAAGAAGCGGGTCTACTGATGCAGAGGGAACCCGTCATGCGAATAGACAAACGCGCAGTGCGCCGGGCCTCAGCCCGGCCCGGTGACCTATGAAATTCTCCATCTACCGTTTCGACCCGGACAAGGACAGCCAGCCATACATGCAGGAATACACCCTGGCCGATGACCAGCTCCAGCCGGGCTGGATGCTGCTCGATGCCCTGCTGGAGCTCAAGGCGCAGGACGAGACCCTGAGCTTCCGCCGCTCCTGTCAGGAAGGGGTGTGCGGTTCCGACGGCATGAACATCAACGGCCGCAACGGGCTGGCCTGCATCACCCCGCTGGCCGAACTCAAGACGCCTATCGTACTGCGGCCACTGCCGGGACAGCCGGTGATCCGCGACCTCGTCGTGGACCTCACGCAGTTCTATGCCCAGTACCGCGCCGCCAAACCCTATCTGCTGAATGCGGACCCAGAGCCCGAGGTGGAGCGCCTGCAATCGCCGGCAGAGCGCGAGAAGCTCGACGGACTCTACGAGTGCATCCTGTGTGCCTGCTGCTCCAGCAACTGCCCGTCGTTCTGGTGGAACCCCGACAAGTTCCTCGGCCCGGCCGCGCTGCTGCAATCCTGGCGCTTCCTGGCCGACAGCCGCGATCAGGCCACCGACCAGCGCCTCGACGAGCTGGAAGGCCCGTTCAAGCTGTTCCGCTGCCACACCATCATGAACTGCGTCGAGGTCTGTCCCAAGGGGCTCAACCCGACCCGCGCCATCGGCCGCATCAAGGAATTGATGCTGAAACGTTCGCTGTAATGCAGACACCGGGCGCCGAGCTGAACCGCCTGCGCTGGCAATGCCGGCGCGGCATGCGCGAGCTTGATCTGCTGCTGCTGGGTTTCCTCGACGGCACGCCGGGCGAACTCGATGCGACCACACTGCGGAGCCTTACGCGCCTGCTCGAATGTCCCGACGCGCTCCTGTTGGAGTGGCTGCTCGGCCGTCAGATCCCCAGCGATAAGGAAGTCGCCGATGTCGTCCAGCGGATACGCCGCCGCCCTGCGGCTTGAGTTCAAGCCTTCACGCCTGAGGCGCCAGTGGCTGTGGCTGGTGCACCTGGCCGCTGCCCTGACCTTGCCGCTGCTACCCACGCCCGGGATGGCCGCGGCCATTGCCGGCCTCCTGTTGCTGAGTCTGTACCACACCCGCCGCACGCCGGTGATCACCCTGCTGTGGGACAGCGCGGGTCGCTGGACATGGTACGAGGACGGTGTCGAGGTCGATGCCGTACTCGCAGGGCGGGCCTTCATACAGCCCTGGCTGGTGGTCTTGCCGCTGCGGCGGGCCGACGCGGGCCGCGTGCGCCCGATCGCGGTATTTCCAGACATGCTGACGGCAGACACCTTCCGACACCTGCGCGTGCGCCTGCGCAGTGCCACGCAGGTCGATGCAGCGCCGGAGCCGTGAGCGGCTACCCCAAGCCGGACGCCTGCCGTACCATGTCGCGTCATGGCCATTGAGATCGAGCGCAAGTTCCTGGTCCGCAGCGATGCCTGGCGGCACGACGCCGATGCCGGCGTGCGCCTGCGCCAGGGTTATCTGAGCCGGGTGACCGGCACGGAGGCCGTGCGCAGCTCCATCCGGGTGCGCATCGGCGGGGGGCAGGCCACGCTGAACATCAAAGGGGCGACGCTGGGCATCCGGCGTGACGAATACGAATACGCGATCCCCCTGGCGGATGCCGAGGCCATGCTGACGGACCTGTGCCTCGGCGCGGTGATCGACAAGACCCGGTATCACGTCGAGGCCGGCCCACATGTCTGGGAGATCGACGTGTTTGCCGGCGAGAATGCCGGTCTGGTGGTCGCCGAGATCGAACTGAACGACGAGGCAGAGGCCTTCCCGCACCCCGACTGGCTGGGCCAGGAGGTATCCGCGGACCCGCGCTACTACAACGTCTGCCTGGCCGAGCGGCCGTTCAGCCGTTGGTGAAGTTCCGCATGCGGCCTGCATCCTGGCGACGCTGGCTTACGGTGCTGCTGCTGATCAGCGCGCTGGCGGGCTGCGCCCCGCCGCAGCACGAGGCGATCCGGTTGGCCCTGGCCGGTGAGGCCGCCAACCTCGATCCACGCTACACCACCGATGCCGTCTCGGCCCGCCTGAACCGGCTGATCTATGCGCGTCTGGTCGACTTCGACGAGCGCGCGCAGGCACAGCCGTCCCTGGCCCAGTGGGAGTTGATCTCACCGACCCATTACCGGTTTCGTCTGGGCACCGAGCTGCGCCAGTTCCACGATGGCGGCCGCTTGACCAGCGCGGACGTCAAGGCAACCTACGAGTTCATCCTCGACCCTGCCAATGCCTCGCCGCACCGGACCGCATTGGCGCTGATCGCGCGCGTTGAGCGCATCGATGCCGACACCCTGGATTTTCACCTGAGCCGGCCCGATCCGCAGTTTCCGGCCTACCTGGTGATCGGCATCCTGCCGGAGCGCCTGGCGCGGCAACCACGGGACGTTGATTTCGTCCCGCTGGGCAGCGGGCCACTGGTGTATCTCGGCCGGCCCCAACCGGGTGTGGTGCAACTGCGCCGTCAGGCGGATGCCCAACTGATCGAGGTGGTGCGCGTCCCCGATGCGACAGTCCGGACCTTAAAGCTGATCCGCGGCGAGGTGGATCTGCTGCAGAACGATCTGCCCGCCGAATTGATCACCTATCTGAGCCGCCATCCGGACATCCAGGTGCGGCGCGCCACCGGCAGCAACTTCGCGTATCTCGGTTTCAACCTGGGCGATGCCGATACCGGCCGTCTGGAGGTCCGCCAAGCGGTGGCGCATGCCCTGGACCGCGAGGCGATCATCCGCTACGTCTTCGACGAAGGCGCGCGCCTGGCCGGGGCGCTGCTACCGCCGGAACACTGGGCCGGGCATACCGATCTGAAAGGCGTCGCCTACGACCCGCCGCGCAGCCGCGAGCTGCTGGCCGCGGCCGGGTACACGTCCGCGCAGCCCTTGCACCTGACCTACAAGACCTCCAGCGATGCGCTGCGCATCCGGCTGGCCACCGTGATCCAGGATCAGTTGGCGCAGGTGGGCATCCAGGTGGCGCTCAAGACCTACGACTGGGGCACGTTCTACGGCGACATCAAGGCCGGGCGGTTTCAGCTGTTCAGCCTGGCCTGGGTCGGCATCAAGACCCCGGACATCTTCCGCTACGCCTTTCACAGCGATGCCACCCCACCTGCGGGCGCCAACCGTGGCCGCTACCGCGATGCCACGGTCGATGCCCTGATCGAGGCCGCCGAACAGGTGGAAGACCCCGCGCATCAGATCATCTTGTACCGGGCGTTGCAGGCGCGGCTGCTGGCCACCTTGCCGGTGGTGCCTTTGTGGTACGAGGATCAGGTGTACGCCGCGCGCACGGGCATTGAGGGCTACAGCCTCGCGCCCGATGGCAACTACGATGGCCTGCTCAAGGTACGCCGCGGTGGCGAATGAGGGCGACGAAACCCTGATCCGCATCAGCCTGGCGCAACAGCGCCTGCAACTGCTCAAGGCAGGGCAGGTGCTGCGGGAATACGCCGTCTCCACGGCGGCCAACGGCCCCGGCGAACTGCGCGACAGCGGCTGCACACCGCGCGGCTGGCACGAGATCTGCGCGCGAATCGGTGCCGGGTGCGCGCCGGGCACGGTGTTTCTCGGCCGCCGCCCCACCGGCGAACGCTACAGCGATGCGCTTGCGCACCGACACCCGGAACGGGATTGGATCCTGACCCGCATCCTGTGGTTGCGCGGCCTGGAGCCCGGCCGCAACCGCCATGGCAGGGTCGATACCCAGCGTCGCTACATTTATCTGCACGGCTGTCCCGACAGCACCCCCCTGGGCGTGCCGCGCTCGCACGGCTGCGTGCGCATGCGCAATGCCGATATTGTGGAGTTGTTCGAGCAGGTCAAACCCGGCACGCGGGTATGGATTCAGGAGGGGCCGTTCTAAATCAAGCGGGCTTGACGATGGCGATGACCCCGGAACGGGCCGGCCTGCGCAGGCCCCACTCGCTGGTTTGCAGCCACTCCTCCAGGTCCGCGGCGCTGCGCGGGCGACTGATGAAGTAGCCCTGCACGGTGTCGCAACCGAGGATCTCCAGCAGTTGCAGGGCATCGATGTCCTGTACGCCTTCGGCGACAACCTCGCGTCCGATGTTGTGGGCGAGGTCGATGATGGAACGGACCAGCACGGCGTTGTTCTCGTCCTCGGCCATGTCGATCACGAAGGATTGGTCGATCTTCAGCTCGTTGACCGGCAGTCGCTTCAGATAACTCAACGACGACATGCCGGTGCCGAAGTCGTCGATTGCCAATCTTACGCCCATGGACGAAAGGCGCTCGAAGATCTCCATGGCATTGGCCAGATCGGCCATCATGGCCGTTTCCGTCAGCTCGATGTCCAGCAGATCGGCTGGCAAATCCGCCTCGCTCAGCGCCGCGCGGATCTGCTCGGGCAGGTTCAGATTGTGGAGGCTGTGCGCGGACAGGTTGACCGCCACGCGCAGGTTCAGGCCGCGCTGGCGCCATGCCCGGCACTGGCGTATCGCCGCCTGCAACACCCAGTCGGTCAGCAGGCCGATCAGGCCATGCTGCTCGGCCAGCGGCACGAATTCATCGGGCATGATCATGCCCAGGGTCGGGTGCTGCCAGCGCACCAGGGCCTCGACGCCGACTGTGCACTTCTGGCGCAGATTCACCTTGGGTTGATAATGCAGAACGAGCTGGCCGAGTTGGATCGCCTCGCGCAGCTCTCCGATGAGCGTCAGGCGGCGCAGACTGTGCGGGTCTTCGTCGCGCGCGTATAACCTGAAGCCGGCGCCGTTGCGCTTGGCCTGATACATGGCGACGTCGGCGTGCTGTAACAGGGTATCGGCATCGCGGCCGTGCTGGGGATAGAGGGCGATGCCGATACTGGCCTTGATCGCCAGCGACATATCGTTGATCGGGATGCTCATCTCCAGTACCGCGAGCAGCTTCTCGGCGCAACGCTGCGCATCCTCGGCATCGGCGTCGGGGATCAGCACGGCGAACTCGTCGCCGCCCAGGCGTGCCACGGTATCGCTCTCGCGCAGCGTTCCGGCGATGCGCCGGCCGACCTGCTGCAGAACCTGATCGCCGAAATGATGCCCGAGGGTGTCGTTGACCTCCTTGAAGCGGTCCAGGTCCATCAGGAACAGTGCCGCGGAATGCCCGTCGCGGTGCGCACGGTGCAGGGCCTGTTCGATGCGGTCGAAGAGCAAGGTGCGGTTGGGCAATTCAGTGAGTTCGTCGTGCAGGGCCTGGTGGAGCAGACGGGCATTCTGGCTGCTCAACTGTTTGGTGAGCAAGGTGCTGATGATCAGCGCGCCCCAGACGGCGATCCAGATCACGATGGCAGCGGTGATCAGCAGGCTCACTGTGAGGGTTCGTGTTGCGCTGGGTTCGGCAACCCGGAGCGGATGCACCACGGTCAGGCGCAGCGTGGTTCCGGGTATGAACACCGAGGCCCAACTGTAGCGCGCCGCGTCATCCTGGATCCGGCCGGAGCGGGCGTTGACCGTTGAAGAGAGCCCGCCAAGCACTTCGTCGCGGCGGGAAAACTGATCGCGCTGCAGGATGCCGATATCGACGCGCTTTCCGTCCGCATCATGGACCAGGAACATTCGCGCATGCTGGAGGTAGGGGATACGCAGGTTTCGTATCCGTTCGAGATCGGGTGGGGATTCCTGCAAGGCCGGGGCAAGATGGCCGGCGACCTCTTCCAGGGTGTGCTGCAGGACGATCGCCTCTTGGTGGGCAGCGGCATCGTCGGAGATGCGGTAGGCCACCACGGCGAAGATTGCGATCACCAGCGAGGCAATCACGATAGAGGATATCAGCAGGTCGCGGCGTATCTGCATGAGTCTGAATGTATGTCCAGTCGCACGGCTTGTCGGGGAAGATCCGACAGTAGTGTAGATCGGCGAGAACCTGCGTTGCCCGCGGCCTTGGGCTGTCAATGCAGGACGTGCGTCGGTCTACCCGGATGTTTCTGAGCTATTGCCCCTTGGTTGACCGTTGTTATTGTCATGCCATTACAGTGGTTATAGCGTATTCTTTTCGAATAAGCCAACCTTTCCGCGCCAAGGTGCGACACGCGTATGGCTATAATGCCGGCTGGCAAGGCCCGCGATTCTAGGAAATGGAGCATGTTGTTACTCATCCTGCGACGCCTGACCAGCACCGCCCTGGTGGTGATCGGGGTCGCGATCCTGGTGTTCCTGCTGATCCACTTGATTCCCGGTGACCCGGTGGACGTGATGCTGGGCGAGTCGGCCCAACCCGCCGACCGCGAGGCACTGCGCCAGTCGCTCGGATTGGATCGGCCTATCCATGTCCAGTTGGTTCAGTATTTAAACGGATTGATGACGTTGGATCTGGGACGGTCTTTGCATTCCCAGCGACCGATCCTGGATCTGCTGGGCGAACGGTTGCCGGCGACGTTCGAACTGGCCGGCGTGGCGCTGCTGTTTACCCTGCTGCTGGCCGTCCCCCTGGGGCTGCTGGCGGCCGCCCGCCGCGACACCGCTTGGGATCACGGCGCCATGACCTTCTCTCTGCTCGGCATATCCATCCCCAACTTCTGGATGGGCCCACTGCTGATCCTGGTGTTCGCACTGTGGCTCGGCTGGTTACCGGTCAGCGGCCGGGAGGGCGCCGGCGCGGTGATCCTGCCGGCCCTGACCCTGGGCACCTCCCTGGCGGCCCTGCTGGCGCGGATGATCCGCAGCAGTGTACTGGAGGTGCTCAGCGAAGATTTCATCCGCACCGCCTATGCCAAGGGCCTGACGCGCCGGCAGGTGCTGATCCGCCATGCCCTGCCCAATGCCCTGCTTCCGGTGATCACCATCCTCGGTCTGCAATTGGGCACGCTGTTGGCCGGCGCGGTGATCACCGAGACGGTGTTCTCCTGGCCAGGCATCGGCCTGCTGACCATCGAGGCCATCCAGACGCGCGATTATCCAGTGGTTCAGGCCTGCGTGCTGCTGATCGCCCTGACCTACGTGCTGATCAACAGCCTCACCGATCTGCTGTATTCCCTGATCGATCCGCGCATCCGGGTGGGGGCCTGAGTGATGCGCGTGTGGTTGCCGGCGCTGATACTCGCCCTCTGGGCCCTGGGCGGCCTGGCGGCGCCCTGGCTGGCGCTCGATCCCAACAGCATTCACCTGGAGCGAATTCTGGCCACGCCGCTGATGGCCGGCGGGCTTGGCTACGATGACCTCGGACGGCCGATGCTCGACCGCCTGTTGGCCGGTGCGACCACCTCGTTCCTGGTCGCGTTCTGGGTGGTGGGCCTGTCTGCGCTGGTGGGCACACTGGTCGGCAGCGTTGCGGCCTATCGCGGCGGCCTCTGGGACCGGCTGCTGGTGCACCTGATCGACCTGTTTCTGGCCTTCCCGGGCATTCTGCTCGCCATCGCCCTGGCCGGCCTCCTGGGCCCGGGGATCGAGAACGTGGTGGTCGCGCTGACCCTGGTCGGCTGGGTCGGTTACGCGCGTTTGGCGCGCGCCCAGGTGCTGTCGCTGAAGACCCGCGATCATGTCCAGGCCGCGGTGGCCCTGGGCGTGCCGCAGGCGCGCATCGTGCGGGCCCATCTCTTGCCGCTGATCAGCGCGCCGTTGATCGTCGAGGCGACCTTCGGTATCGCCTCGGTGGTGGTCGCCGAGGCGGGTCTGTCGTTTCTGGGGCTGGGCGTGCAGCCACCCGAGGCCTCGTGGGGCAGCATGATCCGTGACGGCACCCGGTATTTGCTGGTCGCGCCCCACATGGTCATCGTCCCTGGCCTGACCATGGTGCTGGTGGTGCTGGCGGTGAACCTGCTCGGCGACCGCCTGCGCGACCGCCTGGATGTCCGCAGCGCGGACCCCAGGTCTTAAGGCACGCCATGCCGCTGGGTCACGTGATGCTCGATATCGCCGCGACCGCGCTCAGCGCGGACGAGCGCCGCCGCCTGTGCCAGCCACAGGTCGGCGGGGTGATCCTGTTCGCGCGCAACTTCGAATCCCCGCACCAGCTCGCCGCCTTGGTCGAGGAACTGCATCGCCTGCGTGAACCGCGTCTCCTGGTTGCGGTGGATCAGGAGGGCGGACGGGTGCAGCGCTTCCGCGACGGATTTACCCGCCTGCCGCCCTTGGGCGCACTCGGCCAGGTCTACGACCGCGACCCGGCGCGCGCCCGGGCACTGGCAACCCAGACCGGCTGGCTGATGGCGGCGGAGCTGCGCGCGGTCGGGGTGGACTTAAGTTTTGCGCCGGTGCTCGATCTCAATCGCGAGCTGTGTCCGGTGATCGGCGATCGGGCTTTTCACCGCCAGGCGGAGGTCGTCGCCGAGCTGGCGCAGGCCTACCAGAAGGGCATGCAGGCGGCCGGCATGCAGGCGGTGGGCAAGCACTTCCCGGGTCACGGTGGCGTCACGGTCGACTCTCACCTGGCGCTGCCGACCGACACCCGAAACCTCGCGGATCTCCAGTTCGAGGATCTGCTGCCGTTCACCCGGATGATTCACCAGGGTCTGGCCGGGATCATGGCGGCCCATGTCGTCTACGGCGCCATCGACCCGCTGCCCGCTGGGTTCTCCCCGTTCTGGCTGCGCGGGCAGTTGCGTGGCGAGCTGGCGTTTCAGGGCGTGATCTTCAGTGACGACCTGAGCATGGCGGCCACCGAATACATGGGCGATCATCCGCAGCGTGCGCACGCCGCCCTGATGGCCGGCTGCGACATGGTGTTGGTGTGCAATCAGCCCGAGGCCGCCGAACGGGTCCTCGACCAGCTCGGCGATTACACGGACCCAGCCGGTCAGGCACGCCTGGCGCGGCTGCACGGCCGCCCGGCGCCGGATTGGCCCGCGCTGCACGCCAGCGCGGCCTGGCAGCGCGCCGTCGAGGCGGTCGGCAGTTATCCCGCGGCGCCGCTGCTGGACATGGATATGTAGTGCAAACACACGGGGGAGCGGGAAGGATGCGGCAAAAACATAAACCGCGTATCGGCTTGGCCTTGGGCGGTGGCGCGGCGCGCGGCTGGGCGCATATTGGCGTCCTGCGCTGGTTGCGCGAACACGAGGTGCCAATCGACGTCATCGCCGGCACCTCGATCGGGGCCCTGATCGGTGCCACGGTATTCACCGACGCGTTCGATGACCTGGATGCCTGGGTGCGCACCCTGACCTGGCAGGATGTGGTCGGCTATCTGGATGTAAATTTCGGCGCCGGCGGGTTCTTTCACGGCCGCCGCCTGTTCAAGACGCTGAAGACGCGCTTTCCCGACATGGCGATCGAGGCTATGCCGCACCCCTTCGGCGCGGTGGCGACCGAACTGGGCAGTGGCCAGGAGGTCTGGTTCCGGGAGGGTTCGATGTACCACGCCGTGCGCGCCTCGGGGGCCGTGCCGGGCCTGCTCACCCCGGTCAGACAGGGACGGCGCTGGCTGGTCGATGGCGGGCTGGTCAATCCGGTGCCGGTGTCATTGTGCCGGGCCCTGGGTGCCGAGCGGGTGATCGCCGTCGACCTCAATGCCGATCTGCTCAGACACAGCATCGAGAAACCCCGGGTCGAGTCGCCGAGCCGCATGGACAAGGCCTTCAACCGAATCCAGGAAATTCCCTGGCTGGCCTCGCTCGGCGAGGGCCTCAGAAACAGGGCCAAACCCTGGCGCGTCGACCTCACGCACGACAGCGCAGACTTGCCGTCATTGGTCGACGTGATTGCCCAAAGCGTTTACATTATGCAGGTTCGCATCACCCGCGCACGGATGGCGGGCGATCCGCCCGATGTGCTGTTGGCACCGAAGCTCGGGCACTTCCGCCTGATGGATTTTCACCGGGCCGCGGAGGCCATCGAGGTCGGCTATCAATGCGCCGAGAAGGCCGCCGCGCAGATCGAAGAACAGCTCGCGTGAACGCCCCGCGCGCGACACGGTAAACGCCGCAGCCGAATTGAATGGAACGCGCATGGCAGACAAACTGCTCATCATCATGGTCAACAGCGACCCCAGCAATCCGTCGGAACTCGGCGCGCCGTTCTTTCAGGCCACCGTCGCGGCGGCCATGGAATACGAGGTCGAGATTGTCCTGACCGGGCGCACGGGCGAACTGGCCAAGCGCGGTGTGGCGGACAAGATCTTCTTGCAGCAGGGTGGCAGCAAGAGCGTCTACGACTTCATCAAGGATGCGCACGAGGCCGGGGTGATCTTCAAGGTCTGTACCCCGACCCTGGATCTCTGGGGCGACGACCTGATCCCGGAAATCAGCGAGACGGTCGGCGGGGCCTATGTGATCAGCGAAGCCATGAACGACGACACTGTGACCTTCACCTATTGAGGCCGATATGCCCCTGACTGCCAAACAGGCCAGGACCGTCTACTCCCAGGCTGACGAACTCTACGCCCCGACCCAGATCCACGCCGCGTTGGACCGCATGGCGCTCGCGATCACCGCCGAACTTGGTGAGCGCGATCCGATTGTGATGTGTGTGATGACCGGTGGCCTGATCCCGGCCGGGCATTTGCTGACGCGCCTGGAATTCCCGCTGCACGTCGATTATCTGCATGCCACCCGCTACCGCGGCGAGACCCGCGGCGGCGAACTGCACTGGATCACCCGGCCTTCATTGCCACTGGCCGGGCGCACCGTGCTGGTGATCGACGACATCCTCGACGAGGGGCTCACCCTCAAGGCGATTCTGGAATACCTGCGCGCGGAAGGTGCGGCGGCGGTCTACAGCGCCGTACTGGTCAAGAAACTGCATGATCGCTGCGCGGCGAATCTCGCTGCGGACTTCGTCGGGCTTGAGGTCGAAGACCGCTATGTCTTCGGCTGCGGCATGGATTACCACGGTTACCATCGCAACCTGCCCGGGATCTACGCGGTGCGGGATACCTGAACGCAACCACCTTCACTCGGAGAACGCATCGACATGGCCGAACTGGCAATCATCGGCGGCACGGGACTGGGCAGTCTCAAGAATCTGGAAATCGAACGCCGCGAGGTCATGCAGACGCCCTACGGCGAGCCTTCGGGGCCGCTGGTGCACGGGCTGCTGTGCGGCAAGCAGGTGGTGTTTTTGCCTCGCCACGGCAGCGGCCACACCATCCCGCCGCATGAGGTGAACTACCGCGCCAACCTCTGGGCGCTGAAGCACATTGGCATCAGAAAGGTCGTCGCGGTGGCCGCGGTGGGCGGCATCACGGCCACGATGCAGCCGACCGCCCTGGTGATCCCCGATCAGATCATCGACTACACCTGGGCGCGCCTGCACACCTACTTCCAGGGTGATCTCGACCAGGTGACCCACATCGACTTCACCGAGCCCTATTGCGAAGAACTGCGTCAGGCCTTACTGGAGGCCGGACGTACTGCCGGGGACCGGTTGCTGCTGGAACGCGGCACCTATGCCGCCACCCAGGGGCCGCGCCTGGAAACGGCCGCCGAGGTCAATCGCCTCGAACGCGACGGCTGCGATATCGTCGGCATGACCGGCATGCCCGAGGCCGCGTTGGCCCGCGAGTTGGGACTCTGCTACGCCGCCTGCGCCGTGGTCGCCAACTGGGCGGCCGGGCGCGGCGCCGGTGAGATCAGCATGGAAGACATCGACCACAATCTGAAGATCGGTATGGACCGGGTGCGCGGCCTGCTGGAACGGCTGATCCCGGTGATCGAATAACACTATAAATCAATCTATTGAATATCATTTATTACCATGAACTGAATATTTTTTCCGGCAATATTGTAGATTACTCAACGTATGTGTAGTGTACGCTACACATATGCGATGGCTGCTCCTCATTCTCAGTCTCCCCACCGAAAACGCCACCGCGCGGATGCGTGCTTGGCGTGTACTCAAGGCATCCGGCGCGGCGGTGCTCAGGGACGGTGTTTATCTGCTGCCGGATCTGGAGACGTGCCGCTCGATCCTCGAAGGTGTGAGTAGCGATGTCTTGGCGTCAGGGGGCACCACCCACCTCGTGGATGCCGGCGGCACGGTCACGCTGAGCTTCCCGGAACTGTTCGATCGCGCCGAGTCCTATGCCGAACTCCTGGCCGGCATCGCCGAATGCCGCCATGGACTGACACAGGACACCGCGCTCGATGTGCTCAAACAGGTGCGCAAGCTGCGCAAGCTATTCACCGCGCTCGTCGAGATTGATTTCTTCCCCGGTGAACCCAAACGTCAGACCGAAGCGGCGCTGCTGGATCTGGAACGTGCGGCCAACCGCGTACTGTCGCCGGACGAACCACTTCCGGCCGAGAATCCCATCACCCCCCTGAGTCCCGCCGAATACCGCAGCCGTCTGTGGGCGACGCGTCAACGACCCTGGGTGGATCGGCTGGCGTCCGCATGGCTGATCCGGCGCCACATCGATCCCGAGGCGCGCTTCATCTGGCTGGCAACACCAGCGGAGCTTCCGGGCGATGCGCTGGGCTTCGATTTCGACGGCGCCGCGTTCAGTCATGTGGGCAACAAGGTCACCTTCGAAACCTTGCTCGCGAGTTTTTCGCTGGAGCGCCCGGCATTGCACAGGCTGGCTGCACTGGTGCATTACCTGGATGTCGGCGGCGTGCAACCGGCCGAGGCCGTGGGCGTGGAACGCGTCCTCGCCGGGCTGCGCGGCGTCATCACCGACGACGATCGGCTGCTCGATGCGGCGTGCGGGATTTTCGATGGCCTGCTGGCCGCCTATGACCAGAAAACCGACGCCGGCACGACTGTATCGCCGCAACCTTCGCGTGAATAACCTTCATTCGTCTTATTTTGAGAGTACCCATGACACAGGCATCCACAACCGCAACGGCCAGCGCGTCGGAACGACCGCCGCACCCGTCCTTCTGGGAGGCATTCCTCTACTGGCTGAAGCTGGGCTTCATCAGCTTCGGCGGCCCGGCCGGACAGATCGCCATCATGCATCACGATCTGGTGGAGCAGCGCCGCTGGATCTCCGAACAGCGGTTCCTGCACGCGCTCAATTACTGCATGCTGCTGCCCGGACCGGAGGCCCAGCAACTCGCGATCTACATCGGCTGGTTGCTGCACCGCAGCTGGGGCGGGCTCGTCGCCGGCACGCTGTTCCTGCTGCCGTCGCTGTTCATTCTCGCCGGGCTCACTTATATCTATCTGGCCTTCGGTAATGTCACTTTCGTGCAGGGTATCTTCAACGGCATCAAGCCCGCGGTCGTCGCCATCGTGGTATTCGCCGCCTGGCGCATCGGTTCCCGGGCGCTCAGGAACGCGGTGTTGTGGACCCTGGCGGCGGCCGCGTTCATCGCCATCTTCGCTTTAAAGATTCCCTTTCCCTATATCGTGCTCGGCGCCGGCCTGCTCGGGATGATCGGCGGCCGATACCTGCCGGATAAATTCCGCCTCGGCGGCGGGCATGCCGCCGGCGCCACGGTCCATGGACCGGCGCTGCTCGACGATGACACGCCGCCGCCGGCTCATACGCGCTTCCGGCCGGCCCGCCTGGCGATCCTGATCGTGCTGTTCGTCGCCTTGTGGGGCATGGCCATGGGCCTGCTGATCCAACCGGATCTGCGCACCATGGGCGAGTTCTTCACCAAGGCCGCGCTGGTCACCTTCGGCGGTGCCTACGCCGTGTTGCCCTATGTCTATCAGGGCGGCGTCGAGACCTACGGCTGGCTGACCGGCACCCAGATGATCGACGGCCTGGCGCTGGGCGAGACCACGCCTGGACCGTTGATCATGGTGGTGGCCTTCGTCGGCTTCGTCGGCGCCTGGACCAAGGAGATCTTCGGTCCCGAGTCACTGTTCCTGGCCGGCTTCGCGGGTGCCTGCGTAGCGACGTTCTTCACCTTCCTGCCGTCGTATCTGTTTATCCTGGCCGGGGCACCGCTGGTGGAGGCTACCCACGGCGATCTGAAATTCACCGCGCCGCTGACCGCCATCACCGCCGCCGTGGTCGGGGTGATCCTGAACCTGGCGCTGTTCTTTGGCTGGCATGTGCTGTGGCCGCAGGCAACGGAGGCCGCGCCCTTTTCGGGCCGGTTCGAGGGATTCTATGCGCTGGTGTCGCTCGCCGCCTTCATCGCGCTGTGGAAATACAAGCAGGGCATCCTGCGGGTCATCGGTGCCTGCGCGCTGATCGGGCTTGGCTATGCCAGCCTGATGGCGCGCGGATAGGGGCTTCGACTCAGTTGCCCGCCGCCGGTTTCACCGGCGTGACCTGCACCAGCACACCGAAGCGCGGGTGGTCCAGGTAATGCAGTTCGTTGCTGCGCATGCGCCGCGATTCCTTGAGCCGCACTGGCACACCGGTGGCCGGATCGGTAAAGATCAGATCCACCGCCAGATGCAGATAACGCGCGAGGGTCAGGCTCACGGTGCCGTCGAGCAAGGACAGGTTCGCCGACTGTCCCGGCGACGCGTACAACCGTTGCAGTTCTGACGATGACCTGGGCGATGACATCCCGGCCGCCGGTTGTTTCAGCGGCAGGGCGCTGCCGGCCGGCACCTGCACGCGCACGGGTCGCGCCTGGGCGCGTGCCAAGCCGGGCTGGACCCAGCGCCAATGCAGCAGGGGACGGTAGGCGTTGGAACGCCCCAGGCTGTCGGCAATCGCCTGCAGGCTGCGCGCGCCGTCCGTGGTGCGCGTTCCGCCCTCACCGAGCGCCAGCGCCTGGTCGGAGGCTGGGAAGCTGGCGGGCAGCGGCCATTGTTCCTCGCCATCATCCGAGTGCAGCGAACTGAAGATCACTATCTCGACGGCATAGTTCTCGGCCGTGGCCGGCAGTGGTAGGCACAACAGCAGCCCGATCAGTCCGACGCCCACCCGCGTTCTCAGTACCTGCATCATGGTTGCGGCTCCTGGCCAGTCAGTATCTTCAGCAGCCCCGCGACCGCCGCGATACGCATGGCGACGTCGGGCATTTCGGCGAAAAACCGCAGCTTGTCACCGCCTTCGAGTTTGTAGCGCTTCGGCTGGGTCTGGATCAAGTTGATGATGCGCAGCGGGTCGACCGCCGGCTCCGGATGGAACAGGAGGCGGCCGGCGTGCTCGCCGGCGTCGATCTTGCGCACGCCCAGCGGCAGCGCCAGCAGCTTGAGTTCAGTGATCGCGAACAGGTCCTTGACCGGCTGCGGCAGCAACCCGAAGCGGTCGATCATCTCCACCTGTAACTCGCGCAGGGCCGCGGCGTCTTGTGCGCTGGCGATGCGTTTGTACAGGATCAGGCGCGCGTGCACATCGGGCAGGTAATCCGCGGGGATCAGCGCCGGGACGTGCAGGTCGATCTCCGCACCGTGGTCCAGCGGCCGGTCGAGCTGCGGGGTCTTGCCCTGCTTGAGCGCCTTGACGGCACGCTCCAGCAACTCGGTATACAGTGAAAAGCCGACCTCGTGGATCTGCCCACTCTGCCCCTCGCCGAGCAGTTCGCCGGCCCCGCGGATCTCCAGATCGTGGGTCGCCAGGGTGAAGCCGGCGCCCAGATCCTCCAGCGACTCGATGGCCTCCAGACGTTTGACGGCGTCCGCCGTCATGGCGCGGCGCGGCGGGGTGATCAGATAGGCATAGGCGCGGTGGTGCGAGCGCCCGACCCGGCCGCGCAGTTGGTGCAACTGGGCCAGACCGAGCCGGTCGGCGCGGTTGATGATGATGGTGTTGGCGGTGGGCACGTCGATGCCGCTCTCGATGATGGTGGTGCAGACCAGCAGATTGCAGCGGCGGTGATAGAAATCCAGCATCACCTGTTCCAGGTCGCGCTCGCGCATCTGGCCGTGGCCGATCAGGATACTGGCCTCGGGCACCAGCTCGCCGAGCTCGCGGGCGATGCGTTCGATATTCTCGACCTCGTTGTGCAGGAAATACACCTGGCCGCCGCGCTTGATCTCGCGCAGGCAGGCCTCGCGGACGGTCTGCTTGTCCCACTCGCAGACGAAGGTCTTGATGGCCATCCGGTGCACCGGCGGCGTGGCGATGATCGACAGCTCGCGCAGGCCGGCCAGCGACATGTTCAGCGTGCGCGGGATCGGTGTGGCGGTGAGCGTGAGCAGGTCCACCTCGGCGCGCAGCGACTTCAGGCGCTCCTTGTGGCGCACGCCGAAGCGATGCTCCTCGTCGATGATCACCAGGCCGAGGTTCTGGAATTTCACATCCTCCTGCAGAATCTTGTGCGTGCCGATGACGATGTCGACCTTGCCATCGGCGAGCGCAGCCAGTATCGCCTGCTGCTGCTTGGCCGAACGGAACCGTGACAGCGCCTCGATGCGCAGCGGCCAGTCGGCCATGCGGTCGCGGAAGTTCTGGAAGTGCTGCTGGGCGAGCAGGGTGGTCGGCACCAGCACCGCCACCTGGCGACCGGCCTGGGCGGCGACGAAGGCCGCGCGCATCGCCACCTCGGTCTTGCCGAAGCCGACGTCGCCGCAGACCACGCGGTCCATCGGCCGCGGCGCGGCCAGGTCTTCGAGCACGGCGTCGATCGCGCTCTGCTGATCGGGTGTTTCTTCGAACGGGAAGGTGCTGGCGAACTGCCGGTACTCCTCGCTGTGGATCGGAAAGGCGTGCCCGGGCCGGGCCAGGCGCCGGGATTGGATATCCAGCAGCTCGGCGGCCACATCCAGCACCCGCTCGGCGGCCTTGCGACGGGCCTTCTGCCACTGATCCGATCCCAGCTTGTGCAGCGGCGCCTGTTCCGGTGCGCTACCGGTGTAGCGGCTGATCAGGTGCAGCGAGGCGACCGGCACATACAGCTTGTCGCCGCCGGCGTATTCCAGGGTCAGAAATTCGGTTTCCAGATCGGCCACGCGCAGCGTCTGCAGGCCCAGATAGCGGCCGACGCCGTGGTCTTCGTGTACCACTGGCGCGCCCGGGACCAGGTCGGTCAGGTCGCGGATCAGCGCCTCGGGGTCGCGCACCGCCTTGCGCCGGGCGCGCGGGTGGGTGCGCTGGCCGAGCAACTGGGTTTCGGTGATCAGCGCCAGGCCCTGTTCGGGCAGCAGCAGGCCCTGTTCCAGCGGCGCGATGCCGATGCCCAGCCGCGCCTCGGCCGCGACGAACCCGCCCCACGACTCGAACACCGTCGGGTGGATGCCCTGGTCGCGCAGCAGGTCGCGCAGGCTCTCGCGGCGGCCGGCGGATTCGCCGGTGATCAGGACCCGGCCGGGGAAGTCATTGAGGAACTGCCTGAGCTGCGCGGCCGGCTCCGGGTTGCGCGCCTTGAGGCTCACGTCCGGCAGCGCGGCGGTTACGAAATTACGGTCCCCGGCCGCCGGGCTTTCCAGCTTGAAGCGTCCGACCCGCAGCTGCGCAAAACCCGCGCTCAGCGCGGACAGGGCATCGAGGCCGAGATACAACTCGTCGGGACGCAACAGCGGACGTTCGCTGTCGTGGCGGCGCTGTTCGTAGCGGTCCTCCAGCTGTTCCCAGAAACGCTGCGCCGACGCCTCGGCGTCCGCCAGCGACACGATCAGCGCATCGGCGGGCAGATAATCGAACAGCGTGGCCGTGGTCTCGAAAAACAGCGGGAGGTAATACTCGATGCCGCTCGGCGCCAACCCCTGACTGACGTCGCGGTAGACCAGGCTGCGTTGCGGGTCACCCTCGAAGCGCGCGCGCCAGGCCTGGCGGAAGCGGGCGATGGCCGTCTCGTTCAGCGGAAATTCGCGCGCCGGCAGCAGGCGTACCTGTTCGACCTTGGCGATGGAGCGCTGGGTTTCGGGGTCGAAGCTGCGAATGCTCTCCACCTCGTCGTCGAGCAGATCGATACGGTAGGGCAGATCGGCGCCCATCGGGTAGAGATCCAGCAGCGAGCCACGCACCGTGAACTCGCCGCGTTCCATCACCTGCGACACATAGCGGTAGCCGGCCTGATCGAGCCGGCTGCGCAACGCCTCCAGATCCAGGCGCTGACCGACATCCAGCAGCAAGCCGTTCAGGGCCAGGTAGTCGCGCGGCGCCACCCGCTGCATCAGGGTCGCGATGGGCAGGATCAGCGTGCCGTGGCGCAGCTCCGGCAGTCGATACAGGCAGGCGATGCGCTGCGAAACGATGTCCTGGTGCGGCGAGAAGGCGTCGTAGGGCAGGGTCTCCCAGTCGGGAAAGCCGAGCAGGGCCTGGTCGTCCGCCGGGGCGAACCAGGTCAGCGCGGCTTGCAGCTGTTCGGCCGACTGGCTGTCCGGGGTCACGATTACCAGGGGCCGGCCCGCGGCGCCGGCCGTGGCCAGGATCAGCGCCAGGCTGTCGCCGTACAGCCCTCCCCAGCGTAGCGCCTGCGGCGCCTCGGGTAGCGTCAGCGGAATATCCAACCCGGCACCCAGGGGCGGGCGGGGGCTACGCGGTTTGGCGGTGGCGGCTTCGGACATCGGAGGGGCGGTTATCGCTGCTTGGATCTGGAGAGGGGAGGGCGCGCGTATTGTCCCATACGCTCCTGGGTCCCGCGACCCCTGGGTCGGCGGGGATGAAAAAGGCGGCCGAGGCCGCCTTTTAAGACATCTGGGCTCAGAAACTGGGCTCAGAAACCGCTCAGGGCTTCTTGCCCGGCACGGTGGTCAGGCCGAGGATCTCCCAGTCCTGCATGCCGCCGCGGTACCACTTGAGCTTCTCGGCCGGGTAACCGAACTTGAGCAGGGTCTTGATGTTGGTCGGCGACTGGCCACACCACATGCCGTTGCAGAACAGCACCAGGGTCTTGGCACCGCTGAAATCCCAGAGGCCTTCCTGGTTGCGCGCACCCAGCTGCTTTTCCAGGATGTCGGCGATGGTGAAGGGGTCCGACTTGCCCGCACTGAGCTGGTCCCAGGGGATGTTCACGGCGCCGGGGATGGTGCCGCGCTCTACCCAGTCCGGCGTGCGCGAATCGACCACCAGCACCTGGGTGTCGCCGCCGGCGATGCGCTTCAGGTAGTCCAGCACCTCCAGTTCGCCGATGGTCTCGACGCCAGTGGCCAACGTGCCGGGCTGGATGCAGAACGGCGGACAGGCGCGCGAGGTCTTGGCGAAATCCGGGTTGACGGTATTGGCCTCGTCCTGGTTACGACCGATCTGGGTTTTCTTGCCGTCGTGCATCACCTCGACGTTGGCGATGTCGGGCGTGATCTTGACCTTGGGGGCGTCGGCGGCATAAGCGGGCACCGTGGCAACGCTGCCCAGGGCCAGTGTGAACATCAGGTGTCGTAGTTTCATCGGTGGTCTCCTTGGGGTGATAACGCGGGTGTTGCCTTGATAGTCCTTAATCGCATCCCGGATCGGATGCCTCGGCGGGCGGCGCCTCGGCGGGTTTCTCGCTGTCGGTATCCTGCCCTTGCGACGCTTTTGCGCCGGTTGCCGGCGCTGCGTTGGTGTCGGCCGGTGTGGCGACGGGGGGTGGCGTGGGCGGGGCCTCCGGCTCCGCGGCGAGCACGGCGTGGGTGGAAAGGATCAACAGGGCGGTCAAGAGCCTTCGGTGCAGCATACTGCCTCCTCATGAAACCGCGACCCGCACAGCAAGGCGGGTCCGGTTGCATTCTAGCGCAGCGCCGAGCCCTTGCACTACGCCCGCGTGGCCGAGTGTGCCAGGGAACGGCGCTGCTCGTAGGCCGCGCGCACCAGGGCTACATCCTGGAGAAACGCGCCCAACTCGTCCAGACGCAGGGCCTGCGGCCCGTCGACCAGGGCCTGATCCGGGGCCGGGTGAAAATCCACCAGGATCATGTTGGCGCCAGCGATCACGCCCTGCGCGGTCACATGCAGCACATCGAGGATCCCGTCCGGGGCGCGCTCGCGCGTGCCGACCGAATGCGAGGGATCGATGCAGACCGGCATGCGGGTCAGGCGCTTGACCACCGGCACGTGCGCGAAGTCGACCAGGTTGCGGTGCGGATCGCCCATGTGGGTCTTCATCCCGCGCAGCCCGAAGATCACCTTGCGGTTACCCTCGCTGGCGAGGTATTCCGCAGCGTTGAGCGACTCCTCCAGGGTGATGCCGAAGCCGCGTTTGAGCAGCACCGGCATCTCCTTCTGACGGCCGACGGCCTTGAGCAGCTCGAAATTCTGGGTGTTCCGCGTGCCGATCTGCAACAGCACACCGGTCGGCTGGCCGGTCGATTCGAGGGCCTCGCGGATCTCGCGCACATGATTCTCGTGGGTCACCTCCATGGCGATGACCTTGATGCCGTACTTGCCGGCCAGTTCGAACACATAGGACAGGCAGTGCTTGCCGTGGCCCTGGAAGGCATACGGGCTGGTGCGCGGCTTGTAGGCGCCCATCCGCGTGCACACCTGGCCCTGCTGTTGCAGTGCCTGCAACATGCGTTCGACATGCTCGGGGTTGTCGACGGCGCACAGCCCGGCGAACACGTGCAGGTTGTCCTGGCTGAAGGTCACGCCGTTGTAGTCGAAGGCGGTGCCGCGCTGGTCGTCACGATGGCGACCGAGGATGCGGTATTCCTGAGACACGCGCACGACCCGTTCCACCGTCGGCAGGGCCTGCATGTCCTCGGTCGAGAGCGCCGCGGTGTCGCCGACCAGATAGACCTCCGTCAGCACCTGCTGGGTGCCGATCTCCTGATGCGCGCGGGCCTGGATGTTGGGCAGTTGCGTCAGATAGTCCATCAGCCGACGGAAGGCCGCGCCCTGGGTGTCGGTGTCGGGGTGCAGGATGAGGATCATGGTCAACGGGCCTGGGTTACAATCCGCTGCCTACCATACTCGACTGGAATCAGCTTGCAATGACCTCCGCGCAAGAGCGTTGCCGCCAGGACTGGCTGGCCTTCGACCAGGCCCATGTCTGGCACCCTTACAGCTCGATGACCGCGCCGATCACGGCCTATCCCGTCGAATCGGCCCACGGTGTACGCCTGCGCCTGGAAGACGGCCGCGAACTGATCGATGGCATGGCCAGCTGGTGGTCGGTGATCCACGGCTACAACCACCCGCGGCTGAATCAGGCACTGCGCGACCAGCTCGATGCGATGGCGCATGTGATGTTCGGCGGCCTGACTCACCGCCCGGCGGTCGAGCTGGCCGCACGGCTGATCGACCTGACCCCGGCGCCGTTGCAGCATGTGTTCTTCGCCGACTCCGGCTCGATCGCTGTCGAGGTCGCCATCAAGATGGCCCTTCAGTACTGGTACGCCCAGGGCCACACCGAGCGCGACAAGCTGCTGACCATCCGCAGCGGTTATCACGGCGATACCTTCGCGGCCATGAGCGTGTGCGACCCGGTCGGCGGCATGCACCACCTGTTTACCGGCGTACTGCCGAAGCAGCTGTTCGCGCGCGCCCCGCAATGCCGCAACGATGCCGACTGGACACCGACTGATCTGGTCGAGTTCGAACAACACCTGAACGCCCAGGGCCAGGAGATCGCCGCGGTGATCCTGGAGCCGATCGTGCAGGGCGCCGGCGGGATGCGCTTCTACTGTCCGGAATTCCTGCGCCGGGTGCGGGCCTTGTGCGACGAACATAATGTGCTGCTGATCGCCGACGAGATCGCCACCGGCTTCGGCCGCACCGGACGGATGTTCGCCTGCGAGCACGCGGACATCGCCCCGGACATCCTCTGCCTCGGCAAGGCGCTGACCGGCGGCTACATGACGCTCGCCGCCACGCTGGCCACCACGCGCGTGGCCCGCGGCATCTCCGAGGGCGATCCCGGCGTGTTCATGCACGGGCCGACCTTCATGGCCAATCCGCTGGCCTGCGGCGTGGCCGTGGCCAGCCTGGATCTGCTGTTGGACTCGCCCTGGCAGGCACACGTGCAGGCCATCGAGCGCGGGCTGGAACAGGGGCTCGAGCCTTGCCGCGAGATCAAAGGCGTGCGCGAGGTGCGCGTGCTCGGTGCCATCGGCGTGGTCGAGCTGGAACACCCGGTCGATATGCGCTGGATGCCGGAGCAGTTCGTCAAGCGCGGCGTCTGGGTGCGGCCATTCCGCAACCTGGTCTACGTGATGCCACCGTATGTGATCGAGGCCGATGACCTCGACGCGCTGTGCCGGGCCATCGTCGAGGTGGCCGCGCTCGCGGCACGACGCTGAGCCGTGCACATCGAGTCTGCGTATCGAGATTTGGTGAGCTCTGAACAAGTCCGTTCGTGGTGAGCCTGTCGAACCACGAACGGACGAATCGCCTCAATATCACGGCATATCCCGTTCACCCTGAGCTTGTCGAAGCCTGTCCTGAGCCAGTCGAAGGTGGCGAACGGGAGATGGAACTTCCATTGACAAAAGTCTGATCCACGCACGGTTCCGCCCCGATCCGCCATACAACACGTTGCTTGCATCACTGCGGCCTCCGACAATGGCCCGCTTCGAGCCACACACAGTCAGAGGACGCCATGCACAACGAGCAACAGGCTGCGCCGGCCCACGCGCCGACGGACCCGCAGCTAAAGATCGGCCTGGCGGAGATGCTCAAGGGCGGCGTGATCATGGACGTCACGACGGTCGAGCAAGCGCAGATCGCCGAACGCGCCGGGGCCGTGGCGGTGATGGCGCTGGAACGCATCCCCGCGGACATCCGCGTCGAGGGCGGGGTCGCGCGCATGTCCGATCCGGAACTGATCGCGGCTATTCAGGCGGCGGTGTCGATCCCGGTCATGGCCAAGTGCCGCATCGGGCATTTCGCCGAGGCGCAGATCCTCCAGGCGCTGGAGGTGGACTTCATCGACGAGAGCGAGGTGCTCACGCCGGCCGATGATGCCTACCACATCGACAAGCACGCCTTCAGCGCGCCGTTCGTCTGCGGCGCCACCGATCTCGGTGAGGCCCTGCGGCGCATCGGCGAGGGCGCGGCGATGATCCGCACCAAGGGCGAGGCCGGCAGCGGCAACATCGTCGAGGCGGTGCGCCACCTGCGCCGGCTGAACCGGGACATCGCGCGCCTGCACAGCGCTGAGCGCTCCGAATGGATGGCCCTCGCGAAGGAACTCGGCGCGCCGTATGAACGGGTGTGTTACGTCGCCGAGCATGGGCGGCTGCCGGTGCCGAGCTTCTGCGCCGGCGGCATCGCCACCCCGGCCGACGCCGCACTGGTGCGCCAACTCGGCGCCGAGGCGGTGTTCGTCGGCTCCGGCATCTTCAAGTCCGGCGATCCCGAGCAGCGCGCCCGCGCCATCGTCGCGGCGACGACCTATTACAACGACCCGGCGATCCTGCTGGAGGTCAGCCGCGGCCTGCGGCCGGCCATGCACGGCCTCGACCTGCGCAATCTGCAACCGGAGCAGCGCCTGGCGGGGCGCGGCTGGTAATGGAAACCGTCGGCGTCCTCGCCTTGCAGGGCGGCTATCAGCGCCATGCCGATTGCCTTGCTCAGCTCGGCGTGCCCTGGCGCCTGATCAGCTGCGCCGAGGATCTGGACGGTTGCCGCGCGCTGATCCTGCCCGGCGGAGAGTCGACCTGCATGACTCGGCTGATCGAGGCGCGTGCGCTGCTGCCGGCGTTGCACGACTTCGCGCAGGCGCACCCCGTCATGGGCACCTGCGCGGGCCTGATTCTGATGGCGCGCAGCGATGATCCGCGCGTCGCCGCGCTGGGGCTGCTGGACGTGGTGGTCGCGCGCAATGCCTACGGTCGACAGGCGCAGAGCTTCACGGTGCCGCTCGCCCTGGGGCCGGGGCAGGGCGGCGAGGTCTTCCCGGGCGTGTTCATCCGCGCCCCGCAGATCCTCCGCACGGGTCCGCGCGTGGAGGTCCTGGCCTGCCACGCGGGCAGGCCCGTGCTGGTCGCCCAGGGACCGCACTTGGGCATGTGTTTTCACCCGGAGTTGACATCGGACCCGCGCATTTATGTCGAATGGTTGCGCCGCACGGCCGAAGGACTGCGCCGCACACGGCCGTCCGCCGACACAGCCGGGCAGCGGCGGCAAACGGCATGAACCGGCCGCGTGCCGCACGCGATGCCTGGTCGCAGCGTCTACCCGGCCTGTTGCTGCGTCCGTTCGGTGTGTTGCCGGCTGGCCTCACCCGGCAGGGGTTTGCGCTGACCTGTAATCGAATCTTCGCCGCAGCGCTGGCCGCTGGCGAACTCGATGTGCTGGAGGGCCGCGTGCTCGCGGTGGAGGTGCGCGACGCCGATATCGAACTGCGCCTGAGCGCGCAGCGGCGGCGCCTGATCGTGCCCGATACGCTGCACGCCACCCATGTGCGCATCGGCGGTAACGCCTACGAATTCCTGCTGCTGGTCAGCCGCCGCGAAGACCCGGACACGCTGTTCTTCCAACGCCGCCTACGCATCGAGGGCGATACCGAGCTCGGCCTGCATCTGAAAAATTTCCTCGATGCCTGGGAACCACCAGCGGGCGTGCGTGTATTGCAGCGGGGCGCAGCCGCGCTGCTGGATCGCATGTCGCCGTTACCCGGATGAAGGCAGGCAGCGCCAACACGGAGAGGACGTTTATGGGACGACAGTGCCCTGCGCCAACCCCGCCTGACCGTGCCAATACCCGTCGCACGGGCCGACCGGCATGTAAGACGTCAATACGCTCTCGCCCTCGGCCAGCGACAGCTCGCCGCGGCGACAGCGGTCGAACACCTCGATAATCTGCACGGTGTGTTGCGACTGCGGGCTGATGCGCAGCACCTCGACGCCGAGCCCGGCCAGCCGGGGCAGCTGCGCCAGCAGGTTGTGGGTCTGTGCGGACTGGGTCTGGATGCCGTTCAGACACAGGAAGTCCTGGTCCTCGCGGGTGGCCAGCAACAGGCCATCGGGGTGGTCCAGGCAACGGAACTGGCAGTCGTCCTTGGGCAGGTTGTAGG
>JBHEOS010000014.1:33552-34274 GCA_046260695.1 Gammaproteobacteria bacterium
CACCGCGCGGCGTAGGCCAGCGGCAGACGCCCGTAGCCGAACACCTCGGTCTCCAGCGTTGTCGGCCGCAGGCCCTGCAGGTCCGCCAGGGCCGCGCCCGACAATTCCACCGGCATCACCCAGCGGCGCATACCCAGCGCGTGCAGTCGGTGCAGGCTGCGAGGGTTGTAGAGATTCAGCGCGGCACCGCCAACGAAGCCGCGCCCGCCGCGTGCCGCCACGCCGGACATGTCGTTGACCTCGACGGTGAATTCATCCTGCGCACAACGCCGTTCCAGGCCGTGAAGTTCGGATTCCGCCTCGATCAGGGTCAGGGTCGAGAGGATGACCTCCTTGCCGGCCGCGCGCAGGCGTCGCGCGAGTTCGAGCCAATCCGCCGTGCGCAACTGCCGGCGCTTGGAGCAAACCGTCTCGCCGAGATAGACGATGTCGATGGGACTGCCGGCGATTTGCGCGTAGAACGCAAACACGGTGTCCGCCGGCCAGAAATACAGCAGGGGGCCCAGACTGAGTTTCAGTTGTGCGGGGTTCATGGATCAAAGGCTCCTTAACCCGGATGATTCACGCACTGCCGTCGAATCATTCACTGCCACGGCCGGTGCAGCGCGCCGAGCGTGGTCTGCGAACCCTCCGAGACCTTGCCCAGCGCGCGCAGCCAATCATCCTGCGGGACGAAACCGGCCGGGTCGGCGCGGCAGGCATCGATGGCCGCGCGCCAGACG
>JBHEOS010000140.1:0-1636 GCA_046260695.1 Gammaproteobacteria bacterium
CCATTTCTCCCTAGCTTGAGCGCCTCATTCGCATCCTGCCCCTGCGTTATGGCGATAAACGCTGATTGAAGAAACTCGAGCGTTTCTCGTTCAGGAGGTTCGCCTACTACGCCCACCCTGAATATGAAGTCAAAAAGATGCTTCATTCCTTCTGGTATGTCATCCAGAATGCTCATGCCTTGCGCTTCCGATCGAGCAGAGCTACCGCCGCCTGTTTATGTTCCGGCGCCAAATGAGCGTATTTTTCAGTAATGGCGATAGTCGAGTGCCCAAGAAGATCCTTCACCACGTAGATATCGGCCCCTGCCATGACGAGCCTGCTTGCGAAATGGTGACGAAGATCGTGCCATCGAAACTCCGTTATGCCGGCAGACTGAAGAACGCCAGCCCAGCTTTTTTTTACGTTGTCTAGCGGGCCATCCGACCTTCCGCGGAATGCCAGCCCCGTCCCATCGGTCCGATCTTTCAGAGGAATGCGCCGCGTGTGACCGCTCTTCGCATTCTCGCCGGCGATCGTCAGCAGTTTGTTGTCGAAATCAACATCCTTCCATGTCAGTGCGAGCAGCTCCCCACGTCGCAAACCAGTGTTCATACTGAGAAGGACCATCGGAGTTAGGTGGTCGCCATACGGCCCTGCCAGGGCCGGTAGAAGTTCGTAACCGCGCGTCGTGCGCCAAGCGTTACCCTTTTGCCGGCTTTCGATGATCCGCCGATCTCTCGCCTTCAGCGCTGCGCGCAACCGCTTCTCTTCAGCGTCGGTCAGATACCGAACGATCGCCCCGGACTTGTCGGTTTTGAGGGGCTTCAGATCCTTCAGCGGATGGCTCTCCAGATGCCCCCACTCTATCGCCTTGGATAGAGCCGCCCTGAGCGCGACGACGTCGCGGTTGATGGTGCTTGCTGCTATTCCCTCCTTGCGCCTCGTCGTGCGCCACGGGTCTACCAATCCTGGAGTGATCTCATTAAGCGGCTTGTCGCCAAGGGTGCCGAAGAATATCGCCTTCAACCGGGCTACCGTCCCCTTGCCGCTCTTTCGGTGCTCCTCGGCCCAAGGGGCGTATGTTTCTTCTATGAAGTCCCTGAGCGTGGCCGGCTGCACCCGGCGGCGAGCCTGATCGGGCGTCTCGACCCCGAGCATGACGCCCGCGAGAATGGCTCTCGCCTTATCGCGTGCTAATTCGGCAGTGACCGCCGGGACCGTGCCGATCTGCTCGCGCTTGCCGCGCGCATACTGGCAGTAATAGACTTTCCGCCCGGTAGGGTGCACACGCAATAGAAACCCCTTGAGTTCGGTATCGCGAACGTCGTAGGGCTTGGATTCCGCGGCGAACTTTGACAGGTTGCGCTGAGTAATCTTCGCTTGCATAACTCCCCACTGAATAACCGACCGCTGCCGCCGGAAGTGCGAGAGACAAGGAGCAACCCGTCTCTGGTTGAAGTACAAATGAAGTGCACGGAGAGTTTACAGCGGCTTAATCGTGGGTACTAGGACTTACGACATACCTTTGTTTTTATGCATTTTTTGTGGTTGTTGACTGATCCATAACGGGGGGAATTTTGCCTTCACACGGCGGGGGTCACAGGTTCAATCCCTGTCGCGCCCACCATATTTGCACGCACACCCACGCGCTTTTCG
>JBHEOS010000141.1:0-263 GCA_046260695.1 Gammaproteobacteria bacterium
GATCAGGGTCAAATCTTCGCCACTCGCGTGCCGCGCCTCGAGCCGCCGCAGGATCGCTCCCCCCACCATGCCGCGGTGGCCAGCCAAGTAGAGTCTGGTCATCTGATCAGCCTTCCAAGGACACAGGCAATTCCATGCCGTGTTCCTTGAGTAATGCATGGCGCCGCGCCGTGCGCAGGTCGGCGGCCACCATCTCGGCGCACATCTCCTGCGCAGTGATCTCGGGCTCCCAGCCCAGCCGGGCCTTGGCTTTCGACGGATCA
>JBHEOS010000141.1:271-667 GCA_046260695.1 Gammaproteobacteria bacterium
GTGGGCATGACCGAGCGGTAATCAGCTCCATGCTGACGGTTGTAGCTTTCGCAGAGCTTGATCCCGGCGATCTTGGCGATGGCGTAGGGCTCGTTTGTGGGCTCCAGCGGGCCGGTCAGCAGCGCATCCTCGCGCATCGGCTGCGGCGCGGCCTTGGGATAGATGCAGCTCGATCCAAGCTGCAACAGCCGCCGTACGCCGGCCTGGTAGGCTTGATGGATCACGTTGCACTCAATCATCAGGTTTTCATAAATGAAATCAGCGGGATAAGTGTTGTTGGCGTGGATGCCACCGACGCGGGCGGCGGCGAGGATCACAACGTCCGGTTTCTCGGCCGCCATGAAGGCGCGCACGGCAGCCTGATCTGTGAGGTCAAGCTCGGCATGAGTGGCGGTG
>JBHEOS010000141.1:851-1115 GCA_046260695.1 Gammaproteobacteria bacterium
TCGCCCGCGACGTCGGCGACGGTGGCAATCTCGTCCACACCCTGACCGGAAAACGTCAGCGTGATCCCCAGCTCGGCGGCCGACCAGGTGATGAATTCACGCACCGAGTACTGCTTGCCGGTGGCGATCACGAAATCCTCCGGCTCATCCTGTTGCAGCATCATCCATTGCATCGCCACGTAATCGCGCGCATGACCCCAGTCGCGCAGGGCATCAATATTGCCCATGTAGAGGCAATCCTCCAGCCCCTGCGCGATATTGGCG
>JBHEOS010000141.1:1186-1599 GCA_046260695.1 Gammaproteobacteria bacterium
TCCAGTAGGCGTAGAGCTTGGCCACGGCATAGGGGCTGCGCGGATGAAACGGCGTCGTCTCGCGCTGCGGGGTCTCCGCGACCAGCCCGTACAGCTCGGAGGTCGAGGCCTGGTAGAAGCGCGTGGTCTTCTCCAGCCCCAGAAAGCGGATTGCCTCGAGCAGGCGCAGCGTACCCATGGCATCCACATCGGCGGTATATTCGGGCGCCTCGAAGCTGACCGCGACATGGCTCTGCGCGCCGAGATTGTAGACCTCATCGGGACGCACCTCTGAAAGAATGCGCGTGAGGTTGGAACTGTCGGTGAGATCGCCGTAATGCAGCTTCAGCCTTTGGTGGTCGGCATGCGGATCCTGGTAGATGTGATCTATTCGCTGAGTATTGAACAGCGACGCGCGGCGCTTGATGCCGTGT
>JBHEOS010000142.1:0-719 GCA_046260695.1 Gammaproteobacteria bacterium
TCCTGCTCATTGCCTGCGGCGCGCTCGCGCACGAGATCCTCGCGCTCAAGCGGGTCAATGGCTGGGATCACATGGATCTGCACTGCCTGCCGGCCAAGCTGCACCTGCATCCTCGGCGAATCCCCGACGCGGTCGAGGCGGCCGTGACGTCGCGCGGGCCGGGCTATGCGCATGTCTTCGTCGTCTATGCCGATTGCGGGACCGGCGGGCTCTTGCAGGCGCGATGCGCGGCGCTCGGGGTGGAGATGGTCGCGGGCCCGCATTGCTACGCGTTCTTCGAAGGGGTGGACCGCTTTGCCGCGCATGACGGCGAGATCACGGCCTTCTACCTCACCGATTTTCTGGTGCGGCAATTCGATGCCTTCGTCTGGCGGCCCATGGGCCTCGACCGGCACCCCGAGTTGCGCGACGTGATCTTCGGCAATTATACCAAGCTCGTGCATCAGGCGCAGACCGACGACCCCGCCCTGCGCGCCCGGGCCGAAGAGTGCGCGCGCCGTCTCGGGCTCGATTTCGAGTATCGCCATACCGGCTACGGCGATCTTCACGCGGCGCTGGCCGAGCAATCCACCAAGGGCTGAACGCCCGGCCGAGCGTTCAACCCTTGAAATACGCCTCAGTCCCGGGCGAACGGCCCCGCGGGGCCGTCCGGGAGGCGCGGGCTCAGGCGGCGTCCTGCGCGAGGTTGCGCAGCACGTAGTGCAGCACGCCGCCATGCT
>JBHEOS010000142.1:758-1568 GCA_046260695.1 Gammaproteobacteria bacterium
ACTTGAGCGTGATCTCCTTCTCGGTCCCGTCGGCATAGGTGATCGTGCAGGGCACCTCCTGCTGCGGCTTGATCTCGTCGAGACCGCCGATGCTGACGCTTTCCTCGCCGGTCAGTTCAAGCGTCTTGCGCGTGTCGCCGCCGGTGAACTCGAACGGGATCACCCCCATGCCGACGAGGTTGGAGCGGTGGATGCGCTCGTAGCTCTCGGCGATCACCGCCTTGACCCCCAGAAGCGCCGTGCCCTTGGCCGCCCAGTCGCGCGAGGAGCCGGCGCCGTATTGCTCGCCCGCGAAGATTACCAGCGGCGTGCCGCGCTCCTGCCAGGCCATCGCGGCATGTCGGGCTTGAACGCCCCCGCCGGCGAGATGTGGTCTGTGGTCACCATGTCGCCGAGGATCGCCAGCACGCGGGCGCCCGCGATATTGCTTATCGTTCCCGGTTCGGACGACATGCCCCTGAAATAGGGCGGATTCTGCACGTAGGTCGAGTGCGGCGGCCAGTCATAGGTCTCGCCGCCCGAGGTCTCGATGGCGCGCCATTTCTCGTCGCCGTTGAAGACATCGGCGTATTTTTCCTGAAACGCCTCGCGGGTGACGGTCGCCTCGACCAGCTGCGCGATCTCTTTCTGGCTGGGCCAGAGATCCTTCATGTAGACGGGGTTGCCGTCCTTGTCGTCGCCGAGCGGCTCGCGGGTCACGTCGATATTCATGTCACCGGCCAGCGCATAGATCACCACCAGCGGCGGGCTGGCGAGATAGTTGGCGCGCACGTCCGGGCTGATCCGGCCCTCGAAGTTGCGGTTGCCCGA
>JBHEOS010000143.1:0-1482 GCA_046260695.1 Gammaproteobacteria bacterium
CACCGTGAAAATGCAGATTCCTACAGCTTCTTCAATATCCTGACCGGCCCTGAACTGTTAGATCAGGTTGAATCGCTGTTGCCAGAGCATCGGGAACGGGTGTTTCCTCCGACCGAGGCGTTGTCGATATTCATGGCGCAAGCCCTGAGCGCGGACCGCTCGTGTCAGCGTGCGGTCAATGATGCGGCCATCAAGCGCGTGACCAGCGGGTTGCCGGTCTGTAGTACGAATACCGGCGCCTATTGCCAGGCACGGAAGCGGCTGCCGTTGGAAATGCCCGCTACCCTGGTTCGTCACACCGGCCGGTTGATGGCGGCGCAAACGCCGGCGACATGGCATTGGCAGGGAAGACCGGTGCGGTTGGTGGACGGCACGACCGTGGCGATGCCAGATACGGAGGCCAATCAGGCCGCGTATCCGCAGCCCCGTAGCCAACAGCCCGGCCTGGGTTTTCCGCTGTGCCGCCTCGTGGCGATCCTGTGCCTGGGGTCCGGCGCGCTGAGAAGTGGACCCCTAAAATTGGACAGCCCGATAAGTGCTGCCTCGGGTCATGCTGCCACCCTGGCCGCATCTTGGTAATACACACTGTCCGGCGTCTGCCTGTCAAGCGACTGATGCCGACGTTTGGCATTGTAGAACGCAAAATACCTGCCCAACGAAGCGCGAGCATCGCCGATGCTGTCGTAGGCCCTGAGGTAGACCTCCTCGTACTTCACACTGCGCCACAGGCGCTCGACGAAGACGTTATCGACCCAGCGGCCTTTGCCGTCCATGCTGATGCGAATGTCAGGAAGCCGCCGAGGTCTTTGTGGATGAAGTAATCGAAGGTGTTGCGGGCGGTGTAGCGGCGCAGGCGCGCCTCCAGTCTTGAGTAGTCGGTCGCTTCGCCGGCTGCGTTGACATGTGGCTTGGCGAGTTCAGTGATCCAGGACGCGTGACCGCCCTCACCCCTTGCTCCCGTGCCACTATGGACTAGGCGCTGTGCGGCGATGGCGATCAGGTCTTTCTGCGCGGGTGGTTTGCTCTTGCCTTCGCGCACTGTCTCGGGCCAGTCATTGAGTGTCGCCGGGCGGTATTCAAAGCGGATTTCGAGTTCTTTGCCCTGTGCGCCGTCGATCTCAGCGATGCAATCGTCTTGTGTCAACATGAATACACGGTCCTTGCCCTCGGCGGCCTTGACGTTACCGTGCTCGCCCTCGGCGGCGTCGACGAGGCGAAAGTGCACGCGCATGGGCTTGGTGTGGTCGCCCGGATTCAGGCGGAAGGCGTAGTCGCGCAAGTATTCGCTGGTCTTGATGTAGTACTGGTCCTTGTTGGCCCAGTGCAGCTTGACCTCTTCGCCTTCATAAGGGATGGCATAGACGCCGGGCTTGTAGACGCGCTTGGCGAGGAAGTCGCCCTCGGAGTAATAGCGGCGGAAGAAGCTGAACAGGTGATCGTAGACTTCATTTTCCAGCGCGCCGACATCGACAGCGTCGGTCG
>JBHEOS010000144.1:0-278 GCA_046260695.1 Gammaproteobacteria bacterium
CTTTCGGCCCCCGAAAGGCCTGCAGTAATGCACGCCCTCGATAAGCCGCTCACGCATGACCACGTTCCTGAAGTAACGAGTCGAGAAACCGAGTCGCTCGGCAACGCGCGCTGGACTCAGGTAGGTATGTTCCGCCATGATTACCTCCATTGCTCATCATCAATGACGTTTGTAAACACTACGCATCATATATTAAAAGCAACAATATGCCCTGTCAAGGCGTAATGATGTTTTTATTTAACAGAGGTATTCATGATCCGACTCAGACTCAAGGAGCT
>JBHEOS010000144.1:288-624 GCA_046260695.1 Gammaproteobacteria bacterium
GGATTTGCGACAGTAGTTGGTTTATCTTCATGGTCAGAACCGGCCAGATGTGACGTTTTCAAAGCCAAGGATAAACCAATGGTGGTTTATTTTCACCATCAATAGCGGATTTATAAGCCGCTTTTGATGGAAAAACTAAACCTCCGTCTTTCTGTTCCCGAAAGTGGCGGAACACTCCGCCTACCTGATTGGGGCTTTATGTTGTCTTTCTGCATCGACCCCGACCTTCGAGACAGACACGGGCGACTGGCCCTACAGAGAGCGAGCCTGCCGCTCAAGCCAAGCGAAGAGGCCCCTTCGCGAATTGTGTGGGTAACGGGATCTTGCGGCGGGGGG
>JBHEOS010000144.1:766-1457 GCA_046260695.1 Gammaproteobacteria bacterium
TTGGGCCACATTTGGGCCACGTATGGGCCACGAGCCCAGAATCAGTTTTTCGGCGAGGCAGAAATTTGAGTTGACAGCCCGCCGAGAGGCGGTAGAATGCGCTCCCACTGAACGACAGGCGCGTAGCTCAGTTGGTTAGAGCACCACCTTGACATGGTGGGGGTCGTTGGTTCGAATCCAATCGCGCCTACCAAATTTGGTAGAGAAAACAGCCACTTAGAGCGAAAGCTTGGTGGCTGTTTTTCTTTGCACCCTCCCCTGTCACCAATCTGTGACCTAAGTCGCCGGCACCTAGGCCGCCCAGAAGCTGGTCAGTGGGGCGGGATTTCCCCTATCGGATGACGCAGATGTATGTCATGAGTCGAGCCCCGCTGGGGGTTGGGTCACGGATCGTGCTCTCTGCCGGTATGAGCGGGGTTCTACCCCGTTTTCAGTGACGCGAAGATCACATGTTTATCTGTTCTCACTCTTAACTCGAGATCTCGTACCTTCTCTGCTTGATTACTGTATCCGATCGGATACAATGTGTTCATGAACACGTTCCAGAAGACGGAAGCCTTCGACGCTTGGCTATCCGGGCTGAAAGATAGGAAAGGGAAGGCACGGATTCTGGCGCGTATCAGCTCGGCGCAGGCCGGAAACTTTGGCGATTGTGAACCGGTCGGCGAGGGTGTGAGCTAAATGCGCATCC
>JBHEOS010000145.1:0-300 GCA_046260695.1 Gammaproteobacteria bacterium
ACCTTGGCCTCGTTGGGGTTTTCCTCGAACCACGCCGCAAGCCGCTCGCCCAAGAGCCCCTCGACCGCCGGGCGCACCTCCGAGCTCACGAGCTTGTCCTTGGTCTGGCTGGAAAATTTCGGATCGGGCACCTTGACCGAGAGCACGCAGGTGAGCCCTTCGCGCGCGTCGTCGCCGGTAAAGCTCACCTTTTCCTTGCGCGCGATACCCGAGCTCTGGGCATAGGCGTTGATCGTGCGGGTGAGCGCGCCGCGAAACCCCGCCATGTGACTGCCGCCGTCGCGCTGCGGGATGTTGTTG
>JBHEOS010000145.1:523-952 GCA_046260695.1 Gammaproteobacteria bacterium
CCTTGCGCCCGTTCGCGTCGCCGACCACGCGCAGATGCTCGGTGGTATAGCCCCCCTCGAACCGGGCGAGATGTTCCTTGCCGCCCCGCCAGATCCGAAGCTCCAGCCAGTCCGAGAGCGCGTTGACCACCGACACGCCGACCCCGTGCAGGCCGCCCGACACCTTGTAGGAATTCTGGTCGAACTTGCCGCCCGCATGGAGCTGCGTCATGATGACCTCGGCGGCGGACACGCCTTCGCCTTCGTGGATGTCCACCGGCACGCCACGGCCATTATCGCTCACCGATACGCTGGAATCCGCGTGGATGGTCACATTCACCGCGTCGGCATGACCGACCAGCGCCTCGTCGATGCCGTTATCGACGACCTCGTAGACCATGTGATGCAGGCCCGACCCGTCATCGGTGTCGCCGATATACATGCCGGGGC
>JBHEOS010000145.1:962-1451 GCA_046260695.1 Gammaproteobacteria bacterium
CCGTATTCATCTGGCGCGATGGCGGGTTCGGACATGCGGTTTTCCCTTCGCAATTTTGCGATTTTATACGGTTTATCTGGGGGGATGTCACGCCCGACCGCACGCATTCACGGCTCCCCCCGTGTCTTTCCGGCCGCGGGTCACCCTGAGGCGGTGCCCTGCACGGTCTGGCTGAGCCCGTCCGCCTCCGTCACGGCCACATGCTGCGCGCGCACGCCCAGTTCCGCGAAAAGCTCCGGCCCGGTGGCGGTCATCCACGCCTGCACGCCGAGCGCGCAGATCTCGTCATAGAGCGCGGCGCGGCGACCCGCGTCGAGATGCGCGGCCACCTCGTCGAGGAGCAGGATCGGCGGCGCACCGGTCTCGCGGGCGATCGCGCGGGCGTTGGCGAGGATGAGCGACACAAGGAGCGCCTTCTGCTCGCCGGTCGAGCATTCGGCGGCGGGCACGCCCTTGGCGGCATAGACGCCATGCAGATCTGCGCGATGC
>JBHEOS010000146.1:0-352 GCA_046260695.1 Gammaproteobacteria bacterium
GGCGGTCCGTCAGGCCCTGGATCGGGTGCTCGGGGTCGGTATCCAGATAGAGAGACACCGGCGTGCGCTTGAGCGGTTCGTGCGTGAAATTCATCGACACATGGACGTGCAGCATGGATCCACCTCCAGATGCGGTCTCTCTAGGCTGTCTGCGGCAGGCTATAACAAATATTTAGCGTATATCTTTATCCCTTAGGGGATAGCCGGGCGGTGAACACCTGCGGCGCGCGGCCCATTCTTACTATACTTCGCATCCACGCGGTGGTGGATCAGATCTGAAAAGGAGACATGTGATGTACAAAAATACGCTGTTGACGATGGCCCTGGCCACGGCACTTGCCACCGGCGGGGG
>JBHEOS010000146.1:408-1064 GCA_046260695.1 Gammaproteobacteria bacterium
CCTGGAGACCGTGCGCACCGGCGTCCCCGCGCAGTGGCGCAACCCGGACACCGGCAACCAATACACCGTGACCCCCACACACACCTACGAAAACCCGACCGGGCCGTGCCGCGAGTACTCCATCGACGCGGTGGTCGGCGGGCGCCCGGACAAGGTCTATGGCACCGCCTGCCGTCAGGCCGACGGCAGCTGGCAGGTGCAGAACTAAGGACGCGTTGGATAACGCCCGTTCGTGGTGAGCTTGTCGAACCACGAACGGGCGAATTTCTATCAATATCATGGCATTTCCCGTTCGCCCCCTTCGATTGGCTCAGGACAGGCTTCGACAAGCTCAGGGCGAACGGGGGGCTGATTTAGCGCTTCCCCAAACGCCAGCACACTACCGACCCACCCTTAGCGTTATATAAATGAGAATGATTTTGATTATAATGCCGGGACTCCCCCTGGATACCGGAAGGCCCTGCCATGTCGCATCGAAACCTGCCCCTCGCACTCCTTGCCCTGATCCTGCCGCTGACCGCGCTCGCGGCCGAGGAGGTGAACCTGTACTCGGCGCGCCAGGAGGCCTTGATCAAACCCCTGCTGACCCAGTTCACGCAAGAGACCGGCATCCAGGTCAACCTGGTCAGCGCTAAGGACGACGCCCTGATCAAGCG
>JBHEOS010000146.1:1074-1397 GCA_046260695.1 Gammaproteobacteria bacterium
GCTGCTCACCGCCGATGCCGGCCGCCTGCACCGTGCCCGCGCCCTGGGCGTGCTCGCGCCGGTGACCTCCGCGCGGCTGTCCGAACGCATCCCCGCCAGCTACCGCGACCCCGAGGGTTATTGGTTCGGGCTGTCGGTGCGGGCGCGGCCGATCCTGTATGTGCGCGGCAAAGTCGAGCCCACCGAGTTGTCGACCTATCAGGCGCTGGCCGAGCCGCGCTGGAAGGGCCGCATCTGCATCCGCTCCTCGGACAACATCTATAACCAGTCGCTGGTCGCCGCGATGATCGCCACCCGCGGCGAGGCGCAGACCGAGGCCTGGG
>JBHEOS010000147.1:0-248 GCA_046260695.1 Gammaproteobacteria bacterium
GCATAGAGATCGACGCGGCCGAGCTGGTGCCGGGGGACATCGTCGGTGTGGAAGCGGGGGAGCAGGTCCCCGCCGATCTGCGGGTGATCGAGGCTGAGGACCTGCAGGTCGAGGAGGCCGGCCTGACGGGTGAGAGCGAGGCGGTGTTCAAGTCTGCCGAGGCGGTCGCCGCCGACGCCACGCTGGGCGATCGTACGAACCTGCTGTTCATGGGGACCACCGTGCTGGCGGGCCGGGGGCGGGGCGTG
>JBHEOS010000147.1:258-519 GCA_046260695.1 Gammaproteobacteria bacterium
GTGGTGGAGCGTCGGCGTGGGGAGCACGGGCGCAACGAGCTCGGGGGTGACGAGGGCACGCCCTGGTGGAAGCTGTTGTGGCGTCAGGTCGCCGATGCGGTCATCGTGCTGCTGCTGGGCGCGGGGGTGGTGGCCTTCTTCGTCGGTGAGGTCGTGGAGGCGATCGCGATCCTGGTGGTGCTGGTGGTCAACACCATCGTCGGGTTCGTCACCGAGCTGCAGGCGGCACGCTCGATGGAGTCGTTGCGTGAGATGTTGGGG
>JBHEOS010000147.1:666-908 GCA_046260695.1 Gammaproteobacteria bacterium
TTGACCCTGGCGGTCGGGATGCGCCGGATGGCGGCCGGCAACGCGCTGGTCCGGCGGCTGCCGGCGGTGGAGACGTTGGGGTCGACCACCGTGGTGTGCTCGGACAAGACCGGCACGTTGACCCGCAACGAGATGGACGTCGTCGAGGTGAGCCTGGCTGAGGGTGCCGACGACGAGGTGTTGTGGCGGGTCGCCGCGCTGTGCAACGACGCCGATGTGGACGTGGACGGTGAGCCGGTCGG
>JBHEOS010000147.1:1129-1398 GCA_046260695.1 Gammaproteobacteria bacterium
CCCGCCACGCGATGCGGTCCACGGCGCGATCCAGACGTTGCACACGGCCGGTATCCGGGTGGTCATGATCACCGGTGATCGGCCCGACACGGCGACGGCCATCGCGACGCAGCTCGAGCTCTCCGACCGGGACGCGATCCGCGGCGAGACGGTCGTGGCGATGTCGCCGGAGGAGCTCGCCGAGGCCGTGGCGTCGACCGAGGTGTTCGCACGGGTCGATCCCGAGTCCAAGCTGCGCATCATCGAGGCGTTGCAGGCGGCCGGCGAGG
>JBHEOS010000148.1:0-709 GCA_046260695.1 Gammaproteobacteria bacterium
GTCGGACGCATGTTGACCAAGGCGATGGCCGGGCCCGGTGCGGATCTGCAACCGGTGCAGGTCGACGTCGACCAGCTCCAACTGGAGGCCGGTAATCCCTTTGAACTGCACGTTGGCCGCTATGCGCGGGTTGTCTTGCATTGCCGGCAGATCCGTTCGTCGGATGCCTTTATCGATGAGCTCTTCGCGAGCTGTGCTATCGGTGGGAGTCAGGTTCGCCAGCTGGATTCCCGCATGCGTTGTTGGCTGACCACGGGACGTGACGGCTGCATTGTACTCGACAGGGATGCGGACGACCGGAACAGTATCCAGGTGTACATGGGGATGGGCGGATACGCGGCATCGCTCGGCGATGTGGTTTTCAAGCCGGGTGGGGTGGACGACACTCAGACATCGGCGCGGCTGTTGAAGCGCTTCGCGCATGAACGCCTGGTGGATACCGACGCGGAGGGCGAGCCGTTGGAGCTGTTTCGTCTGATGCGTCGGGATCGCAGTTCGCTGCCATCCGTCTTCCATCGGACCGGTGAGGCGGCCGCGAAGGGTTTGCCCTAGGCGCCTGTCGGATTTGGGCGATCATAGCGAGCAAGGTGGGTGACAGGCCCATTTTTCCGATCGTTTGAGGAAAAATACAGTCCCCGGACCCCGCTCGGCAGATACGTGATATCCCAACACCACACTTGATTCGGCCTCGTGGCCTCATGACAACTAT
>JBHEOS010000148.1:986-1362 GCA_046260695.1 Gammaproteobacteria bacterium
ATATCAATGAATTATTCGTATTTCCGCGAAGCAATCAGCTGCCGGACCGTCGATTTATTTTACGATTTCTCGGATACGCTGAATGCAAGGTCGCTACGAAATCTCTTAACACAATGTAATTACTTGAGATTATTTACGCCCTCCTATATGGCACTGTAGTTGCTAGCCTAGCGTATTGTTCTGGTTCATCTCATAGTTGTAGTTGTTATTGAACTTTCGTATCTAAGTAGCAAAAATTGCGTGTCGATTGGAGACAACACATGAAAATGGAGCATCGGACTGTGTTCAGGAATTCTGTTGTGCTTATAAGTGCCTTGGTTAGTTCGACGGCCGGAGCTTCCTTAATCGATCGCGGAAATGGGCTTGTCTATGACGA
>JBHEOS010000149.1:0-265 GCA_046260695.1 Gammaproteobacteria bacterium
GTAGAGAAAATCGCCTTCGTTGAGCTCCGGCATGAACTCGGTCCCGAGGCGCTGCGCCGGATACCACATGGAGCCGACCAGCGCGGCCGCCAACAGCACTGTCGCCCAGGGCCAGGCCACCGCCGCATCGAGAAACGGACGGTAGATCCATTGCGTGATCACGTTGAGCGGGTTGCGGCGTTCGGGGACGATCCGTCCCCGGATCAGGTAGCCCATCAACACCGGCACCAGCGTCACCGACAGGATCGCCGCCGCCGCCATGGCG
>JBHEOS010000149.1:275-1357 GCA_046260695.1 Gammaproteobacteria bacterium
CATGATGTTGGCATTGATCCCCTGAAGCCGCATCACGGTGAACGCCGCCAGCACGGCGAGCGGCAGGAACAGCACGATCACCAGCGACGAGCGCAGGTGCAAGAGAAACGCCCCGCAGACCAGCACGACGACGATGAATTCCTCGCCCAGCTTCTTTTGCAGGTTGTCGATGGCGCGCTCGATCACGCCGGAGCGGTCATAGGTGGTGACGATCTCCACCCCCTCGGGCAGCGAGGCGCGCAAACTGTCGAGCCTGTCCTCCACCGCCCCGATGGTGGCCAGCGCGTTCTCGCCCGAGCGCATGATGATGACACCGCCCACGGCATCGCCGATGCCGTCGAACTCGCCCACGCCCCGGCGCATCTGCGGCCCCAGCCGGATCTCGGCCACATCGGCAAGCGTCAGCGCCGCGCCGCGCGCGTTCACCCTCAGCGGGACCTGCGCCAGATCGTCGATCCCGTCGATATACCCCGTGGCGCGCACCATGTATTCGGCCTCGGCCATCTCGATCACGCTGCCGCCGGTCTCGGAATTGGCATCCTCGATGGCGGCGCGCAGGGTCGACAGCGGGATATCGTAGGCCCGCAGCTTGTCCGGATCGACGACCACCTGGTACTGCTTGACCATTCCGCCGATGGTCGCCACTTCCGAGACGCCCTCGACGGTCTGCAACTCGAATTTCAGGAACCAGTCCTGAAGGCTGCGCAGTTGCGACAGGTCATGCGCGCCGGTGCGGTCGATCAGCACGTATTGATAGATCCAGCCCACGCCGGTGGCATCGGGGCCAAGCTCGGGGCTGGCCCCGCGCGGCAGGTCGGATTGCACCTGTGCGAGATATTCCTGCGGCGCCTGACCGGCATAGGGGGTCTTGATGATGACCTGCACGTCCGAGAGGTCCGGGATCGCATCGACCGGGGTGCTGCGCAGCGACACGGCACCCGCCGCCCCCAGCATCAGCGCCAGGACGATCACGATGAAACGGTTGGCCAGCGACCAGCGGATCAGCGCGGGGATCATCGGGCGGGCTCCTCGACACCCAGCACGGTAAGCGAGAAATCCGCCCCCTGCGTCATCTCGATCAC
>JBHEOS010000015.1:0-33665 GCA_046260695.1 Gammaproteobacteria bacterium
GATCTTTTTCCGGTGCGATCAGATCGCGCACGCGCTGTTTGAGTTCCTTGGGATCGGGGTAGCGGCCTTCCTGTTTGCGTGACCAGATCAGTTGGTCGTCAATACGTACCTCGAAGATGCCACCCGTGCCGGGGATCAGGCACACGCCGCCGAGTTCGTCCGTGAAGGTGGTCAGCAGTTCCTGGGCCATCCAGGCGCTACGCAGCAGGAAGCCGCACTGGCTGCAATATTTGATCTCCACGCGCGGCCTGGTCATGAGACGCTACAACCACAACATGCAGCCGGTCTCGAACGGGTGGCTGAGCAGTTTGTGGGTGGGGTACATGCGCAGCTTGTACGTTTGCAGACCGGCGAGCGGCGGGGACAGGTCGAGCCTGAACAGGGTCTCGCCATCGCTGTGGGCGCCGGCCGGGGTGAATTCGAAGTGGGCCTCGGCCACGAAGTCGCCGTGCGCATTCTCGCTGCCGACCAGGCATTGCACCTGCACGTCGGTGGCCGCCAGGCCATGCAGTTTGGCGGCTACGGTGATCGGCAGGGTGTCTCCCGAGGCGATCGCGTCGGACAGTTTGTCGACCAGGCGCAGGGTGACCTTGGGCCAGGTGCGCCGAACGTTGGCCTTCCAGGTCGCGAGGGTACGCGCCCCCTCGGCCTGATTTCCGGCCAGCCTGCGGCATTGGGTGTTGGCGCGGCTGTAGAAGTCGCGGATGTAGTCCATCACCATGCGCTGCGAATTGAACTGCGGCAGGGTGGACTTGATCGAGGCCTTGGACATGCGCACCCAGCCGTCGGAATAGCCGTGACCGTTGCGCTTGTAGTAGAGCGGCACGACCTGGTGTTCGATGATGTCCAGCAATTCGTTGCTCTCTTCGCGGTCGCGGTAGGCCGCGTCGTATTGCTGGCCGTGCGGGGCGATCGCCCAGCCGTTTTCGCCGTTGTAACCTTCGCCCCACCAGCCATCGAGCACGCTCAGGTTGATGACGCCGTTGAGCCCGGCCTTCTGCCCCGAGGTGCCGCTGGCCTCCATCGGATATTCCGGGGTGTTCAGCCAGACATCCACGCCGGTGACCAGTTTGCGTGCCAGGGCCATGTCATAGCCCTCGACCAGGATGATGCGGCCGATGAATTCCGGACGCCGCGCGAACTCGTGGATTACCTGAATCAGCTGCTGGCCGGGGATGTCGTTCGGGTGCGCCTTGCCGGCGAACATCAGGATCATCGGTCGCTCGGGGTGATTGAGCAGGCGTTCCAGGCGCTTCGGATCTGAGAACAGCAGGGTCGCGCGCTTGTAGGTGGCGAAGCGGCGCGCGAAACCGATGGTGAGTACATCGGTTTCGTGCGGCAGCAGGTGTTGGGTCTTGCGGTCGATCAGCATGTCCGAGTAGCCATTGCGACGGTACTGCAAGGTGACCCGTTGACGCACGTCTTCGAGCAGTTCGGCCTTGAGTGATTGACGCAGGCTCCAGAAGCTGTGGTCCGGGATGTGATCGATGCGCTCCCAGTAGGCCTCGTTGATGAGTTCGTTGCGCCACTCCCGGCCAAAGCGCATGTCATAGAGATTCATCCATTCGCGCGCCAGGAAGGTGGGCACATGCACCCCGTTGGTGACATGACGGATGGGATTCTCATGGTGCGGGATCTGCGGCCAGATGTAGCTCTCCATCTGCGAGGCGACTTGGCCGTGGATGCGACTGACGCCGTTGTTGAAGCGCGAGCCGCGCAGCGCCAGGGCGGTTTGGTTGAAGCCATGCTGATTGCTGGGGCTGGCGCCGAGCTGGAGGAATTCATCCATGCCGATGCCCAGCTCCTTGATGTAATCGCTGAAGTAGGCGGCGATCAGCCCGTGATCGAAGATGTCGTGCCCAGCCGCGACCGGGGTGTGGGTGGTGAATACGGTTCCGGCCGCCACCAACTCCAGCGCGGCAGCGAACTCCAGCTGTCCCTTGCGCACGCACTCGCGAATGCGTTCCAGAATCATGAACGCGGCGTGACCCTCATTGATGTGCCACACCGTCGGTTGCAGATCCAGTGCGCGGATGGCGCGTACGCCGCCGATACCGAGCACGATCTCCTGCTGGATGCGGGTGGTGATGTCGCCGCCATAGAGCTGGTAAGTGATGGCGCGATCGGCATCGGCGTTTTCCGGGAGATCGCTGTCGAGCAGATACAGGGTGATATGACCGGCCTTGGCCTTCCACACCTTGAGCATGACCCGGCGGCCGGGCATATCGACGAATACATGCAGTTCCTGCCCGTTGTCGAGCCGGGCCGGCTGGATGGCCAGGTTGGCGAAATTGGTCGGGGTGTAATGCGCGACCTGGTTGCCGTGGCCGTCGATAGTCTGGGTGAAATAGCCCTGGCGGTACATCATGCCGACGCCGATGAAGGGAATGCCGAGATCGCTGGCCGCCTTGCAGTGATCACCGGCCAGGATCCCCAGGCCGCCCGAGTAGATCGGCAGGCTCTCATGCAGCCCGAACTCGGCGCAAAAGTACGCGACCAGATCGACCTCGGGGTCGAGGTATTCCTCGATCCCGGAGCGCAACCGTTCCTCGTGATACGCGTCGTAGGTCGACAGGGCCCGCTCATAGTCTTCCAGGAAGACCCGGTCCTCGGCGGCCTCTTCCAGGCGCGCCTGGGCGACCCGGCGCAGGAACAGTTTCGGATTGTGTCCGCAGTTGGCCCAGAGCTGGTTGTCCAGCCGCCAGAACAGGCTGCGAACCTGCCGGTCCCAGCTATAGAGGAGATCTTCGGCGAGCTCCTGCAAGCGGCTCAGACGTGGCGGTAACTGGGGTTGAACCTCGACGGAAAAGCGTGTGCCGACCATAGGATGGTTTTCGCTCTCGGGTTGGCGCGCCGGATCGGCGCTGGATTGGGTTGGTCATTAGTCTGAACACGGATTGCTTGCAGATTCCATGCCAGTGAGGTGGGCATAGGCGCCCGCACGAAGGGTCAACTAAAAGTGTAATGGTGCCGGGAGCGAGACTCGAACTCGCACAGTGTCACCACCGGTGGATTTTGAGTCCACTGCGTCTACCGATTCCGCCATCCCGGCCTGGTCCCGGCCCCCTGATCACCGCGAAATTGTGACCGCGGGAAGCCGGCAAGGGCGCTAGTATAAGTGATCCCACCGGTTCGGCAAGCCGCGCCGTGCTACCATGCCGCGCCATGCAGCGCAGCGATTTTGCCTTCGAACTCCCCGCTGATCTGATCGCCCAGGCGCCGCTTGCGGAACGCACGGCGAGCCGTTTGCTGTGTCTGGATGGGCGCGGGCGGATCGAAGACTGTGGGTTTCGCGATCTGGCCCGTCGGCTGCGCCCCGGTGACCTCCTGGTGTTGAACGATACCCGGGTGATCCCGGCGCGCCTGCTCGGGCACAAGGACAGCGGTGGCCGCATCGAGGTGCTGGTCGAACGGGTGCTCGATACGCGTCGGCTGCTGGTGCAGTTGCGCGCCAGCAAACCGCCCCGTCCTGGCGCGCAACTGCACCTGGAGGGTGCCATCGAGGCGCGCGTGCAGGGCCGCGAAGGGGACTTCTTCATCGTCGAACTGGAGGGTGCGGAAGACGCCCTGAGCCTGTTGGAGCGGCATGGCCATATGCCGTTGCCGCCTTACATCACCCGGGCGGACGCGCAAGCCGACCGGGTGCGCTACCAGACCGTGTTCGCGCGCCGGCCGGGCGCGGTCGCCGCGCCGACCGCTGGGTTGCACTTCGACGCCGAATTTCTGCAGGCGTTGCAGGCACAGGGTGTCGAGATCGCGCAGGTCACGCTGCACGTCGGTGCCGGAACCTTTCAGCCGCTGCGGGTGGCGCGCCTGGAGGACCATCGTATGCACGCCGAGTGGGTCGAGGTGGATGCCGCGACCTGCGCGGCCGTCGCGGCGGCACGCGCGCGCGGCGGCCGGGTGATCGCGGTCGGGACCACGGTGGTGCGCAGTCTGGAAACCGCCGCGCGCGACGGACAGCTGCAGCCCTATGCCGGGGACACCCGCCTGTTTATCACCCCGGGCTTCGAGTTTGCGGTGGTCGATGCGCTGGTGACCAATTTTCATCTGCCGGAATCGACCCTGCTGATGTTGGTGTGCGCGTTCGGCGGGCAGGCGGCGGTGCTGCGCGCCTATCGGCATGCGGTGGAGCAAGGTTACCGCTTCTTCAGCTATGGGGATGCGATGTTTTTGGAACGGCGTGTTGTGTGACCCTGACTGAGATGCATTTCAAACTTCAACATACCGATGGTCACGCGCGGCGCGGCACGCTGACATTCGCGCGCGGCGTGGTCGATACCCCGGCGTTTATGCCCGTCGGCACCTATGGGACCGTCAAGGCGATGACGCCGGAGGAGGTGGCCGCCACCGGTGCGCAGATTGTCCTCGGCAATACCTTCCACCTGATGTTGCGCCCGGGCGTTGAGGTCGTGCGCGCGCACGGCGACCTGCACGATTTCATGCAGTGGCAGGGGCCGATCCTGACCGACTCGGGTGGTTTTCAGGTGTTCAGTCTCGGTGCCATGCGCAAGATCACCGAACAGGGCGTGCACTTCCGTTCGCCGATCAACGGCGCCAAGGTCTTCCTTGGCCCGGAGGAATCCATGGCGGTGCAACGTGCGTTGGGCGCCGACATCGTGATGATCTTCGATGAATGCACGCCGCACCCGGCGTCAGAGGCGCAGGCGCGCCGCTCCATGGAGCTGTCGCTGCGCTGGGCGCGCCGTTCGCGCGACGCGCACACCGTTCAGGGCCACGCACAGGGCGCGGTGTCGCCGGCGGCCCTGTTCGGCATTGTGCAGGGCGGCATGTACCCGGAGCTGCGCGCCGAGTCGCTGGCCGGCCTGCGGGACATCGGCTTCGACGGCTATGCCATCGGCGGTCTGTCGGTGGGCGAAAGCGAGGCCGAACGCCTGCATGTCCTTGACCGGCTGATGCCGCAGATGCCCACGGAGCGACCGCGTTACCTGATGGGCGTGGGGCGTCCGGAGGATATCGTCGAGGCGGTGCGCCGCGGGGTGGATATGTTCGACTGCGTGATGCCGACCCGCAATGCCCGCAACGGCCACCTGTTCACCCACCACGGGGTGATCAATATCCGCAACAGCGCCCACCGCCATGCCACCGGACCTGTGGACCCGGACTGCGACTGCTACACCTGCCGCCAGTACAGCCGGGCCTACCTGCACCATCTGGACAAGTGCAAGGAGATTCTGGGTGCGCGCCTGAACACCCTCCACAACCTGTATTACTACCAGAGCCTGATGCGCGGCCTGCGCGCGGCCATCGCCGCCGGCACCCTGGAGGGCTGGGTGGCGGATTTCTACGCCAGGCGCGACCAGGCCACGCCGCCTGTGCCATAATACCGGCCGATTTTGCCGGTCGGACATCGGCCGGTCCCTGCAAGCCCACCTTAAGGAACCGCAATGGACTTTTTCATCTCCCAGGCCTGGGCCGCCGAGGCGGTGCCGCCCAATCCCCTCGTCAGCCTCCTGCCGCTGATCCTGATCTTCGTCGTGTTCTATTTCCTGCTCATCCGGCCGCAGCAAAAGCGCGCCAAAGAACACCGCGTCATGGTCGACGGGCTGAAGAAGGGCGACTATGTGGTCACCAACGGCGGCCTGCTGGGGCGGATCACCGAGTTGGGCGAAAACTTCGTCAAGCTCCAGGTGTCGGAGGGGGTCGATGTCAAGGTACAGCGTGCCGCGGTGGCGGCGCTGATGCCCAAAGAATCGGTCAAGGATCTCTAAGGACAACAACAGGGCTGAATCTGGATGATCAATCAATATCCGCTGTGGAAAAACCTGATGATCGCCGCGATCCTGATCGTCGGTTTCATCTACGCCCTGCCCAATCTCTACGGCGAAGATCCCGCGATTCAGATCTCGGCCACGCGCACTGAAAAGGTCGATGCGGCGATTCGCGATCGGGTGCTGGAGGCGCTGCGGGATGCCGGGCTCACTCACAAGGCGGTAGACCTGGAAGGCGATCGGCTGCTGGTGCGCTTCAACGACACCGATACCCAGTTGCAGGCGGCCGACCGGGTCGAGACGGCGCTCGGCGAGCGCTTCGTGGTCGCGCTGAATCTGGCCAGCGCCGAACCGGCTTGGCTGAGCGCGCTCAGGGCCAAGCCGATGTTTCTGGGCTTGGACCTGCGCGGCGGCGTGCACTTCCTGATGGAGGTTGATATGGACGCCGCGGTGAACCAGGCCGAGGAGCGTTATGTCGGCGAGTTCCGCGATCAACTGCGCCGCAATGCGCCACCGATCCGCTACATCACCGTTGCGCGCGGCAGCGGCGGCGTCGTCGCGCAGTTCCGCAGTGCCGAGGAACGCGACCAGGCCCGCGCGGCGTTGGACAAAGAGCATCCGGACCTGGAGTTCACGGAGAGCGAAAGCGCCGACAAGTGGCTACTGACGGCGCGTATCGGCGAGAGCCAGCGTCGCGAGATTCGCAGCTTCGCCTTGCAGCAGAACATCACCATCCTGCGTAACCGCGTGAATGAGCTGGGCGTGGCCGAACCGGTCATCCAACAGCAGGGCGACAGCCGCGTGGTGGTGCAGTTGCCGGGCGTGCAGGACACCGCGCGCGCCAAGGAGATCCTGGGGGCGACCGCGACCCTGGAGTTCCGCATGGTCAACGAGGGCCAGAACCCGGCCGATGTGGTCGCCAGCGGCCGCGTGCCGGCTGGCAGCGAGCTCTACTCCGAACGCGACGGCAACCCGGTGCTGCTCGACCGGCGGGTGATCCTGACCGGTGATTTCATTACCGACGCGGCCTCCGGCTTTGATCAGGACAGCGGCGGCGCGGCGGTATTCATCCGCCTGGACGGCGCGGGCGGGCGGATGATGTCCAACGCCACCAAGGATGCGATCGGCAAGCTCATGGCGGTGGTCTTCATCGAGAACAAGGTGGAGACCCGCGAGGTCGCGGGTGAGTTGGTGCGCCACCGCAGCCAGGTCAAGGAGGTCATCAATATCGCGCGGATCAAGGATCAGCTGGGCAACCGCTTCCAGATCACCGGGCTGGATAACCCGCAGGAGGCGCGCAACCTGGCACTGCTGCTGCGCGCCGGTGCCCTGGCGGCCCCGATCGAGATCATCGAGGAACGCACAGTGGGGCCTAGCCTCGGCCGTGACAACATCGAGCAGGGCTTCTTCTCACTGCTGATCGGCATGGGCCTGGTGCTGGTGTTCATGGCGGTGTACTACCGCGTGTTCGGGTTGGTTGCCAATGTCGCCCTGCTGGTCAACGTGGTTCTGCTGATCGCGCTGTTGTCACTGTTGCAGGCGACCCTGACCCTGCCGGGTATCGCCGGTATCGTGCTCACCGTCGGCATGGCGGTGGATGCCAACGTGCTGATCAACGAACGCATCCGCGAGGAACTGCGCAACGGCAACAGCCCTCAGGCGGCGATCCACGCCGGGTATGAGCGGGCCTTTGCCACGATCGCCGATGCCAACATCACCACGCTGATTGCCGCCGTGGTGCTGTTCAGTTTCGGCACCGGTCCGGTGAAGGGTTTCGCGGTCACCCTGTCGCTGGGGATCCTCACCTCGATGTTCACGGCCGTGATGGTCACGCGCGCCATCGCCAATCTCATTTACGGCGGCCGCCGGGTCAGCCGCCTGTCGATCTAGCCGGGAGTCAGTACATGGAATTTTTCAAACCGGGTTCGCAGATCGCCTTTATGCGCCACCGCAAGGCGGCGGTGATCCTGTCGGCGTTGCTGGTCGTGATCAGCCTCGCATCCATTTTCATCAACAAGTTCAATTTCGGCATCGATTTCACCGGCGGCACCCTGATCGAGGTCGCCTATCCCGAGGCCGCGGACCTCGGGGCGGTGCGTTCGGCGCTGGCAGACGGTTTCGCCGATGCCCAGGTGCTGCACTTCGGCAGCGCCCGCGACGTGTTGATCCGTATCGCACCGCGGCCGGAGGAGAGCAGTGCGGCGCTGAGCGAGCGGGTGATGCAGATCCTGCGCAAGGGCGCCGCCGGCGTGGAGATGCGCCGGGTGGAATTCGTCGGTCCGCAGGTCGGCAAGGAACTGACGGAGAAGGGCGGTCTGGCGATTACCTACGCCCTGATCGGTATCCTGATCTATGTCGCGTTGCGCTTCGAATACCGTTTCGCGATCGGCGCCGTCGCGGCGACCCTGCATGACGTGATCGTCGTGCTCGGCGTGTTCAGTCTGTTCCGTATCGAGTTCGATCTGACGGTGTTGGCGGCGGTGTTGGCGGTGATCGGGTATTCGCTCAACGACACCATCGTGGTGTTCGACCGCATCCGCGAGAATTTCCGGCGCATGCGCAAGGGGTCGCCCGAACAGATCATGAACGCGGCGATCAACGAGACCCTGTCACGCACCATCATGACCTCGGGATCGACCCTGCTGGTGGTGACGGCGATGTTCTACTTCGGCGGCAAGGTCATCCACAGCTTCTCGCTGGCGCTGCTTATCGGCATCGTGGTCGGGACCTTCTCGTCGATCTACGTGGCCAGTGTCTCGGTGCTGGCACTGGGTCTTTCCAAGGCCGATATGCTGCCGGTCAAGAAAGAGGGCGCCGAGCAGGACGAACGTCCGTAGCGGCCGGGTCTCTAGGCGCCTGTCGGATTTGGGACTGATCTACTGCGCCGGCGCGGTTCAGCCGACGCAACGGCGCCGCTCGGGGAAGCTCAGGATCTCGGCTGAGGCGGCGGCGTGCGGGTATCTTGCGGGGATTCCAGCCTGTGCCGATACCGGGCGCTCGATGCTGAGGATTTCCAGGCAGTCCGGTTCGAACCCGTAGGCATCCAGGCAGACCAGTTCCGCCAGACCGCCGAGCGCGTCGCGCATGGTCAGTTCCAGCGCGAGTTGGGCGCGGTCTGCCGGGTGGTTCAAGTGGCGGAAGTCCATGCTGTTCCCCCTTTCCGCGGCGGCTGGTGGGGATTCGCCCGGACGGGCGGATCATGCCCATTGTGTCGGGTCGGGGCGACTCAAACTTGAGCGGTGGCGGGGTGGGTGCCGGGGTTCAGTCCGGGTGTCAGGTGCGGGCGGATGGCCTTGATCAAGGCCGCGAAGACCTTGGTGTTCCCAGCGACGATATCCCCGCTCTTGAGGAAACTGGGTCCGCCGTTGAGATCGCCGACGATCCCGCCGGCCTCCTGGATCAGCAGCGCGCCGGCGGCCAGGTCCCAGATGTTCAGACCGATCTCCCAGAAGCCGTCCAGGCGGCCCGCTGCCACGTAGGCCAGATCCAGCGCCGCGGAACCGGGCCGGCGTACGCCCGCGGTCTCCTTGATCAGATCTTTGAGCATGGCCATATAGGCATCGAGGTGGTCGTAGTGCTTGTAGGGGAAGCCGGTCCCCAGCAGGGCGCCGGGCAGTCCGGCGCGTGCGCTGACGCGCAGCCGACGGTTGTTCAGCATGGCCCCGGCGCCGCGCGAGGCGGTGAACATCTCCTGACGCAGCGGGTCGTAGACCACCCCCTGCTCCAAGCGTCCTTTGTGCAGCAGGGCGATGGACACCGCGAACTGCGGGAAGCCGTGCAGGAAGTTGGTGGTGCCGTCGAGCGGGTCGATGACCCACTGATAGTCGTCATTGCCCTGCTGCGCGCCGCTCTCCTCGGCGAGGATGCCGTGGTGGGGGTAGGCCTTGCGCAGGGCGCGGATGATAATCGCCTCGGCCTGACGGTCGACCTCCGAGACATAATCGTTGCGGTCTTTAGTGGTGATGGTCAACTGATCGGCGCGGTCCAGGGATCGCACAATCAGGTCGCCTGCGGCGCGCGCGGCGCGCGTGGCAATATTGAGCACGGGGTGCATGGTCAATTCCGGGGACTGGCGCTGAATCGGCCGGCAAGGATACCAGAGTTTGCCGCACCGGGCCCGCCCCAGCCGTTCAGACCCAGACGTTCAGACGCGAAGCCGGCCGACGGTCTGGCCCATGCGCACCGGCCGGCCAGTGGCGAACCCGGCCTCCCACTGCATGCGCCCCTTGCCAAACAGCAGGATAACCGTCGAGCCCATGTTGAAGCGGCCCATCTCGGCGCCGCGCGCCAGTTCCACGGCCCGTTCGGCGAACGACGCCCGGCGGACCCGCGGACCGGGCGGCGGCGTGACCACACCGGCCCAGACGGTCTCGATGCAGGCCACGAACAGCGCGCCGACCAGCACCATGGCCATCGGCCCGGCCTCGGTCTCGAAGCGCGCGACCAGGCGCTCGTTGCGGGCGAACAGGCGCGGCACGCGACGCACGGTGTGCGGCGCCACGCTGAACAGGCGCCCCGGGACATAGACCGTGTCGGTCAGGCGGCCCGCCAGCGGCATGTGGATGCGGTGGTAGTCCCGCGGCGACAGATAGAGCGTGGCGAACTCGCCGTCCTGAAAGTCATCCGCGAGGTCGCTGGCACCGCCGAGCAGTTCCAGCAGGCTGTAGTCGTGTCCCTTGGCCTGGAGGATACGCCCGCCGCGCAGCGTCCCGAACTGGCTGACGCGGCCATCCACCGGACAGGCGATGTCGCCGGGCCGTTCGCTGAGCGGTCGCGCGCCCGGCCGCAGTGCCCGGGTGAAGAAGGCATTGAAACTCGGGTAGGCGCGTGCGTCGGTCTGCTGCGCCTCGTCGAGCCGAATGTCGAAACGCCGGCGGAAGCCGTCGATCAGACCCTGTTTCCACCAGGGCGTCTCGCAGCGCGTGGCGGTCAGCACCAGGCGCGAGAGGGCATGGTGCGGCAGGAGATACTGGGGCCAGACATACAGGGGATCGGCCGGGCTGGGCCGGTCGTCGTCGGTGCTCATGCCGTCTGCCGTAGGCGACTAATGGTGGTGATGCTGCGAGTGGTCGTGTTCCGGCGCTGCGACCGCGTCCCTGCGGACCTCGGCATCGACCGGCACCTGGGTGCCATCCTCCAGACGCAGCTGGAGCATCACCCGGTCGCCCGCGCTCAGCGGGTGCCGGGCTTGGATCAGCATCATGTGCAGGCCGCCGGGTTCCAGGGTGACCCCGCCGCCCGCCGGGATGGCCAGCCGTTCCTGCGGCAGCATGCGGGCAAGCCCGTCGACCACGCGCGTCTGGTGGATCTCCACGCTGTCGAACTGGGGACTGCTGACGCCGATCAGGGCGAGATCCTGGGTGCCGGGATTGTCGATCTGCATGTAGGCCGCCAGGACCTGGGTGGTGGGCGGCCCCTCGCGCACCCAGGCGCCGCTGACGGTCAGGGGTTCGGCGTGGGCGCTGAGTATCCACAACGGCCCGAGCAGGGCCAGGGCGGCGGCGGTGAGGAGGTGACGGTTCATCGGGTAGCCTCGTAGTAGTCAGCCATGAGCTGGAAATTCCGCGCCATGCCGGTCGGGTCGAAGGGCGGCGACATCACGGCGTGAAACCGGCCCTCGGGATCGATCAGGAGGATCGAGGCGCTGTGATCCATCAGATAGCCCTCGGAACGCTCGGGTTCGGCCTTTAGATAAAGTATGCCCAATTGCCGTGTCAGGGCCTTGATGGCGTCGGGTTCGCCGGTCACGCCGAGGAAGGTCGGGTTGAAGTAGGGGACGAACTTGGCCAACTGCTCCGGGGTGTCGCGTTCCGGATCGATGGTGACGAATACATACTGTGGCCTGCGCTCCGCACGGTCGGCGAGGGCCTGCGCCACGGCGTTCAGCGTGCTCATAGTGGTCGGGCAGATGTCGGGACAGAGGCTGTAGCCGAAAAACAGGAAGGTCCAGTGCCCGCGCAGCCGCCCCTGGTCGAAGACGGCCCCGGTGTGGTCGACGAGGCGGAAGTCAGTCAGCGCCCGGGGCGCGTCCAGGCGCGTGACCCCTTGGCCGAGTGCTGGCGGGGGCGGGAGCGGTTGCAGCAACAGGGCCTTGGCGAACAGCGCACCGCCGATCAGTGCCGCCAGCCCGATCAGCCCGACCAGCCAGCGTGCGGCGGAGGAAGGGCCCCGTTGTCCTGGTATGGGAGTCTGCATGGGGCGGGATTATCCCACAGTCACCGGTGGCCTGCGAATCGCACGCCGCGGCGTCGGGCATGACAGTCGAGCGCCTTCCGGGTAAAGTCCGCCGGATTCATCACTAGAGGCCTGGAGTTGCCATGAACCCGTTGGATAGCTCGTCACTGAATAGCCGCTACGGCATCCCCGAACAACTGCATTTTCAGGAGGCCCCGGGTGGGCTGATCGTGGCCGAGGTGGATAACGCCCACGCCACGGCCTCGATCGCCCTGCAGGGCGCGCATCTGATGACCTGGGCACCCAAAGGCGTCCGGCCGGTCATCTGGTTGTCCAAGGCGGCCAAGCTCGCGCCGGGCAAATCCATCCGCGGTGGCGTGCCCATCTGCTGGCCCTGGTTCGGGCCGCACGCGAGCGAGCCCGGTTTTCCCGGCCACGGTTTTGCGCGGACCGTGCCCTGGGATCTGGTCGAGACCCAGAAGCTCGGCAACGGCGCCACCCGACTGGTGCTCCAGCTCGTGCCCAGCGACGCGACCCGTGCCCAGTGGCCTTATCCCTCCGAGGTCGAGATCCACCTGGTGATCGGCCCGACCCTGGAGATCGATCTGGTCACGCGCAACACCGGGGAGGCCGCGATCACGATCGGCGATGCCCTGCATACCTATTTCGAGGTCGGTGACGTGCGTCAGGTGAAGGTCCACGGCCTCGACGGCTGCCCCTACATCGACAAGGTCGACGGGGCTGCGCGCAAGCGCCAGGACGGCCCGGTGACCGTTGCCGGGGAGGTCGATCGCATCTATCTGGAATCCACGGCCGACTGCGTGATCGAGGACCCGGTGCTCCAGCGGCGCATCCGTATCCGCAAGAAGGGCAGCGCCTCCAGCGTGGTCTGGAATCCCTGGATCGACAAGGCCACGAAGATGGGCGATCTTGGCGAGGACGGTTACCTGAACATGCTGTGCGTGGAGAGCGCGAACGCCGATGCCGACGTGGTGGTCATTCCGCCCGGCGCCGAGCATCACCTCTGGGTGAGCTATGCCGTCGAGGCCTTGGACTGAGCGCTGTTCGCCCGGGTTTACCACGCCTCGGACCGGCGTGGTAAACCCGGTGCCGCTCAGGCCCGCGACATGAATTCTCCGGTCTGGGTGTTCACCTTGATCGACTCGCCCGGCGTGAGGTATTCCGGGACCTGCACCACCAGGCCGGTGCTGAGCGTGGCCGGCTTGCTGCGTGCCGAGGCCGAGGCTGCCTTCATGGCCGGCGCGCATTCGACGATTTCCAAACTGACGCTGGCGGGGAGTTCCACGCCCAGGATGCCGCCATCGGCGATCAAGGCATTGATGCCGTCGAGGCCGTCGGTAAGGTAGGCCAGCTCGTCCTCCAGCGTGGCACTGCCGAGCGTGTACTGCTCGTAACTCTCTTTGTCCATGAAGGTGCAGCCATCCGGGTCCCGATACAGGAACTGCACCCCTCGGCGTTCGAAGTCGACACCGATGACGACCTCATCGCCCTTGAAGCTGCGCTCGAATTTCTGCCGTGACACCACCTCGTAGCCGCGGGCCTTGTACAAGGTGTTGCCGCTGCGCGAGGAGGCCGTCTGCACTTGCACATCCTTGATGAAGATATTGCGCCCGTCCACTGACAGGACCAGGCCGCGCTTGAGTTCACTGGCTTTCATAGGGGCTCCGAAGGACGTACACCCGTGCGGCGGATCAGGCGCGCTTCTCGATCATCGCCAGGATCGCCTTCATCAGTGCGAGCGGGGTGGGCGGACAGCCGCGCACGATGCCATCGACCGGGATGACCTGGGACACACCGCCGCAGCTCGCATAACTGCAACCGAATTCGCCGCCGTCGGCGCCGCAGTCGCCCATGGCCAGGACCAGTTTCGGGTCCGGCGTCGCGTCGTAGGTGCGGCGCAGCGCGGCCTCCATATGTCGGGATACCGGGCCGGTCACCAGCAGCAGGTCGGCGTGACGCGGCGAGGCGACGAAATGCACGCCGAAGCGTTCGATGCCGTAATAGGGATTGTTGAGGGCATGCACCTCCAGCTCACAGCCGTTGCAGGAACCCGCATCCACCGCGCGGATCGCCAGACTGCCGTGGAACACCTCGCCAACGCGTGCCTGCAAGCGCGCACCGATCTCTTCGAAGGCGGGATCGCGACCGGGCGTCAGCGGTTCGGTGATGACGCCGATCTTGCGGATCTTGTTGAACAGTCTCAGCATCGTCTGAGTCTCAGAGATCGTGGCCGGAGTAGGAGCCGTTCACCGATTTGTTGCAGACCGGGAAATCGGGAACGATGTTGCCGTGGATCAGTTGCTCCAGCGCCGGCCAGGTGAACCAGCTCGGATCGCGCGCAAACAGGCGGGCGATCCGACCGTCCGCCGCGAAACGCACATACACCAGGGTTTCGCCGCGCCAGCCCTCGACGATCCCCAGACCTTCGCGGGCGCCGGCCGGGGTCGCCCAATCGCTGCGCGCTTCGCCGCCCGGCAGTCCGCTGAGCAGGTCGTCGATCAGTTTCAGCGAGATCAGAATCTCATCGGCACGCACGCGCAGGCGGGCCATCACATCGCCATCCTGATACACCGGCACCTGAATCTCCAAGCGGTCGTAGGGCGCGTAGCCGAGATCGCGGCGCGCATCCAGATCGCAGTTGCTGGCCTTGCCGACGTAACCGGTCGCACCCAGCAGGCGCGCCATGCGCTCGCTCAGAAACCCGGTCGTGACCAGCCGGTCCTCCAGCGAGGAATTGTCGTACAGGATCGGCATCAGCTCATCGATCTCGCGGCGCAGTACCGGCAATGCCGCGCGCAATTGGGTCACGGTCGCGATGTCGATGTCGCGGCTGACGCCACCCGGCACCACGCAATCCATCATCAGGCGATGACCGAAGACGGTATGACTGAGACGCTGCCAGTCCTCGCGCAGGCGGCTGAACTGATAGAAGGCGAAGGCGAAGCCGACATCGTTGCAGATGGCGCCGATGTCGCCCATATGATTGGCGATACGCTCGCGCTCGGCCATCACCGCCCGCAGGTAGTTGGCGCGCATCGGCACGTCCAGGCCGACCGCCTGCTCCATGGCCAGGCAGGCCGCCCAGGTGAAGGCCACCGTGCTGTCGCCGGACACCCGTCCGGCCAGGCGCGCGCCACCGGCGGCGTCGCGGCCCACGGCGATCTTCTCGATGCCTTTGTGGACATAGCCGAGACGCTGTTCCAGATTCAGCACCTGTTCGCCGACGGCGGTGAAGCGGAAATGCCCCGGTTCGATGATGCCGGCATGCACCGGCCCCACCGGGATCTCATACAGCCCGGCGCCCTGGGCCTGCAGGAACCGGTAATCGTGATCGGTACGCGCCGGCTCGTCGCCGCGGGTGCCGGCGACCGGAAACGCTTCACGCAGCGGATATTCATTCTCGCCCCAGGCGTGATGCCGTGCCCAACGGCGCGGATCGGGGTGATCGGTGAAGACCACGCCGAACATGTCCTGGGTGTGGCGCTCCAGGCGATCGGCGCCGGGATAATGCGGGGTCTGCGCGGGTAGCACCGGGCTGGCCATGGGTACCTGGGTGCGCAGTAACAGCACTTCGCCCTGACGCCGCAGGCAAGCGTTCACCTGAATCTCGCGGCCCAGTTGATCGGCCCAGCCGCCGGCCCAGCGCAGTCCCTGTTGTGCGGTCACGGCGGCCGCGCGTCCCCAATCTTCGGCATCGAGTTCCAGCACCCGGGCACTGCCTAAGGTCGCAGCACCCGAATCCGTCTGCACCAGCACATGCTCGGCCTTGAGGCGCTCCAACAGATCTGGCAACCAGTCGAAGGCGCTCACAGGAAGCGACTCCCCGTAATCAGCAGCGTCGCCTGATCGAACCACTGGGCCAGGAACGGCGGGATCGACAGTCCCAGCCACAGCACCAGCAGCAGATGCACCGCCACCGGCAGCATGTTGGCCTTGACCGGCAGTTGTCCCTCCGGCGCGCTGCCATAGACCATCGGATGCAGGTTGCGGAACAGACCGGCAAAGGCGATGGCCAGACCACTCAACAGCACCACCGTCAACCAAGGCCAGCTCTGCATGGTGGCGGTGAGCAACATGAATTCACTGGTGAACACGCCAAAGGGAGGAAAGCCGGCGATCGCCGCGGTGCCCAGCAGCAGTCCCCAACCGACCTGCGGCTGGGTCTTGATCAGGCCACGGATCTTTTCGATCGATTGGGTGCCGGCGATGTGCGTGGCATGGCCGACGGTGACGAAGATCGCCGATTTGGTCAGTGAGTGCACGGTCATGTGCAACAGCGCACCAAAGGTCGCCAGCGGGCCGCCGATACCGAAGGCGAGGGTCATCAGTCCCATGTGTTCGATGGACGAATAGCTGAACATGCGCTTGATATCCTGCTGGCGATGCAGAAACAGGCCCGCCACCAGGAACGACAGTAGGCCGAAGCCCATCATCAGATGGCCGGCCATCTGCGGGGCGTCCCAGGCCGGATTGGCCAGCGCCGGATCGACCAGCATCTTGATGCGGACTACCGCATACAGCCCGACATTGAGCAGCAGACCGGACAGCACCGCCGACATTGGCGTGGGGCCCTCGGAGTGCGCATCGGGGAGCCAGTTGTGCAGTGGCACCAGGCCGATCTTGGTCCCGTAGCCGACCAGGAGGAACACGAAGGCGATGCTCATCACGGTCGGATCGAGCTGCGCAGCGACCTCGCGCAGCGCCGTCCACTGCAGACCGATATCCGGGGCGTGTAGCACATTGGCCGCCGCGAAATACACCAGCACGGTGCCAAACAGCGCCTGGGCGATACCCACGCCGCAGAGCACGAAATATTTCCAGGCCGCCTCCACCGATTCCGGGGTGCGGTAGAGGCTGACCAGCAACACCGTGGCGAGTGTCGCGCCTTCCACCGCCACCCATAGGATACCCAGGTTGTTGGTGGTCAGTGCCAGCAGCATGGTCGTCATAAAGCCCTGGTACATGGAGTGATACAGGCGCATGCGGCGCTGCTTCACCCAGCCCTCGCTCAACACATAGGCCATGTAGGGCCGCGAAAAGATCGCTGTGGTGACGCCGATGAAGGCGGTCAGGGCAACCAGATAGACGTTGAAAGCGTCGATGTAGAACATACCGCCTGGGCTCAACAAGGGGCCATGGTCGAGTACCGTCAGCGCCATGTTCACCGCCGCCAGCAGTGTGCCGGTGCTGATGGCGACATTCAGCCAGCCGGCCAGCCCCGGGCGGGCCACCAGGGCCAGGAGAATCGCGCCTATCAGCGGCAGCAGCAAGGTTAGATATAGCCCGCTCATTCGCGCGTCCCGTTGTTCTCGTTGTTTTCAGACAGGCGGTTGAGTCGATCCACATCGAGCGAGTCGATGCTCTCGCGGATCTGGAAGAAGAACACGCCGAACAGCACGGCGGCGATCAGCACGTCGAAGGCGATGCCCAGTTCCACGACCATGGGCATGCCGTGGGTCGAGACCACGGCGGCGAAGAACAGCCCATTCTCCATCGACATGAAACCGATGACCTGACTCACGGCCTGGCGCCGCGTCACCATCATCAGCATGCCGATCAGCACCACGGCCATGCTGATGGCGATGGTGTTGCGGGTCGAGAGCGAGGACAGTTTTTCGATAGGCAGGGCCACATAGTAACTGAACACCACCAGCGCGGCGGCGCCCAACAGCACCAGCGCAGGGCGCACCACCGTCTCGACCTGATGGGCAATTCCCAGCTGTTTCACCAGACGGTGCAGCATCCAAGGCATCAGCAGGGCCTTGAGTACCAGCGTCAGCAGCGCGGAAAAATACAGATGATGCTTGTCATACACGCCGGCGATCATCGCAGTGGAGGCTGCGACCAACGCGCCCTGCCAGGCGAACACATGGATCGATGCCAACATGCGCTGCTGAGCCAACAATGCAAATGAAGTGAACAGGACCAGTGCGGCGAGGATCAGAACCGCCTGTTCGGGCAGGCTGAACTGTGCGATGTTCATACGCCGACTTCCAGGATGATGTGGCTGAGCGCACCCAACAACGCGAGCAGGAAGGCCAGATTGAGGAATTGTGGCACCAGAAACACACGCATCTTGGCCAGCGCGGTCTCGGTAAACGCCAGTACCACGCCGAGCAGCAGCAGTTTGGCCGTCACGGCCAGCAGCCCGACCAGCAGGGCGAGGGGTGTGAGTTCGGTGGCGATCCCCCAGGGGAAGAAGATGTTGACGATGAACACACCGAAGATCATCAGCTTGAGCTGCGCGGCCCATTCCATCAACGCGAGATGACGGCCGCTGTATTCCAGGATCATGGCCTCATGCACCATGGTCAGTTCCAGATGCGTGGCCGGGTTATCGACCGGGATGCGGCCGCTTTCGGCCACCGCCACCAGCAACAGGCCGAGCAGTGCAAACAACAGCGAAGGGCGCAGGACCAAGCCCGCCTCGTGGAAATGCTGCACCGCACTGGACAGATTGGTGCTTTGGGCGGTCATCGCCAGCGTGAAGATCACCATCAGCATGGCCGGTTCGGCCAGCGACGACAGCGACACCTCGCGCGAGGCACCCATGCCGCCAAAGGCGGTGCCGATGTCCATGCCGGCCAGCGCCAGAAAGAACCGGCCAATAGTCAGGAAGCCGATCAGCACGATCATGTCGGCGATGGCGGCGGTGGGCAGTTCGGTGGCCAGCAGCGGGATGGTCGCGGCCGCCAGCACGGTTGCCGCGAATACGATATAGGGGGCGACGCGGAACAGCGGCGAGGCGAGGTCCGACAGGATCACCTGCTTGCGGAACAACTTGGTGAGATCACGATAGGGTTGCAGCAGCGACGGTGCGCGGCGGTTCTGCAGCCGGCACTTATTGCGCTTCACCCAGCTGGTCAGTAACGGCGCGCCGGCCACGAACAGCGCCGCCTGTAGCAACGCCAGCATCCAGCCGCCCAAGGTCATGATATCCGCGGTCATGATATCAGCCAGAGCAAGGTCAGCAGGGTAAAGAACGAATAGGCGATATACACGCGGATGTTGCCTTGCTGCAGTCGCGCGACACGGCGCGCGGCCAACAGCACGAGGCGACCAATAGGTTCATAGAGCGTCGCCCAGGAACGGTCATGCACCTGTAACTGGTGTGTCAACCGGCTCACGCGCAGCCCCTCAGCCTCGCTCTGGCGTTCGATCTTTTCCTCGATGCGCCACACCGGCGCAAAGATCCGCCGCAGCGGCATGGCGAAGGAGGTACCGGTGTACTGCATGCGCGCATTCAGCGGACCGAATCCGCAGTCCCAGGTCGGGCCGCGGCGCACGCTGCGCTGGCCGCGCGGGTGCAGCAGTTGCCAGCTCAGGCCCCAGGCCAGCAGGATGCCGAGCAACACCAGCGGTGCGCTGTAGGAGGCCACCGTGGCGGACACCGGCGTCAGCCACAGCCAGCCGTGCCGCGTCACCGATTCCAGGCCGACGCCGGTGAGCTGCTGCGGGATGGTGCCGAGCAGACTCACCATGAGGTTCGGGAATACGCCCGCCAGCAGGCACAGCAGCGCCAGCAGGCCCTGCGCCACGCGCATGCTCCAGGGGGTGGCGCGGGCATGCCGCACCCGCCGGCTGCGCGGCTGGCCGAGGAAGGTCACGCCAAAGGCCTTGACGAAACAGGCCACCGACAGCGCGCCGGTCAGGGCCAGCATCGCCGCGGTGAACGGAATCAGAATACGCAGCACGCCGTTTTCCAAGGCTACGGCCTGGAGCGCGGCCTGGAAGGTCAGCCATTCCGAGGCGAAGCCGTTGAATGGCGGCAGCGCGGCGATGCTCATGCTGCCGATCAGGAAAAACACGCCGGTATAAGGCAGCCGCGTGAGCAGACCGCCCATGCGTTCGATGTTCTGTTCGCGGGTACGTTGGATGATGGCGCCGGCACCGAGAAACAACAGGCTCTTGAACAGGGCGTGGTTGAAGGCATGGAACAACGCCGCCACCAGGGCGATGGCGCCCAGGTTCGCATGTCCGGTGCCGATGAACACCATGGCCATGCCCAGGCCGAGGAAGATCACGCCGATGTTTTCGATGGAGGAATAGGCCAGCAGCCGTTTCAGATCATTCTGCTGCATCGCATAGAGGATGCCGAGCAGCGCCGAGACGCTGCCGACCAGCAGTGCGGTCACGCCCCAGCCCCACTGCACGTCGCCGATCAGATCGAAGGTCACCCGTATGAAACCGTAGACGGCCACCTTGAGCATGACCCCCGACATCAGCGCCGAGATGTGCGAAGGGGCGACCGGATGCGCCTCGGGCAGCCAGGCATGCAACGGGACCAGGCCGGCTTTCATGCCGAAGCCAATGAACGCCAGGGTGAATGCCACGCTGGCCCAGAGCGGGCTGAGTTCCGCAGCGCGCATGGCCGTGAAGGCAAAACCGTCGCCAAAGGTGGCGAGCACACCGTAGCCGAGCAGAATGCACAGGCCGCCGACATGTGCCATCAGCAGATACAGAAAGGCGGCCCGGCGGTTGGCCGCCTGTTCGTGATGGAACACCACCAGAAAGTAACTGGACAGCGACATCAGTTCCCAGGCGATCATGAACAGGTAGGCGTCGTCGGCCAGCACCACCAGTTGCATGCCCGCGATGAACAGCCCGGTGAACACGCCGAGCTGCACCAGCGGATGATCGCCATGCCGGTACTCCGCGACATAGCCGGGGCCGAAGATGCCGACCGCGACTGTCACGATGCCGATGATCAGCAGGAACAGGGCGCTGAGCACGTCCAGGCGAACCTGCCAGGGCAGCCAGGGGAGCCCGAACGGCAATTGCGTGGATTCCACCGTGCCGGAGCCCAGGGCCATGCCCCCGGCGAGGCAGGCGCACAGGCCGCTGAGTGTCAGCAGCGGGAAGGCCGTCCATTGCAGCACTCGGACCCGCCGATGCGCGAGTAACGACACCCCGGCAGAGGCCAGGGCCGCGAGCACGGCGGCGAGCGCGAGATGCAAGGCCAACTCAGTCAGAGCTCCGAATAGCACGCGGTTACGACGGCCAGACCTGGCATAGGTGCTCACAGCCGCGGGTCATGGTCCGGGGACAGCGCTGTCGGTATCAGGCAGGTTCAGTCGGTGATCAACACGCCCCCGGATGGCGCCCGGGCACGAGGCGGCATTCTACGCGGCGCGCGCGGTCGGCCGCAAATCCAAGTCCGCCCGCCGGACGGGTGCCTGGCCGAGGCGGGCCGGTGGCATAATATCGCCCGTTCCCCTCGCCCGCGGATCAAGCGCCATGTCGATTTCCCCGCTGAACGCGTCTCAGCGCCAACGTGTGGTCGCGGCCACGCACGACTGCCTGGTACAGGCCGGCGGCCTGTTCGGGCGGGTATTTCCGCCGATACCGGTGCAGTTCGATCTGCGCGGCCGCGCGGCCGGGATGTACCGGGTGCGGCAGGGGAGCCGGCTGATCCGCTACAACCCGCACATCTTCGCCAAGTACTTCGACGAGGGCCTGGCCCAGACCGTCCCGCATGAGGTGGCGCACTACGTCACCGATTTGCTGCACGGCCTGCGCAGGGTCCGGCCGCACGGCCCCGAATGGCGGGCGGTCGCGCAGGCGCTGGGGGCCCGCCCGCGGGCCACCGCGCACTACGATCTGACCGACATCCCGGTGCGCCGGCAGGCGACCTATACTTATCGCTGTGCCTGCATGCGGCATGGGCTCAGCGCGCAACGGCACAACCGGGTGCGTCGGGGCCAGGCGCAGTATTTATGTCGGCGTTGTCAGTCTCCGCTGGTCTACGACGCTTGAACCCGAGGGTTGATCCCGAGGGGTGATCCAGGGACTGGCATGACTTCGAGATCCACGCAGGCCGTGGGAGTGAGTGTGTCATGCAGACTCAGCTTACCAAGTGGTCAGACGCCGCCCTCGTGCTGGCAGGCCTGCTGCTGCTGGGCGGGTGCGCCTCCCTTGAACGCTTTGAACGCGACATGGACGGCTACCTCGGCTGGGATATCGAACGCCTGCGCGCGCATTTCGGCTATGCCTACCTCGAACGCGACCTGGGCCAGGGCCTGCGTGCCTTCACCTGGAGCTGGACCGAAGTGGGTGTGCGGCCGGGTTATGTCGGCGCCGATGTGGTCCGCAGCTATCGCTCCGCCGAGGGCGCGACCCAGGTGGTGGTTTCGCCCGGAATGTATTTCCCGCCAGACCAATATGCCTACAGCTGCGAGTTCAGTTTCATCATCGAGGCCAGCGGCCACGCGATCGGCTGGCGCGCCCACGGCGACGGTTGTGCCGCGTATACCGGTCCCGGCCCGGTCCTGCGACGGGGTGTGACGCCCTAGTGGTCTATGCGCATGGACCACTAGGCGCCTGGCATTTCCCGCACGACCCGCGTATAGTCGCGCTTCCTCCTTCGGGAGGTCCCAAGCCGTTCCTGACCTTTCCTGTTGTTCCATCGCTGGTTTCCTGGTTAGAGCGTGCGGACTGTGCCGTCATTGCGGCGCAGTCCTTAACTGAACCAGGTGCCGCGATTGCCTAGCGCAATCCCGCTGACGTTCGTTTTTTTAAATCCTGACGAACCTGGCCAGTTTCGACTGGCAGGCGGGGTGATACTTTATGTCTTTTGAACAACTGAACCTCAATGCCCAACTCCTGCGGGCCCTCCAGGCAAGCGGTTTCAGCGCGCCTACCGAGATCCAGAGCAAGGCGATCCCGGTCGTGCTGGCCGGACGCGATCTGATGGCCTCGGCCCAGACCGGCACCGGCAAGACGGCGGCCTTCGTGCTGCCGGCGCTGGAACGTCTGCTGACGCCGGCCAGGATGCCCGGGCGCGGACCGCGCGTGCTGATCCTGACGCCGACGCGCGAACTGGCCACGCAGGTCAACGAGAACATCCGCCAACTTGGCAAATTCTGCCGCTTCACCAACGGCAGTGTGGTCGGCGGCATGCCCTATCCGCCCCAGATGAAACTGCTGCAACAGCCCTTGGACCTGCTGGTGGCGACGCCGGGCCGGCTGATGGATCACATGGAGCGCGGCCGGGTGGAGTTCTCGCGCCTGGAGATCCTGATACTGGACGAGGCCGACCGCATGTTGGATATGGGCTTCGTGGACGCGGTGCGCGCGATTGCCGCAGCGATGCCGACCGAGCGCCAGACCCTGTTGTTCTCGGCGACGCTGGAAGGCCGCGTCATGACCATCGCCAAGGCCCTGCTCAAGGATCCCGTGCGGATACAACTGGCCGACAATCACGACCAGCACGCCTCCATCGAACAGCGCGCCCACCACGCCGACAGCATCCGTCACAAACACCGTCTGCTGGCGCATTACCTCGACCAGGAAGACCTGTCGCAGGCGGTTATCTTCACCGCCACCAAGCGCGGTGCCGATGAGCTCGCCAAGCAACTGGCCGACCAGGGCCATGCCAGCGCCGCCTTGCACGGCGATATGAATCAGGGCGCGCGCCGGCGCACCGTCGAACAGATGCGAGGCGGCAAGCTTCGCCTGCTGATCGCCACCGACGTCGCCGCGCGCGGTCTGGACATCAAGGGCATCAGCCATGTGATCAATTTCGACTTGCCGATGGTTGCCGAGGACTACATCCATCGCATCGGCCGCACCGGTCGCGCCGGCGCGACCGGCATGGCGGTGTCGCTGATCGGCCCCGACGATTGGCGCAAGCTGAGCGGGATCGAGCGGCTTACCGGGAGGCGCCTCCAGCGCGCGGTCATCGCCGGTCTGGAGCCGAGTCGACCGGAGCCGCGGCCTGGCTCGGGCCAGGCCGCGCCAGGTGGGCGGAAGCCGCAACGCGCTGCCCCGGCACGGGCGCGGGGCGATTATGGGCGGCCCGCGTATGCCAAGCGGACCGCGCAGGGCCCCCGGATCGGCTAGCGGCGATCTGGCAGCGTCGCCTGCACCATGTGGTTTGTTTACATGATTCAGTGTTTGGACGGGTCGCTCTACACCGGGATCACCACCGATATCGATCGCCGCCTGAATCAGCATGCGCAGCGGCGGGGCGCGAAATATTTCCGCGCCCGCGCACCGGGGGCGGTGGTGTACCTGGAGACCGGGCATACGCGCAGTACCGCGAGCCGGCGGGAGGCGCAGATCAAGCGCCTGTCGGCCGAGGCCAAGCGCGGCCTGATCGCGGCGGCCAGCAACACCCTCGGGACGGTCACAGCAGAACATCCGTGACGGCCGAATCCCCGGCGGACAGGACGGTCCGTCCGGTGAGGCTCAACAAAAACCCCGCAGGGTCACTGCGGGGTTTTTTCGTCTAGAGTCTGGGGCGGTCAGCTCTGAGCCATGACGTGGGTCGCCTGCAAGCCCTTGGGGCCCTTCTCGACCTCGTAACTCACCGCCTGGCCTTCGGCCAGGGTCTTGAAGCCCTTGCCTTCGATGGCGGAGAAATGCACGAACACATCAGCGCTGCCATCGGACGGGGCAATGAAGCCGAAGCCTTTGGACTCGTTGAACCATTTGACAGTACCAGTAGCCATGTAACTCACCTCGAACAAAAATCAAAAACGGGTTTTCTATTGCAGGATGCGGAAGGTGACTTGCAGGAGATACAGCTAGGAACTTCTGAAATGACCTGACCTATGTGCAATGCGCAGCAGTCTACCCGGCCTATTGTGAAAAAACACGCTCATTACATAGCAGCGATTGCCGTCTCGTGCAAGGCCTTTGTCGCGCCCGTGCCCGTATCCGTATCGGGGTGCCGGCCCGGTACGCGCGGGTGCGGTGGCGGGCCCTTGGTCCGCAGGAAGCGCGGCGGAATTCGTGCGACAATTTCCGGCCACCGTCCCCCGTTCACCGTCCTCTGGAGTCTGGCTTCCGATGGATTACCGAATCCCCCGTCTGCCGCTGGCGGCCCTGTTGTGGGCCTGGTTGTGGGGCTGGGCGATGCTCGCCGTGGCCAGCGAGCCGGCGCTACCCGCCGCGGTCGAGGTCACGCAACAGCCGCTGCGTGAATTGCGCGTGCATGCTGAACGCGAGGCGCCGGCCACAGTGCTCAGTCTGAACGAGAGCCGCATCATCGCCGAGGTGTCCGCCGTGGTCCGCGAGATCCCGGTCGAGGTCGGCCAGGTCGTGGCCGCAGGGGCCGTGCTGGTGCGCCTCGATCCGCGTGATTACGAACTTGCCCGGCAGCACGCCGAGGCCGCTTTGGAGTCGGTATTGGCGCGCATCGAGTTGGCCAAGTTTCAGCTCGATCGGGCACGCGAGCTGCGGACCCGCAACTTCGTCTCGGATGACACGCTGACCCAGCGTCAGACGGAGTTGAAAGTGCTGCATGCCGAGCGCGCCAGCGCCACGGCCCAGCTCGAGCGCGCGCGTCACGACCTGGAGAAATGCACCCTGACCGCGCCGTTCGAGGCCGTGGTGCAGTCGCGCAGCGCCCAGCTTGGCGAACTGGCCGTCGCGGGCGCCCCGTTGTTCACGCTGATCGATCTCGCGCATGTCGAAGTCAGTGCGCAGATTCAGTCCAAGGACGCCGCCTCGCTCCGGGCGGCCGACGGCATCCACTTCAGTACGGCGACGGAGGGTCAGTCGCTGCATCTGTTGCGGATCTCGCCGGTGATCGACCGCGGGACCCGCACCCAGGAGGTGCGGTTGGCCTTCGACGGGGAGGCCGCGGCGCCGGGCAGTGAGGGCCTGATCCGCTGGCGCGCCGTCGAGCCGCTGCTGCCAGCGGACCTGATCAGTCGCCGCGAGGGCCGTCTCGGCGTGTTCATCGCCACGGGCGCGGTTGCCCGTTTCGTGGTGCTGGAGCAGGCCCAGGAGGGGCGGCCCGTGCGCATCGACTTGCCACCCGACACGCCGATCATCCTGGACGGCCGCTTCGGCCTGCACGACGGTGACCGGATCGCGCCGCGCCGATGAACGGGTTCCTGGCCAAACTGCTGGCGAATCATCCCTTCGCCAATGTGACCTTCACAGTCGTCCTGCTGGTGGGGCTGCTGTCCTACCTGGGGTTGCCGCGCGAGCGCGACCCGGAGATCAATTTCAACTGGGTCAACATCGTCACCACGATGCCCGGGGCCTCGGCCGAGGACATCGAGACCCGGGTGACCAAGCCCCTGGAAGACGCCATCCGCACGGTGGCCGACATCAAGTTCATCGCCAGCAACAGCCGCGAGGATGTGTCGAGCATCCTGGTGCGTTTCCGCGACATCTCCGAGGCCGTCTTCGACAAGCGCATCAACGATCTGCGTCGCGAGGTGCAGAACAAGGCCGGCGACGAGCTGCCGCTGGAGGCGAACGATCCGCGGATCATGGAGATCACCACCTCGAACGGGTTCCCCACGGCGATCGTGCTGGTCACCGGGGCGGCCAATGACGAGGCCCTGCGTCAGACCGCGCGGGGCATCAAGGAGGATATCGAGGGCATGCCCGGCGTCGACACCCTGTTCGCGTCCGGACTGGGCGACCCGGAATTGCAGGTCGATTTCGACCCGCACCGGCTCCAGGCGCGCGGCCTCACGGGCATTGATCTCGCCGAGGCGGTGCGCGGCTGGTTCCGCGATACCGCGGCGGGCAAGGCCCGGGTCGGCGATCAGGACTGGCTGGTGCGCCTGCTGGGTACCGACAGCGATCCGGGCTATCTCGCCGACCTGACCGTGAGTCCCGCCAGCGAGCCGCAGACCCGGATCCCGCTGGATGCGCTGGCCGAGGTCTCGCGCGGGCGCGACCGGCCGACCCAGCGCATCAGCTATGGCGGCCGCCCCAGCGTGATGCTCTCGGTGACCAAGAAAAGCTATACCAACACCCTGGATCTGATCGACCGCCTGAACCGCTATATCGCCGACAAGAACGACCTGCTGGCGTCCAGCGCCATCCAGATCACCCTGGCCGACGACCAGACCGTCCCGACCCGCGAGGCCATCGGCGTGATGGAGCGCAATGCCGCGATCGGTCTGACGCTGGTGATCCTGGTGAGCTGGGTGTTTCTCGGCAGCCGCATCGCCCTGCTGGTCGGGATCGGCATTCCGTTTTCGCTGGCCGGCACCTTCTGGGTGCTGAATTTGACCGGTTTCACCTTGAACATCTCGGTGCTGCTGGGTGTGGTGATCGCCCTGGGCATGCTGGTGGACGATGCGGTGGTGGTGGTGGAGGCGATGTATTACCGCCTCCAGCGCGGCACCGCGGCCTTACAGGCGGCGGTCGACGCGTTGCGCGAGGTGGCCGCGCCGGTGACCGCCTCGGTGCTGACCACCATCGCGGCGTTTCTGCCCTTGATGCTGTTGCCGGGCATCGTCGGAAAATTCATGTTCGTGATCCCGTTCGTGGTGACCCTGGCGCTGCTGATCAGTCTGCTGGAGGCCTATTGGATGTTGCCCACCCATGTGGTGGCCACGCGCATCGACTTCGGCCGTCCGTCCCGCCTGCAAGCCCGGCGCATCCGCTTTACCCACGGTTTGCGGCTGAGGTATTCGCGCCTGTTGCTCTACGTGCTGCGCCGCCCGAGGCGTTTTCTGAGCCTTGCGGTGCTGTGTCTGGTGCTGGCGGGCAGCGCGGTGGCCGCGGGGGCAGTGCGTCTGGAGTTTTTCGCCTTCGACCCGATGCGGCTGTTCTACGTCAACGTGGACATGCCCGCGGGCTCGTCATTGGAGGCGACCCTGCGTCAGGTCGAGGCGGTCGAGGCGCGGGCGCGCGCACAGCTGCTGCTGGAGGAGACGCGAGCCGTGACTGCCAATGCCGGGATCAAGTTCACCGATACCGAACCGCTGTACGGCGATCACTATGGACAGGTCATGGTCGGGCTGCTCCCGCACCGGCGCGGCATGCGCGAAGTGCCGGAGATCATCGCGGCGATGCGCGCCGAGGTCGAGGCCACGCCCGGCCCGGCGCGCATCTCGTTTCTGCAGCTCTCCGGTGGACCGCCGCTGTCCAAGCCGGTCAGCATCAAGGTGCGCAGCGACGATTATGTCGAACTGCGCGCCGCCGCCGACGCGGTCAAGGCTCTGGTGCAGGCGGTGCCGGGTGCGCGCGACGTTACCGATGATGACCTGCCGGGCCGTCGGGAGCTGGTATTGACCCTGGATCGTGAGGCGGTGAAGAACGCCGGCCTGAACCCGGCGAGTGTGGCGCGCCTGCTGCGTCTGCACGTGGACGGCGAGATCGTCGCCAGCATGCGCGACCAGGGCGAGAAGCTCGATGTGCGGGTGCGCGCGCGGCCGGATAGCCTCACGGACGTGACCCGCCTGCTGGACCACCCGATCGCGCTGCCGCAGGGCGGCACCACCACCCTCGCGGCACTGACCCGCCACGAGACCCGCCTTGGCAAGGCCGTGATCAAGCACTACAACCTGCGACGCGTGATCACCGTTGAGGCCGATCTGGACAAGCGCATCACCGACACCCTGGCGGCCAACGCGCAGGTGGTGCAGGGTTGGGAGGCGCTGCACGCGCGCTACCCCAGTGTGGATCTGGACTTCTCCGGCGAGCTGGATGATATCCAGGAGAGCCTGGATGCGATGAAGGCGCTGTTCGTGCTCGGCCTCGGCTTGATCTACCTGATCCTGGCGGCCCAGTTCCGCAGTTATTGGCAACCGCTGTTGATCCTGGCGACCGTTCCGTTGGCGTTTACCGGTGTGACCCTGGGCCTGCTGGTCTCGCGCAATCCCCTGAGCCTATATACCCTCTATGGTGTGATCGCCCTGACCGGCATCGCGGTGAATTCCGCCATCGTGCTGATCGACGCCGCCAACGACCGCCGCAGCCGCGGCATGAGCGTGCTGCATGCGACTGTGTACGCCGCGCGCCGGCGGGTGGTGCCTATCCTGATCACTTCGCTGACGACCATCGCCGGGCTGTTCTCGTTGGCCAGCGGTATCGGCGGAAAATCGCTGATCTGGGGCCCGGTGGCCTCCAGCATTGTCTGGGGACTGGGTTTTGCCACGGTGTTGACCTTGTTCGTGATCCCGCTGCTGTACCGCCAGTTCGGGCGCTGAACCGCTCAGCGGGGCAGGTCGGGCAGGGGCTCGACGATCTCGCGCTGATTGCGCGCCGTGAGCGAGGCGATCAGCCCGTCGATGCCGCTGCGGGAAATTTCCTCGGAGAAGGTGCTGCGGTAGGTCAGCGCCAGGCTGATGCCCTCGACCTGCAGGTCATAGACCTTCCAGCCCGTGTCGCTCAGGTACATCTGGTACTGCACCACCGCCTGCTGCCCATCTTGCTGGCTGATCAGCATGGTCACCGTGGCCATATCGCCCTCCTGGCGGGAGCGTGCCGGCGGGTACTGCACGTTCTCGGCCTGGTCCAGGATCTGATCGACGTAGGTGACCATGGCCGTCACATAGGAACGGGTCAGCAGGGCGCGGAACTCCTCGGTCAGGCGCGCGCGCTGTTCCTCGCTCGCCGCGCGCCAGTGCCGCCCCAGCACCCAGCGGGTCATGCGCGGAAAATCCACATGCGGGAGCACCGTTTCCTCGGCTAGCCGATAGGCCGTGGCGAGGTCCTGCTTGAGGGTGTCATGCTGGGCCTGGAGCGCGGTGATCAGGCGCTCGGAGGTACCGATGATGACCTCGCGGGGCGAGTCGGGTGCGGACGCGGCAGCCGGCTGCGCGGCCAGTCCCAGGAGGACGATCAGCAGCAGGTGAAGATAAGCGGGCAGGGCAGTACGGTGTGGCATGGTGGAATGGTACTGGTGGAGGCCGGGCAATGCCAACGCCATCTGCGACCGCGCAGGATTCCGCGAGGGTAGATCAGCGGCCGGCCTGTCCCGGCTTGCGCAGCATCGCCAGGTTTGGCCCGGGAATCTCGCACGCCCAGCCGTAGTGCCGGGCCAGGTGCCGGAAGGTCGCCGCCCGGTAGAACACCACATGGGTCGGATCGCGCCGGTAATGCCAGTTCTCGAAGCGCGCGTCGTCGTCCAGGAAGCTGGTCATCACCGCCAGCAGGCCACCGGGCGCCAGCAGGCCGTCGAGTCGGGCGAACTCGCGTGCCGGGTGGTGGAAATGTTCGGCCGCCTCGGTGCAGGTGATGAAGTCGTAGCAGCGGGTCAGCACCGCCGGGTCGGCAAAGAAGAACGGGTCATAGAGTGCCAGGGTGTGTCCGGCCTCGCGTAGCATGGCCGCCAGCGCCGGCCCCGGGCCACAGCCGTAATCCAGTCCGTGTTGAGCCGGGGGCAGGCGGTCGAGCAGCGGGGTGGCCAGACGCCCCAGAAACTGCCGGTAACCCGCGTCACCCGGGAGGTTGCGGTGCAATCGGTACTGCGCCAGCTCCGCGTCCGGACCGGGTCGCTGGCCAGGTTCGAGAAAGGTCGCCTCGCACGCCAGGCATCGCCAGTAGTCGCGCGCCTCAACGCGTTGGAAGAAAACCGCGCCGGGTGTCTCACATACTGGGCAGTGCATTACCGAGGTGCCTAGGGAAGCTCTGATCAAGTTCCCCGTTCGCCCTGAGCTTGTCGAAGGGCAAAGGGAAATGCTGTGATATCGAGGGCGATTCGTCCGTTCGTTGTTCGACAGGCTCACCGCGAACGGACTTATTCAGAGCAACCCTAGCTTGGACTGGAGACAAAAAAACGGGGCGTGTCTCCGCGCCCCGTTTCATCGTCGTGCCGTGCCCGCTTACAGGCCGAGCTTCTTCTTGATGGCGTCGATCACCACCTCGCTGGAGGTGGCCGACACCGTCATCAGCAGGCCTTCCTTCTGGTAGTAGTCAGCCAGCGGTGCGGTCTTCTGGTTGTAGACGTCCAGGCGGTTGCCGATGACCTCCTCGGTCTCGTCGTCGCGCTGCACCACCGAGCCGCCGCACGCGTCGCACACGCCCTCGACCTTCGGCGGGTTGGACTTGACGTTGTAGATGGCCCCGCACTGGGTGCAGGTGCGGCGGGTGGTCAGACGGTCCAGGATCACATCGCGCGGCACGTCGATGTTGACCACGGCGTCGAGCGTCTCGCCCATGTCGGCCAGCAGCGTCTTCAGGGACTCGGCCTGCGGAATGGTGCGCGGGAAGCCGTCGAGCAGATAGCCGTTCTTGCAATCGGCCTGCTTCAGACGCTCGCGCATGATCCCCATGATCAGGTCGTCGGACACCAGGTCGCCGGCCTTCATGGCGGCCTCGGCCTTTTTGCCGAGCTCGCTACCGGCGGCGACCGCGCCACGCAGGATGTCGCCGGTGGAAATCTGGACAGAGCCGTCGAGTTGGGTGAGCAGCTTGGCGACGGTACCTTTTCCGGCGCCCGGTGCGCCGAGGAGAATCAATTTCATGGTGTTGTCCTGTTTATGTGTGAATCAGCTGGATTAATGACTGCGCGATATCATGGCCTTGGCCAATCGCGGGTGACATGGTGCGTTCAGGAGCGTGAATTCTGCCCATGATCCGCGCCAATGACAACCGCGCGCGTCATGTCGACAGGCTCTGCGGTCGAATCTTCGACTGCGGGCAGACGGATCTCCGCGACCAGCGGCAGGTGGTCGGAGGCCACCCGCGCGAGTTCCGAATCGGGGACCTCGATGCATTGCACCTCGAGTCCGGGACTGATGAAGATGTGGTCGATGCGCACGCCCGGGAAGCGGCTGGAGAAGGTCCCGCGGGGACGGTGCTGCCGCGCGGTGGTCTGGACATCCCTGAGGCGCGCGCCGAGCCGGCGGCAAACCGGCGACGACGGCCGGGCATTGAAGTCGCCGCACACAATCACCGGTCCCCGGCACTGTTCGTGTTCCAGCCAGTCGCAACCGAGCAAGGCGTCGATCTGCGCCAGGCGCTCGCGCGAGTACAGACCCAGGTGGGTGTTGATGATCTGAACCTCGCGCCCGTCCACCTCGACGGCGACCCAGAGCGCCCCGCGCGGCTCCAGCTTCGGCTTGTCGGCGAGCCCCGGCAGGACACCGGCCCGCACCAGACGCAGCGGCAGATGCGTCAGGATCGCATCGCCGTAGCGCTCTTCCTCCAGATGCAGGGCCGGATGGAAATGGAATTCCATTTCCAGGTAGCGCGCGATCAGGTGTGCCTGATCCAGCCACTGGCTGCGCGCGCGGCCCACATCCAGTTCCTGCAGGGCGACCACATCCGGGTTGGCGCGGGCGATCACCCGGGCGACGCGTTCGGCATCGAGCTTGCCGTCCATGCCCACGCAACTGTGCACGTTGTAGGTCATCACCCGCAGCGTGCTGGACTGCGTGACGGCAGACCGCCGGCGCGCGCCAGTCGATGGCGCACCGGCGCGGCCCAGATGCCGCAGTGCCGCGTCGCGCAGGTCGGTGGGACGCAGATAGGCCGGCCCGTGCGCCGCCAACGGTGCATCATCGGGCAGCAGCGCAAAACCGCGGGTCTCGTCGGGTGTCAGCCCGGCGTGGGCGCCGCTCTCGCTGGCGAAGGTCATCGGTCTGAGGCCCTCGCGCCAGCCCAGCAGCACAAACGCGCCGGCATCGGCGTGTTCGCACAGGCGCACCAGATCGGCCCCCAGGGAATCGATGAATGGGTGCTGCGCGCCAAACAGCGCGGCGCAGTCCCGGGGTACCTCGAACTCGCCGGTCTCGGTCCAGGCACGTAGCCGGCCCGGGCCCGCGCGCGTGAGCACGACCGGGACCTTATGCGCGCGCGCCAGCTCGTCGGCCACGCGTTCGCGTTCCTGATCGTTCAGTTGCCGAGGTGGGTAGACATGCCCCACCGGTCCCAGGGCGGCGATCAGGGTCTCACTTGCGAGCTCCTCGGCGTCGTTCGCGCCGACCCGTGCGAAGAGCCGTTGGAACTTGCCGCCGCCCAGCAGGTGTGCCCGGCGCGTCTGGACGCCGTCCTGGTCCAGCTGGCGGGCCGCGATCGGACCGGCGGACAGTTTCTCGAAGGCCGCGGTCACGGCCGTCTCCAGCGGATAGCCGCGAACGGACTGGTAGGTGTCGACCGCGGCCTGGCCATGATCGGAATAGATCCAGAGTTCATAGTGGCGCCAGGTGGCGTGATTGGCGGCACGCCACAGCCGGGCGATCGCATCGTCGATGCCCTTCAAGGTCCAGTGGGCGAACAGCGAACGCGGGCCACGGCGGTGCGACTGTTCGTCATAGCCGAGAAAATTGATGAAGATGATCGGCAGGCCGCGGCTGAGGTCGATCTTGCCGCCGATCACGCAGAGTTCCCGCAGCAGGATCGAGATGCCGACCGTCGACCAGACCGCGCACGAAATCGACCAGCGACAGGCCGAGTTCCAGGACCAGCAAGGCCGCGATGCGCACGAAGCTGTAGAAATTGCTGAGCAGGAACGCCAGCAGCACCAGCGGATTGGCGCCCCGCAACGCCGGACCCCAGCCCATCGAGGACGGACAGAAGTGCGTCTCGTCCGCACCGCCGGTGAAATTGGCGAGGTAGACGCTGCCGCCCTGGAGCAGCGCCTGCGTGCCGGCGTCGTTCTGCTGCGTCTCGATGCGCGCGGCCGCCTCCGGTTCGTACATGCGTACGACCTGGCCCGTGACGTGATCCCGGAAGGCGAACGCCGGGACGGCGGCCTTGACCCCGTAAAACAGCTCCGCCTGGACCGCGGGGGTGGTCGAGGGCAGGCCCGAATAGTGGGTATGAACCCGGTAGTGTTCGCGCCGGATCAGCCGTTTCAGGAACGGCAGCTCCTTGCGTTCCAGGGCCCGCTCGAATTGTGCCTGCGAAAGCCCGTCGATCTGGAGCAAGATCAGACCCGGACGGGTCGGTGCGCCCTCCGATACCGGCAGACGCAGCAGACGCGACAGCCAGACGCTGCGGCTGAGGTCGCGCCGGAGGCGCCGCAGGCGCGTCTCGATGCGGCCGATCATGGACAGGCCCCGCGGCGGTTCAAGGCTGATCCCCAAGCGCCGC
>JBHEOS010000150.1:0-515 GCA_046260695.1 Gammaproteobacteria bacterium
CTCCGGGCCCGCCCACAGGCTGACATGCGCGCCGATAGTCACCCGGTTGCCGATCACGATGTTATGCCCGTTGGCAAAACTTGCGGTCGGGCTGATCGCGACATGGCGCCCGCGGCGCAGTTTTCTCAGCTCGCGCACATGGGTGTAATTGTAATAGTTCAGCAGCTTGAACCCGTGGGCCAGCGCCCGCGGGTCGAGCAGCGCCCCCAAGAAGCGCCAGACCCGCGCGCGCCGGGATAACTTCACCTTGCGCACCGTGCGGTCACTCATCAAGCAGGCTTCCCGAAACCACGCCGGGGACCGGCGCATCGTTACGTGTAACGTCCCGGAAGGTAATATGGGTGCTTCCTGAACAGCTCCGGCTTGAGTTTGTGCCACTCTTTCATCGCCTGCAAGGGCAGCTTGCTGCCAAGGGCTGATTGCGGGCGCTGCCGGGTGTAGAGCCGGACATGGCGGTGCAGCGTCGTCTCCAGGTCTTCGCCGGATCGGACGTGGCGGCTTTGCAGCACCTCCCC
>JBHEOS010000150.1:525-786 GCA_046260695.1 Gammaproteobacteria bacterium
AAAGGGCACTGGCAGCAAGTCACCTGCCCGCGCCTCAAGCCAGTCGCGCCAGAGGCGCGTTTTCAGCGGGTCGCGCCAGAGGCGCGCTTTCAGCGCGACGGGCAATGCCGGTTTCGGTGTCGTTTGCGGCGGCACCGTCGGTGAATGTGACGCCCTCAATGACCAAAGACAAGGACATCGCGTTTGTCTCGTTTGAAGAATTTTAACATGTCCGTTAGACTGATTTTTGTCGAAGCCGTGCTCGGGGCCATGGTCGAAGTG
>JBHEOS010000150.1:796-1351 GCA_046260695.1 Gammaproteobacteria bacterium
CCACTTCATCTACCATGTTAAACAATTTTTGGAAACTTGTTATGACTTTGTTTTTCAAAATTATCATTTCTTTAACGCCACTGGTGGTCACTGTGCTTGGTTTTTCGGTTGGAGTGATACAGATGACCCAGACAGTCAATTCGGAAATACAGCGTGCAAATTATTCATTCAATTCAGGCCTGCAAGGCTCGTATTTCGTACTGCCGAACGGCGTCTCCGAGCTTTCGGAGATCGACTTTGACCGTGCGCCGGACGCGACCGGCGTGGTGAGCGCGCTCGATCATGCCAAGAGCGACACGCCCTTCTGGGAGGGCGGCCCGACCGACAAATTCGCGGCGCGCTATACCGGCGCGCTGCAGGTGGAGACGGCAGGGACCTACACCTTCTACCTCACCTCCGATGACGGCTCGGCGCTCTCTCTCGACGGCGCGCAGGTGATCGACAATGACGGCGCGCACGCCACCACGACGCGCGAGGTGACCCTCGATCTCGCGGCGGGGGAACATGCGCTTGAGGTGCTCTACTTCGAAAACGGCGGCGTGCAGACTCTGGAGC
>JBHEOS010000151.1:0-235 GCA_046260695.1 Gammaproteobacteria bacterium
GTGTGAAGGATTACGTGCCGGCACTGCAATCCTATATGGACAAATACCGCGCGAGACTTGATTTCTTCCATAATCTCGTGGCCGTGGACGGCCCGGCACGCACCGCGACCTTCGAGGTCAAGAAGCCCGAAAGCGTTCCTGAACGCGTGACCCTTGATTTCGACATGCTGCATGTCTGCCCGCCACAGACGGCGCCGGATTTCATCCGGGTCTCGCCGCTTGCCGATGCGGCGGG
>JBHEOS010000151.1:245-863 GCA_046260695.1 Gammaproteobacteria bacterium
CGGTCGAGCGTGGCAAGATCGTGCTGGCCGAGTTCGGGTTTGGCGGGGTGATGAAACCGAGCTTTCCGAAATTCCTGGTCGACGGCACGAAACCGAGCCGCCTTGCCTGGTTTCTCAAGGAAAAGATGCTGCCGCCCATCTACTGGAAGGCGATGTTGCGCGGCCACGAGTGGATGGCCCGCCCGGAAAAGATCGCTGCCAAAGCCGGAGACGCCGCGTAGTAGCCCACATTTTACGACTCCGGACATATGTCCGGGGTCTCTCGTTCTTGTCCGGCAGACCCGCGAAGACCTGACCATATGCCTTTACTTTCCCGATACATTCCGATCCTCGACTGGGGGCGCGGCTACAACGCTCAGACCCTTGGCCTATGCGCTTCTGGCGGGGCTGCCGCCCGAGGCGGGGCTTTATGCCTCGATCGTGCCGATCCTCTTGTATTCGGTGTTCGGCACGTCGCGCACGCTGGCCGTCGGCCCGGTCGCGGTGGTGTCGCTGATGACCGCGGCGGCGATCGGCGAGGTGGCCGAGGCCGGCACCGCGGGCTACGCCGTCGCGGCGCTGACGCTGGCCGGGCTGTCGGGCGCGATCCTGCTGGTCATGGGGCTGCTGCGGCTGGGG
>JBHEOS010000151.1:1070-1278 GCA_046260695.1 Gammaproteobacteria bacterium
CGAGCGGGCTGCTGATCGCGCTCAGCCAGTTGCGCCACATTCTCGGGATCGAGGCCAGCGGCAAGACCCTGCCCGAGATGGCGATCGCGCTCGCGACACATCTGGGCGAGGTCAACCCGGTGACGCTGATCATCGGCGCGGCGGCAACCGCCTTTCTGTTCTGGGTGCGGCGCGGGTTGAAACCGGCCCTGCAGCGCCTCGGGCTGGG
>JBHEOS010000152.1:0-251 GCA_046260695.1 Gammaproteobacteria bacterium
GGCAGGTGTTGCGATTGCATTTGAGCGCCTGGATGCAGCCGAGCGAGAACATGAACCCGCGCGCCGAGGTGACAAAATCGGCGCCTGCGCAGATCGCCCAGGCGACATCGCCGGGCATCATCAGCTTGCCGCTGGCGATCATGCGGATCCGCTCCTTGAGCCCGTAGCGGTCGCGCAGATCCACCATGCGCGGCAGCGCGTCGCGAATGGGCATGCCCACCAGATCCATCAGCGGCATGGGCGCGGCCCCG
>JBHEOS010000152.1:261-767 GCA_046260695.1 Gammaproteobacteria bacterium
GGGTTCCAGCGCGCCGATGTCGGCCCGCGCTCCACCGGCCGCACCCATCAGCCCGAGACCCGCGGCCCCCGCGACAGCGCCGATAAGCTGCCGTCGGTCGAGAAAGCGCGCCTCGGGGGTGACGTCGCATTCCTTCAGCGTGTTCTTCCAGCGATTGGCCATGATATCCTCCTGATGGTTCATCCCTGATATAGAAGGATACACGTCTCACGCCAGCCGCGAGTTTCACCGCGGCCGGTCGCCACGGATCACAAGGCCGCGTTCGTGTTGTAACTCGGGCGGCTCTCGTTGAGCCGGGTCGAGCTGCCATCGGCCTGCACGATCCGCACATGCCGGCGTCGCATCTGGCGCGGCTCGGCCACGCCCACGGAATGCGCGATCATCTCGACCTCGCGGATCACCGACCGCGCGTAATGCGCCACCTTGAGGTACTTGTCCTCGACCACCAGCCCGCGCTGCAGGTGCGGCTGGTGCGTGGTGATGCCGGTCGGGCAGGTGTTGCGATT
>JBHEOS010000152.1:777-1242 GCA_046260695.1 Gammaproteobacteria bacterium
CCTATTCGGTGCTGGCCTCTCTCGGCGAACTGACCGCGCGCGATCTCAACCTCGGGGTGCAGACCTACGATCCCTCGGCCTATTACGATCTGGTCAAGACGGCCCCCGTGCCGATCAGCCCGCAGGGCCAAAAGCTCGACAAGGTGTTGCGCGCTCTGGGCAGGGATTGAACATACCGCAGAGCGATTCAGAGAAAGACTGACTTGGAGATGCCGTAGCAGGGCTCGGCTCGAATCATTACCGTTGTGAATTGAAATCCGGGGTTGGTTGAGGTGTCTCGCGGATATGGCCGATCACGTCCAGAAGCTCGCCGAAATCGTTGATATCGGCGTGGCGGTTGGGCGAGATGCTGTCGCGGCCCTCGGGTATGCCGCGGATCTCGGCGATCTCGCGGCTGATCTTTTCGGCCGGCAGGATGCCGCCCTTGCCGGGCTTGGCGCCCTGCGCAAGCTTCAACTCGAACAT
>JBHEOS010000153.1:0-230 GCA_046260695.1 Gammaproteobacteria bacterium
GATTTTCATGAGCCCCTGGTGCACCAGGTGCACCAGCCCGCCCACCGCCCCCAGAGGCCCCGCGAGGGCCACCCCCAGCACGATGTAGGAGACCTGGCTCACGGTGGAGAAGGCCAGCCGGCGCTTGATGTCATCGGCGAACAGGGCGCGCACGGAACCATAGATGATAGTGATCACCGCCAGGGCCATGAGCGGCAGGGCAAGACCGAGCTCTATGGTGAGCGTGGTGC
>JBHEOS010000153.1:443-723 GCA_046260695.1 Gammaproteobacteria bacterium
GGGACTGGGCCGTGCCCCGGTGTACCACCAGGGGCCAGGTGGCCAGGGTGAGGATCTCGTAGAAGATCAGGAAGGTGATGAGATTGCCGGAGAAGGCGATGCCCACCGTGGCGCTGACACACAGGCTGAAGAAACCGAAGAAACGGCTGCGGTTGGGAGAGCCCTCCAGATAGCCCACCGCGTAAATGGTGGTGACGAACCAGAGCACCGTGGAGAGCGCAGCGAACAACAACGACAAGGCATCCGCCGCCAGCACCAGCTCCACGCCGGGCAACAGCAC
>JBHEOS010000153.1:837-1244 GCA_046260695.1 Gammaproteobacteria bacterium
TTCATAGACCTCGCCCCGCTGCACCCCCAGCAGTAGGGCGCCCACCAGGATCAGCTTCAGGCTGGCGCCGCCCAGGTTGAATGCCGTGCGCAGGCTGCGACTGTCCTCGCGCAGGAAAAAGATGATCACCCCCGGCACCAGGGAACTCAGGAGGATGAAGACCAGCAGCCAGGATGAATTCATGGCCGGCCTCCGTGCAGTGCGAGCAACTCCAGGCTCGCCGCCCCGGCAAAGCCCAGGGCCACGGACACCAGGGCGAGGGCCAGGGTCGACCAGGCCATCAGCCCGGGCACCCGCTCATGGCGCTCAAGGCGCACGCTGCACCCAAAGACATGACCCAGTACCCGGAACACGTAGGCCCCGGCCAGCAGACCGCCGCCCAGCACCAGCCATGCCCAGCCCCAGGC
>JBHEOS010000154.1:0-1216 GCA_046260695.1 Gammaproteobacteria bacterium
CGCGCATACATGCCCGCGAGCCCGAAGCGCTCAGCCGCCGCCCGCCTGTGCGACCCCGCGCCGGATCGCACCGATGACCTCGAACTCGACCTCCTGTAGCACGTCGCGCGCCGGGCTGTGCTCGGCGGCGTGCGTCGGGCGCACGAACAGCACGCTGGCCTGGCCGTTCTTCTCGATGATCGTCAGCCGCAGTGGGCACATCGCCAGCATCCGCGGATCCTTGTTGCTCACCTGGTTGGCGTACCAGCCATTGCAGAAGACCATGCTGCGGATGCCGGACAGCCCGTTGCGGTTGTAGTCCTCACCCCAGTGGTCGGCGAAGCGTGACAGGTTCTCGCCGATGTCCGGTTCGAAGACCACGAAGAACTTCGCCTCCTCCAGCGCGTCATGAACTGCTGGGTAGACCTGCGCCATCGACTGTTTCGTATCCAGCCGGAATACGGTCTCCTCGGCAGAGGCCGTCATGCTCACCAACACAGTGAGCCAAATGATGATTCCACGCATTGACGTTGCCCTCTTATGCGATCGATGGATTCAGATGCGAATGGCGCTTGGTTGAGTACGGCCGCGTTAATGGTGTCACTGCTGTCCCATAAACGCCACCCGAGTCGACCGAGGTCAGTGACGACTGATAATTATGAGGTCCGTTTGTGACTGACCCGATTCCTGAACAGCAGGGTTCCTTCTCCCTCCGGGAGGAGGAGCACAGCCTGCGGACCCTTGAGTGACCGGATCAGTCAGTAAGCGCCGGGCACGTTCATTCGTGGTGCGCCCCCTTCGACTGGCTCAGGACAGGCTTCGACAAGCTCAGGGCGAACGGGAGACTTATTCAACGCCTCCTTGAACACTCACGCCAGCAGCGCCTTAAGATGCGCGACCACGCTACGCCCGAGCGCGTGCAGGGCGTAGCCGCCCTCCAGGGTTGAGAGGATGCGGTCCTGGGCGTGGCGCCGCGCCACGTCGCGCAACACCCCGGTCAGCCGCCACGAGGCCTGCGGGTCTTCGCGGTGGCCGTCGAACCCGGCCGAGATCAGCAGCAGCTGCGGCGCGAAGGCCTCCAGTGCCGGCAGCCAGTGCGTCTCGACCGCGGCGGCCAGCGCCGCGCCGTCGCTGCCGGCCGGCAGCGGTACCTTGATCACGTTCGCCTGCGCGGACTCGGGCGGTCCGTAGGGGTAGGCCGGGTGCTGGAACACCGAACACAGCAGCACCCGTGGAT
>JBHEOS010000155.1:0-1158 GCA_046260695.1 Gammaproteobacteria bacterium
GTCATAGACCCACGGCTCCTGCGTGTCCTCGTCGCGGAAATCGTGGATGCCGATATAATGCGCGCCCGCCGCGTCATGGCCCGAACGGCAAAAGTCGAACCGCCCGAAATACGGAGATTTCCGAAGCTTTTCAAGCTTTTGCGCCTGCGCGCGCATCACGTCCGAGGAGCGCATCATCTGGTCGACGGATTGCCGCATGGCCGCCTTGTCGAGGTGGTCCATGTCGCGGCGATGCTCCCACATGTGGTCATGCGCGGCCTGTATCTCGGTCTTGTACTCGGCGAGCCGCGCGCCGATCGTGGCGAGGTTGGCGTCGATGCGCGACAGGCAGTCGGCAAGGCGTCGGTTTTCTGTCGGTATTTCGTCGGTCATGATCGCGGCCTTTGCAGCAAACGACCGAGGCGTGCAAGCGGACCGCCCATACAGACACCGGCACCGGCGCCGCGCTTGACAAGGCCCGGGGGCCGGGCGAGAGACCGCGCATGATGATGACCCTCCTTCAGGTGGCCGCGGGCGGCGCCATCGGCTCGGTGCTGCGATTTGGCGTCTCGGCCGGCATGGCGCGGGGGGCGCCCCCCGGCTTTCCGCTCGGCGTGCTCACGGTCAACGCGCTGGGCTCGTTCCTGATCGGCGTGGTGGCGGTGCTGGCGTTTCATCGCGGCTTCGACCATCTCAGCCCGTTCCTGATCACCGGGGTGCTCGGCGGGTTCACCACCTTCTCGACCTTCTCGCTGGAGGCGCTCACCCTCGTCGAGCGCGGCGCGCTCGGCGCGGCGCTCTCGTATGTCGGGCTGACGCTGCTGCTGTCGCTCGGCGCGGTGGCGCTGGGGGCGTGGGCCGCACGGGCTCTGGTGACATGAGCGGCGTGCAGACGCGCAGCGTGGCCGCCGGCGAGGGCGATCAGCGGCTCGACCGCTGGCTGCGGCGGCAGTTCCCGCATCTCACCCAAGGCCAGATCGAGAAGCTGTGCCGCAAGGGCGAGCTTCGCGTCGGCGGCGGGCGGGTCAAGCCGGCGACGCGGCTCGAGGCGGGGCAGAGCGTGCGCATCCCGCCCATCCCCGATCCCGGCACGCGGCCGAAACACGACGGGCCCCGCATCAGCGAGGCCGATTCCGCGATGATCCGCGCCTGCGTGATCCATCGCGACGAGCACGTGAT
>JBHEOS010000156.1:0-1153 GCA_046260695.1 Gammaproteobacteria bacterium
CCTCAATACAACGCACCTCGCCACGTTCAGACAAAAATCGCTGCATGTGAGGGAAGCAAACTGACGAGATACGCCTATCTGTCGCAGGCAGGGCGTTAAGGGCGCTGACTAAGACCGTTCGTGGTGAGCCTGTCGAACCACGAATGACACGAATCACCGTCAATATCATGGCATTTCCCTTTTGCTCCCTACGACTGCCTCAGGACAGGCTTCAACATGCTCAAGCTTAATGTGAGGCTTATTCGAATCGTCGACACCCATGAATCACGAAATACCATACCCATACTATTGACTCGGCATTGAAGCATTGAACTCAAGCTGCATATCGAACAGGCCCATGCTGAAAGTAGCTTTTGATTCGCTCGGGCTGACGCTGGACGCTGGCGAGGTGCTCGGCTGCGGCCTTCACCAGTTGCAGTTTGGTGCGCGCAGGTGCCAGTCTCGTGACCGCTTGCTTGAGGTCGGCGTTGGCCATCTCGTTGGGATTGAGCTCACGGCTGTAGCTGGGCAGGTAGAACACCTCGATCTCGTGCTTGTGCTCGGCCAGCCACGCTTTCACCGGCTTGCTGTGATGCACCCGAAGTTGTCCAGGATCAGGTAGATCTTGCGGCCCGCATCCTTCACCAGTCGGCGCAGGAAGTCGATCAGGATGTCGGAGTTCAGCGCGCCGTCGAAGGACTTCCAGCGCATCTGCCCGTTGTTGGTGACAGTGGAGATGACCGACAGGCCGTGGCGCTTGTTGTTCACACGAATCACTGGCGTCTGGCACCTTGGGTGCGAAGCTGCGTCCGCGCACGTCATCGCTGCGCAAGCCTGTCTCGTCGCCTCAGTGAATTTATGCGCCTTCGGCCTTGGCGCATGCGGCGATCACCGGATACTCCTCGTCGAGCCACTTCTTGACCGCCGCAGGCGACTGCTCGTAGGCCTTCACCGCCGCAATCACGGTCGTGCGAGACATCTCGCATTGCGCCGCCGTGTCCTTCAGGCGCGCGCCACCCAGTCGCATCTTCACTGCACGCCGGCGCCGCTTATTGAGTGCAGCCAGCGGCAGCGTTCGGGAGTCAATCTTTTTCATGAGCGCCGCCTAAATCAGATCACCCTATGGCGGAAATCAGCGAATGCCCGGGTATTCAATGCGGGCAGGGATTGACCG
>JBHEOS010000157.1:0-1101 GCA_046260695.1 Gammaproteobacteria bacterium
GCAGTGTGGCGCGGTTTACGCCGACCAGGCGTGCCGCGCGCGAGAGCGTGATCAGGCGTGCCATGCCGTTCTCCTAGGGAAGCTGACTATGCCCGTTCGTGGTGAGCCCTTCGACAAGCTCAGGACAGGCCTGTCGAACCACGGACGAACCGCCATCAATATCACGGCATTCCCGTTTGCATCCTTCGACTGGCTCAGGACAGGCTTCGACAAGCTCAGGGCGAACGGAGACTTGATCAGAACCCTGTTTGGTGAAACCCGCGCCCGGCCGTTTCAATGATAGGCCGTCCCGCCGCGCCCGTCTCATTCGGCCCGGCTCATTCGGCCAGGTAGCGCGTGGGATCGGCCACCCCGGCCGTCGCGAAGCCCGCCGCGCGCAGGCGGCAGGAATCGCAGCGCCCGCAGGCGCGGCCCGCGTCGTCGGCGGCATAACAGGACAGGGTCATGGCGTAATCCACCCCGAGTCCTAAGCCGGTACGGATAATCTCGGCCTTGCTCAGGTGGATCAGCGGGGCCTGCAGGCGGAACGGCCGACCCTCGACGCCGGCGCGGGTGGCCAGGTTGGCGAGCTGCTCGAACGCGGCGATGAACGCCGGCCGGCAGTCCGGGTAGCCGGAATAATCCACCGCCGTGACCCCGATGAACAGGTCCTGGGCGCCGATCACCTCGGCCCAGCCCAGGGCCAGAGACAGAAACACCGTATTACGCGCCGGGACATAGGTGACGGGAATCCCCGGGCCCGGCGTCTCCGGCACCGGGATGGCCGGATCGGTCAGGGCCGAGCCGCCGATCTGGGTCAGGTCCAGCGCGAGGAGCTTGTGCTCGACCGCGCCCAGCGCCGCCGCCACCCGCCGCGCCGCCGCCAGTTCGGCCCGGTGCCGCTGACCGTAATCCAGACTCAGGGCGTGGCAGGCGAAACCCTGCGCGCGCGCCAGCGCCAGCGTGGTCGCCGAGTCCAATCCGCCGGATAACAGAACGACCGCCTTGGCCTGCATGGTTCACCCCTTAAGACGTTCTGATCCAGTCTTCCGTTCGCACTGAGGGAGCTCTAAATATGTCCGTTCGTGGTGAGCCTGTCGAACCACGAACGGACGAAGCGTC
>JBHEOS010000158.1:0-1101 GCA_046260695.1 Gammaproteobacteria bacterium
CACCAGAAGGCTGCACCCGTCGGCGGCAAGATCGCTCGACACGGTGCCCGGCGTCAGGGTGATGGTGCCGGCCAGAACGGTGATCGCCTCGGGCGTGCGCAGATCCAGCGGCACGGTGATCCAGGTGGAGTGCGTGTCGGCGTTGGATTTGAACAGGATGATATAGGCCACCTGCACATTGGCCACGCAGATGTCCCAGATCACGACAGCCACGTATTCCGCGATCCGCAGCGCGCTGCGCAGATGTGGGCGATTGGGCCAGTAGGGCGAGGTGATCACCGGGATGATCAGCGCCAGGATCGTCCCCAGAAGCAGGTTCCCGATTGTCACCGTGTTGACCAGCATCTGCCAGACCGCGATCAGCAGCAGCGTGAGAAAGGGATGGGGCAGGATATAGCCGCCGGGCGCGTGCAGTTGTGCGGCCGTGGCCTCGACATAACGCATGACGGGACCAGCCAGCACCGACAGCGCGACGATGGCTCCCAGTATGGCGCAGGCCGCGACCATCGGCAATGCGACAGGCGGGGTGCTGGCCGGGGCGGCTATCGGCGCCGCGTCCGCGTCGGGCAGCGGTTTCCAGAAGACTGCGCTTCCGGTCTGGGCGAGGCCGAGCATCGCCACGAGCGAGGTGCCCAGCACCACCGCCCAGATCAGCCACACGGCATCCAAGTCGCGCACCGCATCGAGGATCAGAAGCTTGCCGATGAATCCCGACAGCGGCGGCATGCCCGCGGTGGCGATCGCGGCGCCAAAGAACAGCGCGGTGATCAGCCCCTGCTGCGCCATGCGCGGCCCCGGGACGAGCGCGTCCGCGCCACGGCGTTCGCGCACCATATCGACGACCAGAAACAGCAACGCACCGGCGAGGGTGGAATGCAGCATGTAATAGATCGCCGCCGCCGTCGTCGCCTCATTGAAGCCGGATATCGCGATCAGCAGCGTGCCGAGCGACGCGATGGTGGCAAAGGCCGCGAGCCGCCCCATCCCCTTTGATCCCAGAATGCCGATCATGCCGATGGCCAGCGTGATCAGCGCGGCATAAAGCAGCATCTGGTCGATCAGATCGGCCGTCGCGCCGAGTTCGGGCCCGAAGACCAGCGT
>JBHEOS010000159.1:0-1067 GCA_046260695.1 Gammaproteobacteria bacterium
TCCTGCGCGCTCGCGCCTTGATCTGCACGTTCCGGCTGTGCTTCTTAGTCACCGAACTTCACGCATGGACCACTAGGTTCTGCGGGCGCAAGTTAAGCTTGGTTTTTCACGGTCATTCCTGCGCAGGCCGGAGTCCATCCGCCTGTCCCGCGCCTGCAGAGGTCACTCTCCAGATGACGTTTCCGACATCGTCGGCTACCAGCAGCGCGCCATGGCTGTCGATAACAACACCGACCGGACGGCCCAGCGCATTGCCATCGGCGTCGACGAAGCCGGTCAGCACGTCTAGCGGATAACCGACCGGGAAACCGTTTTCGAAGGGCACGAAAATCACCTTGTAGCCGCTGCGTGGCTTGCGGTTCCAGGAGCCGTGTTGGCCAACGAACATGCCGTTTCGAAAGCGCTCCGGCAGCGTCGTCCCTTGCGCATTGCTCAGTCCCAGCGAGGCGGTGTGCGCGCCCAGCGCATAGTCCGGAACAATGGCCGTGGCGACCAAGTCTGGGCGCTGCGGTTGCACGCGGTTGTCCAGGTTCTGCCCATAGTAGCTCCAGGGCCAGCCGTAGAAGTCACCGTCACGGACCCGTGTCATATAATCCGGAACCAGGTCGCTGCCCAGTTGGTCTCGTTCGTTCACGGCCGTCCATAGCGCGCGGCTCTCCGGTTCCCACGCCATGCCCACTGGATTGCGCAGGCCGCTGGCGATGACCCGATGTTCGCCGCTGTCCACGTCGACTTCCCAGATCGCCGCGCGACCCTGTTCCTCTTGGATACCGTATTCGGCGATGTTGCTGGCAGAACCCACCGATACGTACAGTCGCTCACCGTCGGAGCTCGCGACCAGGTTGCGCGTCCAGTGTTGGTTGATGTCGCCGGCGGGCAGGTCGATGACTTTGGTGGCCGAGGCAGTGATCTGCGTCTGACCTGCCTGCCAGGGAAAGCGCATCACGGCGTTGGTGTTGGCAACGAAAAAATTATTACCCACCAGCGCCATGCCGAACGGCGAATGCAGATCCTGCAGGAACACAGCGCGCCGGTCGGCGACGCCATCCCCGTCGCTGTCGCGAAGC
>JBHEOS010000016.1:0-22547 GCA_046260695.1 Gammaproteobacteria bacterium
GCCCTGGTCCGCGAGGCGGTCGGCGAGGTGGACCAGGCCGAGGCGCTGCTGCGCAAGGCGCTGTACATGGAACCCAATCATTACGAGGGGCTGACGCACTTGGCGCTGGTCCTGGAACAGCGCGGCGACCACGCCAATGCCGCCCTGATACAGCAACGCGCCAAGCGCTGTTTCGAACGCCAGCAGACTGAGGCGGCCGTGCGTGCCGAAGGCGTATGAGTACGTCCATCGACCTGGTGATCGACGACTGCTGGAACCGCATCGGCGTGTGGCGGCGCACCGGCGCGGCCTGTCCGGAACTCGAACGGGTGATCCATTGCCGCAACTGCGAACGCTACGCGGCCGCCGGCCGCCAGATCCTGCACCGCGAGCTGGCCCCCGGCTACCGCGCCGAGTGGACCCGGATCCTCGCCGAACCCAAACGCCCGGACCGCGCGGACAGCGAATCCGTGGTGATCTTCCGGCTCGGCGACGAGTGGCTGTCGATTCCCAGCCGCTGCGTGCACGAGATCACCTCCGCCAGGCCGGTCCGGCGCCTGCCGCACCTGCGCCGCAACACCGTCAAGGGCCTGGTCAATATGCGCGGCGAGTTGCAGCTGTGCGTCTCGCTGGGCAGCCTGCTGGAGCTGGACAAGGGCGAGGCCCCGCGCCGCTTCGGCAGCGTGGGCATCGCCGACCGCATGATCCTGATCGCCGAGGGCGAGCACCGCTATGTGTTTCCGGTCACCGAGGTGCATGGCCTGCACCGCTACAACCTCGGCGATTTACAGCCGGTACCGGCGACGCTCGGCAAATCCAAGGCCAGCTACACCCGGGGCGTGCTGCACTGGAACGACGCGCATGTCGCCTGCCTGGACGCCGAACTGCTGTTCCAGAGCCTGAACCGGAGCCTGGGATGAGCGGCGAATTCTCCATGCTCGAGCTGTTCCGGACCGAGATCACTACGCAGACCGGGCAGATGCACGCGCAGTTGCAGGCCTTCGCGGCCGGGACCGGCGACGACGCGGGGTTGGAGACTTTGATGCGCACGGCGCATTCCATCAAAGGCGCCGGACGGATGGTCGATGTGGAGCCGGCCGCGCGCATCGCCCAGGTCCTGGAAGACCTCTTCCTGGCCGCGCAGTCGGGCCGGCTCGGCCTGCACGCGGACCTGATCGAACGCCTGTTCGCGGCCGTCGAGCTGCTGCGGCGCATCGCCGCCGAGGCCGACCAGGCGGACTGGGCAACGCGCCACGGCGCGGAACTCGACAGCCTGATCGCCGCCCTGCTCGGCGCGCGCGGCGCGGCGGAGGCCGGCCCGCCGACCCACACGGCCACCGCGCCGCCGGCGCGCGCCCGGGCGCAGGCCGACCCGGCCATGCTGGAGCTGTTCCGCACCGAGGTCGAGACGCAGACGCGCGTGCTCTCGGAAGGGCTGCTGGCACTGGAGCAGGCCCCCAACGACGGCGACCGGCTGGAGGCACTGATGCGTGCCGCGCACTCGCTCAAGGGCGCGGCACGCATGGTCGGGGTCACGGCCGGGGTGCGCATCGCGCACGTGATGGAGGACGGACTGGTCGCCGCCCAGCGGGGCCGACTGAGCCTCGGCCCCGCGCATATCGACCTGCTGCTGCGCGGGGTGGACATGCTCACGCGCATCGGGGCGGCCGAGGACACCGAGGCCTGGGCGGACGCCCACGGCGCCGTGCTCGAGGCCCTGGAGACCGCGCTGGCCACGCTGCCGAGCGGCGCGCAGCCGCCACCGCTGGCCCTGCCCGAGGCGTCCGAGGTGCCCGGCGCGTCCGAGATGCCCGTCGAAACCGCGGCCGGGGCCGCGACTGGCCGCGGCGCCCCAGACAACGCCATCCGGGTCTCGGCCGAGAGCCTGAACCGGCTGATGGGACTGGCCGGCGAGGTCCAGGTCGAGGCCCGCTGGCTGCGCCCCTATGCCGACGCCCTGGTGCAGTTCAAGCACCGCCACACCGAACTGATCAGCCTGCTCGACAGGCTGCGCGACGCCCTGGAGACGCACCGCGTCGACGACCTCGCGCGCGGCCTGCTCACCGACACCCAGCACAAGGCCGCGCTGTGCCGGCAACTGCTGGGCGCGCGCCTGAACGAACTGGATGAATACGACCGCCGCAGCCACAACCTGGCCAGTCGCCTGAACCGCGAGGTGATCGCCAGCCGCATGCGCCCGTTCGCCGACGGCGTGCACGGTTTCCAGCGCATGGTCCGCGATCTGGCGCGCAGCCTGGGCAAGCAGGTCCGGTTGGAGATCCGCGGACTGGCCACCCAGGTCGACCGCGACATCCTGGAACGCATCGAGGCCCCGCTGAATCACCTGATCCGCAACGCCCTCGATCACGGCATCGAGACCCCGGCGGAACGGGCCGCTGCGGGCAAGTCGCCGCAGGCCAGTCTGTGCCTGGAGGCCCTGCACAGCGCCGGGATGCTGTCGATCGTGGTCGAGGACGACGGCCGCGGCATGGACCCCGAGGCGCTGCGCGAGAAGATCGTGCACAAGAAACTGGTGTCGCCGGAGATGGCCGCCGAACTCAACGAGGCCGAACTGATGGACTTCCTGTTCCTGCCGGGGTTCTCCACCCGCGAACAGGTGACCGAGATCTCCGGCCGCGGGGTCGGCCTGGACGTGGTGCACAGCGTGGTCCAGGAGATGCACGGCATCGTGCATGCCGCGGCCCGCCCCGGCCGCGGCATGCGCTTCCATCTGCAACTGCCGCTGACGCTGTCGGTGATGCGCGCGCTGCTGGTGCAGATCGCCGACGAGCCCTACGCCTTCCCACTGGCGCAGATCCACCGCACGCTGAAGCTGCCGCGCCAGGCCATCGAGGTGATGGAGGGCCGCCAGTATTTCACCCTCGGCAATCAACACATCGGCCTGATCGCGGCCAATCAGGTGCTGGGCCTGGAGGGCGAACCGCCCGAGGACGACGAGGTCTGCATCGTGGTGCTCGGCGAACGCCTGGACCGCTACGGCCTGGTGGTCGATCGGTTCCTCGGCGAACGCAGCCTGGTGGTGCGCACCCTCGATGCCCGGCTCGGCAAGGTCAAGGACATCGCCGCCGCCGCGATTCTGGAGAACGGCGAGCCCTGCCTGATCATCGACGTCGAGGATCTGCTGCGCTCGGTCGACATCCTGATCGCCGGCGGCCGGCTGGATCGGATCCGCCGCGACGGCAAGGTCGTGCAGAAGAAGGTCGCCAAGCGCATCCTGGTGGTCGACGACTCCATCACCGTGCGCGAGATCGAGCGCAATATGCTGGTCACCCGCGGCTATGAGGTCGAGGTCGCGGTCGACGGCATGGACGGCTGGAACGCCGTGCGCTCCGGTGAATACGACCTGGTGATCAGCGATGTCGACATGCCGCGCATGAACGGCTTCGAGTTCGTCGGTCTGATCAAGCAGGACCCGCAATTGAGGTCCCTGCCGGTGATGATCGTCTCCTACAAGGACCGCGAAGAGGACCGCCGGCGCGGACTGGAGGTCGGCGCCGATTACTATCTGACCAAGGGCAGCTTCCATGATGAGACGCTGCTCGATGCCGTCGCCGATCTGATCGGCACGGCCTAGGAAATCCCCCATGCGTGTAGCTGTCGTCAACGATTCCCGGCTCGCCGCCGAAAGCCTGTGCCAAGTGATCACCGGGAGCGGCCGGCACCAGGTCGCCTGGGTCGCCGAAGACGGGGTCGAGGCGGTGCGCCGTTGCGCGGCCGACCGCCCCGAGCTGATCCTGATGGATCTGATCATGCCGCGGCAAAACGGCGTCGAGGCCACCCGGCAGATCATGGCCAAAAGCCCCTGCGCAATCCTGGTGGTCACCTCCAGCGTCACCGACAATGCCGCCATGGTCTTCGAGGCGATGGGCGCCGGGGCCCTGGATGCGATCAACACCCCGATCCTGGGCCTGAACGGCCGCGGGGACGGGTCGGCCGCGCTGCTGCACAAGATCGACGTGATCGCTCGCCTGATTGATGCGCCCCCGCAGCCCGCCCGCACCGCGCCCACCGCGTCCGCGCCGAGGTCCGCTTCCGGCGGACGTCCGCCGTTGATCGCGATCGGCGCCTCCACCGGCGGACCGGCCGCCCTGCGCAGCCTGCTCGCCCCGCTGCCCGCCGATCTGCCTGCGGCCCTGGTGATCGTCCAGCATGTGGACGCGCAGTTCGCGCCCAGCTTCGCCGCGTGGCTGGGCGAGCAGACCGCACTCAGCGTGCAGCTGGCCGAGCCGGGTGACCGCCCCGAACCCGGCCGGGTCCTGGTGGCCGGCCGCGAAGACCACCTGATCCTGACCGCGGACGGCACCCTGGAGTACACCCCGGAACCCGCCCGCTACGCCTACCGCCCCTCGGTCAATGTGTTCTTCGAGAGCGTGGCGCAGCACTGGCGCGGCCGGGCCATCGGGGTCCTGTTGACCGGCATGGGCCGCGACGGCGGCGCTGGGCTGATGGCCCTGCGTCGGGCCGGCTGTCATACTATCGCGCAAGATAAAGCCAGCAGCGCCATCTACGGGATGCCCAAGGCCGCCGCCGAGCTCGGCGCGGCGGTCGAGATCCTGAGCCTGGATGCCATCGGGCCGGCCGTACTGAAATCCCTGGACCGGCCGCTAACGGTCTGATATCCCAGAGCCCCGCTATGAACGATCGTCACCCCGACAACCCGGCCGACCTCGACGCGCCCCTGCGGCGCGCCGTCGTGTTGCTGGTCGACGACCAGATTATGGTCGCCGAGGGCATCCGCCGGATGCTGGCCAACGAGGACGACATCGAATTTCATTACTGCGCCGACCCGCGCGCGGCCATCCAGACCGCGATCTCCCTGCAGGCGACCATTATTCTCCAGGATCTGGTCATGCCCGAGGTCGACGGCATGATGCTGGTGCGCTTCTACCGCGCCAATCCGGCGACCCAAGACGTGCCGGTCGTGGTCCTGTCCACCAAGGAAGACCCGGCCGTCAAGAGCGAGGCCTTCAGCAACGGCGCCAACGATTACCTGGTCAAGCTCCCCGACAAGGTCGAGCTGGTTGCGCGCATCCGCGCCCATTCACGCAGCTATCTGGCCCAGGCCGAGCGCGATGCCGCCTACAAGGCCCTGCGCGAGCTGCAACAACAGCTCGAATCCAGCAACAACCGACTCGAGGCCAGCAACCGCGAACTGCAACGCCTGTCCTCGCTCGACGGCCTGACCGGCATCGCCAACCGGCGCCAGTTCGACAAGGCCCTCGAACAGGAATGGCAACGCGCCCTGCGCAACTGCACCGAGCTGGCGCTGATCATGGTCGACATCGACTATTTCAAACCCTTCAACGACACCTACGGCCATCAGGCCGGCGACGACTGCCTCAAGAGCGTCGCGCTGGCGCTGGCGCGGGTGGTGCACCGGCCGTCGGACACCGTGGCGCGCTACGGCGGCGAGGAATTCGGGCTGATCCTCCCGGAGACCGACCTCGCAGGCGCCCGCCGCGTGGCCGAGAAGCTGTGCGCGGCCGTGATTCAGCTGAACATCCCCCACGCGGCCTCAAAGGTCACGGACAGGGTCTCGCTGAGCATCGGCGTGGCCTCCAGACACGCCCGCGGCAGCGACTCGCCCGACAGGCTGCTGGCCGCCGCCGACGAGGCCCTGTACCGCGCCAAACACACCGGCCGCAACCGCGTCGAAGCGGCCGAAACCACCGCCGCGCCCACTGGAACCGATAAGCAGCAGCTACGTTCCTGAACAGCCACCCCGGGCGGTCAACTGGCTTGAGCCCGCCGTGACACTGTGTGATTACACGGGAACCCGTTGAGCTAGGGAGTAGGCAATGGTGCAACTCGAACTTCCCTATTTCTTCGCGCTGATCGAGCTGGCCATCGTACTGCTGGCCGTTACCGCCTTTTTGGGTTGGAAACTCCGACGCCAGCGACACGGCACACCCGAGACACCCGCTGAATCACCCGACAGCGCGGAAACACCGCCCGCACCCGCGCTGTATCTGGACCGGGAGGCGGCCAGGACACGGTCCTTCCTGGACGATATCCGCCTGCGCCCGGACGAGGAACCCACAGCGCCGGCGCTGCGTGGCACGCTGCTGCTGCGCTCGGCCCTGCTCAAGGAAGAATCCCTGCTGGCGGGCCGGCCGACGATCGGCTGGGGCGCGACAGACTGGAAAGCGCTTGCGCAACAGCTCGCGGCAACCCTGGCCGCGGGCGGATTCAAACACACGGGCCAAAGCGCGCAAATCCATGGCGAGGACACGGTGCCCACCGCCGCGACCCTCGCGCAGCAGTCGCAGACCATCGAACACCTCCGGGAGCACCTTCAGCGTCTCCAGGAAAAACGGGGGGAGGAACAGACCCCGGATACGCAACTGCTCGAGCAACTCGACAAGCTGGCGCACAACAACCGCGAGCTAACGCAGTGCATCGCCGTGCTGGAGGACGAAAACACCTTTCTGCGCGACCAGATCGCGGCCCTGCTGAAGGTCTAGCCTGAATCCAGGCTGCGGCGAACCGTTAGCGGGCGAAGACGCCACGAACCAGGACATTTATCAACCTGCCCGCGGGCGCGGAGGCCTCTCGCAAATCGCCCCTGCACTCCCTATCATGGGTCCCCAGCCGCGGCCAGATCGGCCGCGCCCGGACACCGTCAGTCCTAGCGGGAGCCCATCATGACCTTCGTTGTCATCGAAAACTGCATCAAGTGCAAATACACCGACTGCGTCGAGGTCTGCCCTGTGGATTGTTTCCACGAAGGCCCGAACTTCCTGGTCATCGATCCCGAGGAATGCATCGACTGCACGCTGTGCGAGCCGGAATGCCCCGCCGAGGCGATCTTCGCGGAAGACGACGTGCCCGCCGGTCAGGAGGATTTCCTGCAGCTCAATGCCGAGCTGGCCCAGTCCTGGCCGGTGATCACCCAGAAGAAGGACGCCCCGCCCGACGCGGACGCGTGGAACGGCAAGCCCGACAAGCTCGATTACCTGGAACGCTGAAACCGGCGGTGCGCGGGCGACCGCACTGCCGCATGCGGGTGCGCCGATGAGCCTGCGACTGTTCCCCTATCACAGCGACCTGCTCGAACACCTCGCCGAGCAGGTCCTGCACCAGGCCGCGGACAGCCTGCCCGACCTCTCCGCCGTGGTGGTGCTGGTGCCCGAGACCCTGGCCGCCAGCCCGCTGCGCGCCGCGCTCAGCCAGCGGGCCGCGCAGCGGGGACACGCCGCGGTGCTCGGGCTGCGGGTGAGCACCCTGCGCGACTGGGTCGAGACGCGCACCGTCGAGCAGCGTGCGCCGTTGAACGAACCGGCGCGGCGGCTGCTGCTGGTGGAGGCTCTGCGCCGCCACCGCGGACTGTTCGGCGAGGACGATCCCTGGCGTCTGGCCGAAAGCCTGCTGGAGCTGTTCGACGAACTCACCCTGCACCGCACCACCCCGGCGCCCAGCGCGGAGGCCCTGTCCGCGCGCCTGGCCCGCGGCTACCGCATCGACGGCCCGGTCCCCGCGGCGCTGACCCGCGAGGCCCAGATCGTGTACCGCCTGTGGCGGGCCTGGCTGGAACAGACCGCGCCGCCGCACGCCCCCGACCCCTGGCAGGCCTATCTGGACGCGTTGCAGGCCCAGACCGTGCCCGGAACCGCGCCCGGTGCCGATGAGCCCTTCTACCTCCTGGCCGGCGTGCAGGCCCAGACGCCGGCCGAACGCGATTGGCTCGGCGCGCGCCTGCGCGCGGGGCGGGCCCTGTGGCTGCTGCACGGCTACCCACCGGGGCAGGCGCGGCGGCCGGACCGCGCCCTGGCGGACTGCCTGGCGTTGTGCGACGGCGCGGCCTGCGACAGCGGCATTGAGCCCTCACCGCGCGGGCTGTTTCTGGACGCCGTCTATTCCGAGGCAAGCCACACCATTGATCTGCGCGGGCGCGCCGCGCAGCTGGCCGCCAGCTGCCCCGACAGCCCGGTCACGGGCGGGCTCGCCACGTTCGCCGCGGACTCGGCCGAGCAGGAAGCGCGCGCGATCGACCTCCAGGTGCGCCGCTGGCTGCTGGCGGGCAGACGCCGCATCGGCATTGTCACCGAGGACCGGCGCCTGGCGCGCCGGGTGCGCGCCCTGCTGGAACGCGCCGGCATCGCGCTTGCCGACGCCGGCGGCTGGGCCCTGTCGACCACCAGCGCGGCCACCTGCCTGGAACGCTGGCTGCAATGCGTCGAGGAGGATTTCGCCCACCAACCGCTGCTGGATCTGCTGAAGTCGCCGTTTCTGTGCGGCGAAGACACGCGCGTCGCGCACCTCGCCTGCGTCTATCGCCTGGAGCTCGATATCATCCAGCACGAGAACATCGCCCGCGGGCTGGAACGCTACCGCCGGCAGGTCGAATCGCGGCGCGCGCGGCTGCGCTGGCCGGCCGAGTTCGCCGAACCCCTGATCGGCCTGCTGGAGCGTCTCGACACGGCCGCACGGCCCTTGCAGCGGCTGCGCGAAGAGCCGCATTCGGCACGCCGGCTGCTCGCGCAATTGCGCGTGAGTCTGGTCACGCTCGGCATCTGGGCGCAGCTGGACAGCGACGCCGCCGGGCGCCGCCTGATCGCGCTCTGGGAGGAACTCGACGCCGCGGCCCAGTGCGTGCCGCTGACCCTAAGCTGGACGGAATTCCGCCTCTGGCTGGGGCGGGCGCTGGAGGACCAGACCTTCCGCCCCGGACTCGCGACCGGCCCGGTGCAACTGCTCAATCTCGACCAGGCCCAGCTGGCGAATTTCGACGCCGTGGTGATCGGCGCCTGCGACCGCGAACACCTGCCCGGACAGGATCGCGCGCGCGCCTTCTTCAATGCCGGAGTGCGCCGCGAACTCGGCCTGCCGACCTGGGAAAACCAGCTGGCGTTGCGCCTCCACCAGTTCCGGCGCCTGCTCGAAGCCGCGCCCGAGGTGCTGCTGAGCTGGCGGCGCGAGGATCAAGGCGAACCGCTGTTGCCCAGCCCCTGGCTGGAGGTCCTGGAGACCCTGCACCGGCTCGCCTATGGCGACACCCTGGAGGACACGGTCTTGAAGACCCTGGTGCAGTCAGACCAGTGTGACGTGGCAATGCCGCAGCCGGTGCCGCCGCCCGGGCCGCCAGCGCAACCGCGGCCGCGCCTGCCCGCTGAGCTGCTGCCGGCCGAGGTCAGCGCCAGCAGCCACCAGCATCTGATCGATTGTCCCTACCGCTACTTCGCCGCCGATTGTCTGCGCTTGTCCCCCAGCGAAGCGGTGCGTGAACTGCTACAGAAATCCGACTACGGCGAACGTGTGCACCGCTGTCTCGAAGCATTTCACGGCGAGGTGCCGGGGTTGCCCGGACCGTTCACACTGCCGTTCGAGACCGCGCACCGCGCCGCCGCCATCGATCTGCTGCAACGCATCACCCGCGCGGTATTCGCCCGTGACCTGGAAGACAATTTCCAGCACCGCGGCTGGCTGAAGCGTTGGTTGCCGTTGCTTCCGGACTACGTCGACTGGCAGATCCGCCGGGCCGAAGACTGGCAGGTGACGCAGGTCGAGGCGCGCATCGCGCGGCCCCTGGATGCGGACACGCGCCTGAAGGGCCGGCTCGACCGCATCGACGCGCGGGCCGGCGAACAGGCCATCGTCGACTACAAGACCGGACACATCCCGAGCCAGGCCGAGATCGACGCCGGCGAAGCGGTGCAATTGCCGTTCTACGCCCTGCTCGACCCGGAACCGGTCACCCGCGTCGAATACCTGAGGCTCGACGGCGGAACCGTGCAGACCAAGGGGATGCTCGAAGGCGAACAACTGCGGGAACTGTGCGGTGCCGTCGCCGCGCGGCTGGCCGCCACCCAGACGGCGCTGGCCGCCGGCGCACCGCTGCCGGCCTGGGGCGATCCGGACAGCTGCCGGCATTGTCCGATGGACGGGGTGTGTCGGCGGGCGGCCTGGGCCTGAGCCCCGAACCGCGCAATAAGACCGCGCACATAAGAAAGGCGGCCCGGAGGCCGCCTTTGGGTCCTTTGCAAGCAATCCTGCCTGCCTCAATATCCGTTTGAGTCGACCTTCCGCTGGTGTGATCCTTTATCTCCCTCCCTAGCTGCGGGCGTAGTTTTTCCCATTATTTCCGAGAGTTAAAGGCCACTTTTGCGTCAATTCCGCGGCGCTGCGGCGGTGGGCCCGGCCCCGTAGCGCGGCTGGCCCAGAACATGACTGACGATTCATACGCTTAAGTCACGGCAGCCGGCGCCCCGGGTGGCCCCAGGCGGATAGACCGCGGCATGGCTTACGCAGGATTCAGAATTTTCCTACAAAGAATGCGTTGATCCTCGATACCCACCTCACCCTCCCCGTGGCCCGGACGACCCGGTCGGCGCGCAAGTCCGTAGTGTTTGCCGCTACCCGAGCCCGTCCGTATGCTGTGCGCGCCATGCCCCGCGCCTTCGACCCCTTACACGCCACCGACCCGGCCCGACACGCCAGCGTGCATGCCTCGGCCGGCACCGGAAAGACCTGGCTGTTGGTGACCCGCCTGCTGCGCCTGCTGCTGGCCGGGGCGGCACCGGCCTCGATCCTGGCGGTGACCTTCACGCGCAAGGCCGCCGCCGAGATGCTGCAACGGCTCAACGAGCGCTTGGCGGAGCTGGCCTGCGGCGATGACGCCGCAGTCACCGCCGCCTTGCGCGAGATCGGCCTCGATCCGGAGCCGGCCCTGTGCGCCCGCGCCCGCGGTCTGTACGAGACCCTGCTGTTCGAGCCGCGGCCCTTGCGCGCCACCACCTTTCACGCCTTCTGCCAGGAGATCCTGCAACGCTTCCCGGTCGAGGCCGAGATCCCACCGGGCTTTGAACTGCTCGACGGCGAGGCCGAGCTGATCGACGAGGCCTGGGACGCGCTGTATGCCGAGGCCACCCGCAGCCCCGACGGCCCGCTGGCCCAGGCACTGGAGTCGCTGTTCGACGCCTGCGGCGGTCTGCCCAGCACCCGCCAGGCGCTGAACGGCTTTCTGGCCCAACGCATCGACTGGTGGGCGTTCACCCTGGACCGGCCCGACCCGCTGGCCCACGCCGCGGCCAGCGCGTGCGAACTCTATGCGATCGCGCCCGACAGTGACCCGATCGGCGGTTTCTTCACGCCGGCGCACTGCGCGCTGCTCGGTGAGTTCGCCGCGCTGCTCGGCCGGCATGACAACAAGACCCATCTGGAGCAACAGCAGGCCCTCGACGCGGCGCTGGCGCAGCAGGCGCACGCAGGCGCCGCGGCCTTCGAGCAGGTCACGCGGGTCCTGCTGACCCAGGCGGGCGAGCCGCGCAGCCGCAAGACCAGCAAGGCCCTGGAAAAGAGCCTCGGCGCGGCGGGCGCCGCGCGCCTGCTCGAACTGCACCAGCAGCTCTGCGACGCGCTGCTGGAGACCCGCGACCAGCAGGCGCGTCAGGCGAGCCTCGCGCTGACCTGCGCCTGGTATACCGGCGGCCAGCGGCTGCTGGAGCACTACCAGCGCATCAAGCGCGAACAGCGCGTGTTGGATTTCGCCGATCTGGAATGGCATGCCTTTCGCCTGCTCACCCACAGCGAACAGGCGCATTGGGTGCAGTACAAGCTCGACGCCCGCATCGAGCATTTCCTGATCGACGAATTCCAGGACACCAACCCGACCCAATGGCGGTTGCTGCTGCCGCTGCTGGAGGAACTGGCTGCGGGCAACGGCGAGCGCGCGCGCAGCGTGTTCCTGGTCGGCGACGCCAAGCAATCGATCTACCGCTTCCGCCGCGCCGATGCGCGCCTGCTGGAGACCGCCAGCCAGTGGCTGGAACAACATCTGGGCGCGGGGCGTTTCGGCCTGGAGGCTTCGCGCCGCTCCGCGCCGGCGATCATCGACGGCGTGAACCGCGCCTTCGCCGCCGGGCCGCTGGCCGAAGCGCTGCCGGAATTTCCACCGCACAGCACCCATCTCACGCAGCTCTGGGGACAGCTGGAACTGTTACCGCCGCTCGCGCCGCCGGCGACCGTGGAGACGCAGCACGAGGGGCTGCGCAATCCCCTTGAGGAACCGCGACCGGCGCCGGGCGAGGACCTGCATACCGGCGAGGCGCGGGCCATCGCCGCGCGGATCCGCGCGCTGATCGATGCCGCGACCCTGATCGGCGCGGCCGATTGCGCGCGGCCGCTGGGCTATGGCGACATCCTGATCCTGCTGCGCACCCGCACCCACGCGGCAAGCTACGAGGCGGCCCTGCGCGATGCCGGCATCCCGTATCTGGGCGCCGCCCGCGGCACCCTGCTCGACAGCCTGGAGGTGCGCGACCTGGAGGCCCTGCTCAACACCCTGATCGCGCCCTACGACAACCTGGCCCTGGCGCAGGTGCTGCGCTCGCCGCTGTTTGCCGCCGCCGACGCGGACCTGATCGCGCTCGCCCAGGCCCCCGGCGAGCACTGGCTGGCGCGGCTGCTGGCGCTCGGCCCGCAGCAGGGCGGGGATACGCCGCTGGCGCGGGCCGCGCGCCTGCTGCCGGCCTGGGCGGAACAGGTCGGACGCCTGCCGGTGCACGATCTGCTGGACCGCATCTATCACCAGGGCGATGTGCTGGCGCGCTTCGACGCCGCGGCGAGCGCGGCGCTCAAACCGCGCGTGCGCGCCAATCTGACCCGCTTCATCGAGCTGGCGCTGGAGGTCGACAGCGGCCGCTACCCGAGCCTGCCGCACTTTGTCGCGCGCCTGGCCGACCTGCGCCAGCGCACGGCGGACGCGCCCGACGACGCGGCGCCGGAGAGCGGCGGCGGCGAGCGCGTGCGCTTCCTGACCGTGCACGGCGCCAAGGGGCTGGAGGCCCCGGTGGTGTTCCTGGCCGACTGCGGCGGCGAGCTCCAGCGCGACCGCGCCACCTGGCAGGCGCTGGTCGACTGGCCGGCCGAACAGGACCGCCCGCGGCATTTCCTGCTGGTCGGGCGCAAGACCGAACGCGACAGCGTGACCCGCCGACTGCTGGACAGCCAACGGCACGCGGAACGGCGCGAGGACGCCAATCTGCTGTATGTCGCACTGACGCGGGCCCGCCAGCTGCTGGTGGTCTCCGCCGCCGTGGCCGCGGACAAGGCCGATAGCGGCTGGTACGGGCTGCTGCGCGCGCAATGGGACAGCCAGGGCTGTCTGGCGCGCGGCGAGCCCTGGGTGCATGCCAGCGGCACGCCACCGGCCGCGGCGGCAGGCCCCGGCGCGGCGGTCGCCGTGACCGCGCCGACGATCGACCCGCGGCTGCGCGCGCCCCTGCACACCGCGCCCGCGCTGATCCGCATCGCCCCGAGCCGCGCGGATGCCGCGCCGCACGGCCGCGGCACGGACGACGGCGACCCCGACGCCCGCCGCCGCGGCATCGCGATTCACCGTGCGCTGGAATGGCTGTGCGACACGCCGCCGCGCGGCGATGCCGCGATCCTGGCGGGACTGGCCCGCGAACTCCAGCGCGATGCCGACGATCCGGAACTCGCCGCCTGGTTGCACGAGGCGCAGGCCGTGAGGCAGGCGCCCGCGCTGGCGACGTTGTTCGACGCCCGCGCCTACGTGCGGGTCTACACCGAGGTGCCGATCCATTACCTCCAGGGCGCGGCCCTGGTCGAGGGCGTGATCGACCGCTTACTGCTCGGCGCGGACAGCGCACACATCGTCGACTACAAGACCCACGCCATCGAGGCCGCGCAGACGCACACGCTGGCCGCCGCCTACCGCGAACAGATGCGTCTGTATGCCGAGGGCGTGCGCCGCCTGTGGCCGTCGCGCCGGGTGCGCGCCAGCCTGCTGTTCACCCACTGCCTAACGCTGGTGGATATCGATGAGCCTGTCGGATTTGAGGCCGCACTCCCGCCGGCGCAGTAGATCAGCCTCAAATCCGACAGTTCCTTAGGTAAGCTGAATAAGTCCGTTCGTGGTGAGCCCACTTCGACTGGCTCAGGGCAGGCTCAGGACAGGCCTGTCGAACCACGCACGGACGAATCGCCTTCACTATCACAGCATCTCCCGTTCGCCCTGAGCTTGTCGAAGGGCGAACGGGAGACTTATTCAGCGCTTCTCCAGGCTTGAAATCGCCGCGGTCCTCCCCCAGATTGACCGCCCACCGAGACAACCAGGAATCCCCATGGCCGACTCCCCGTATGTATTCGATGTCACCGAGGCCGATTATCCGCGCAGCGTGCTCGACAACTCCCGCCGGGTACCGGTGCTGGTGGATTTCTGGGCCGACTGGTGCGGGCCGTGCAAGATGCAGCTGCCGGTGCTGTTGAAGCTGGCCGGGGAATACGCGGGGAAATTTCTGCTCGCCAAGGTCAACACCGATACCGAGCGCGGCCTGGCCAGCCTGCACAATATCCGCAGCATCCCGACCCTGAAGCTGTTCCGCGACGGCCAAGTGGTCGAGGAGATCCTCGGCGCACAGACCGAGTCCACCTTGCGCACGCTGCTGGACAAGCATGTCCCGCGCGCCTCGGACGCCCTGCGCGAACAGGCCCTGGCGCTGGCGGCGGCCGGTGACCTCGACGCGGCCTTGAACCAGCTGCGCGTGGCCGCGGCCGATGACCCGGACAATCCGCGCGCGCAGCTGGATTATCTGCGCCTGGCCATGCAGGCCGGACAGCTGGACGAGGCGGATCGGGCCCTGGCGGGCTTACCGCGCGAACTCCGCGACGACGCCGAGATCCGCCGCCTGGCCGTGCTGCTGGATCTGGCCCGGCGCAGCGCCAGCGCGCCCGAGCGGGCGGCGCTGGAACAACGCCTGGCGCAAAACCCCGACGACCTGGCCGCGCGCGAACTGCTCGCAGCAAAGCTGGCCGTGGCCGGCGAGACCGAGGCTGCCCTGGAGCAGTATCTGGACATTCTGCGCCGCGACCGGCGCTATGGGGACGAGGCGGGCCGCAAGGGTCTGCTGGCCCTGTTCGAACTGCTCGGCAGTCAGCACCCGCTGGTCGGCCGCTACCGGGCGCAGCTGTTCACGCTGCTGCACTGAGACAGGCGCACGCCCGCGGGGTCCGCGGGCGGCGGCGTTTCAGGGCTGCGCCTTGCCTTCGAGCATCGCCAGCAGTTGTTTGGCCGGCACATAGCCCGGGATCAGGCGGCCGTCTTCCAGCAGGATCGCCGGGGTACCCTGCAGACCGAAGTCGCGCACCAGCCGCAGGTGCGCGTCGATGGGGTTGTCGCAGGTCTTGCGCGGCAGTTCCTTGCCGGCCTTGGCGTCGGTCATCGCCTGCTGACGGTCCTTGGAGCACCAGACCGATTCGGCCTTGAAGTAGGACTCGGTATTTGGCCCCGAGCGCGGATAGAACAGATAGCGCACGGTGATGCCCAGCGCGTTGGCCTCCTGGATCTCGGCGTGCAGCTTGCGGCAATAACCGCAGTCGATATCCGTGAACACGGTGATAGTGTGCTTGGGCTTGGCCGCGGCGAAGATCACCATCTTGTCCGCGCCGAGCCCGGCGACGGCGGCCGTGCGCAGCTCGCCCTGGCGCGCCTCGGTCAGGTCGGCCTGAGTGCGCACATCGAACACATGGCCCTGGACCAGATAGCGGCCGTCATCGCTGACGTAGAACAGCTGTGGTCCGTAGGTGACCTCCAGCAGGCCGGCGACCGGGGCCGGACGGATCTGATCGGGCTGGGCATCCGGGATCAGCGCGGACAGGGCCTGGCGGATCTGCGGGTAGTCGTCCGCCGCCACGGCCACGCCCGCCAGCGAGAGCCACAGCACGAGTATGCGTTGCAGGTAAGTCATAGGGGATTCTCTTGCGTCCCGTCGGGACGGTGGGGTTGGGGGGCGCCATTGTCCAGGATCGGTCGGGTCGCAGCAAACCGCCCGGCAGCAAACCGCCCGTAGGATGTCTGCATGGGACTGGGTACGGCCGCGAACGGTTCCCCCTAACCGCAAAATAAACCGCACGGCGCATCAGCCCCGGGGGTGATGCCGCGCGTGCAGCTCGCGCAGGCGTTCGCGGGCGACATGGCTATAGATCTGGGTGGTGGACAGGTCGCTGTGTCCGAGCAGCAGTTGCACCACGCGCAGATCGGCGCCGTGATTGACCAGGTGGGTGGCGAAGGCGTGGCGCAGGGTGTGCGGCGACAGACGGGTGGCGATCCCGGTCTGACGCGCGTAGTCCCGGAGACGGTACCAGAAGGCCTGGCGGGTCAGACCCTCACCGGCGCGCCCGGGAAACACAAACTCGCAGGTCCGGGCATTCAGCAACTCCGGCCGCGCCGTGTCGAGATAGCGTTGCAGCCAGTTCTGCGCCTCCTCGCCCAGCGGCACCAGACGCTCCTTGCCGCCCTTGCCCTGCACCCGGACCACGCCCTGGCGCAGATTCAGCTGCGCCAGCCGCAAGCCGACCAGCTCCGAGACCCGCAGCCCGCAGGCATACAGGACCTCCAGCATGGCCCGGTCACGCAGGCCCAGCGGGGTGCCGGCATCGGGCACGGCCAGCAGCGCCTCGACCTGGGCCTCGCTGAGCGATTTGGGCAGGGGCCGCCCCAGCCTGGGCGCCTCGATGCAGGCGCTGGGGTCTTCGGCGATGCGGCGCTCGCGCAGCAGATACCGGTAGAAACGCCGCAGGCTGGACAGCAGCCGCGCGGCGCTGCGCGCCTTGCCACCGAGCTGGTAGCGCTGCGCAAGATAACCCAGCAGGTGTTCACGCTGCGCCGCGATCAGCGCCACACCCGCCGTACCGGCCAACCACCGCGCCAGTCCGCGCAGGTCGTTGCGGTAGGCGGCCAGGGTGTTGTCGCTGAGGCCGCCCTCCATCCACACCGCGTCCAGGAAGACCTCGATCGCCTGTTGATCCTCGGCGCTGAGCGTCGGCCGGTCCGTCTGAGTCACCCTCACCCCCTGCCCGCAAGACCCGTCTGTGTGGCGGTGATACAGTAGCGCCCACGTTAGCAGCCCGCAGGATCCGATGGAAACCGCCACCTCGACCGCGACCGCCCTGCTCGCGGTCCTGACTCAGCTGGTGCAGGAACTGCACCCCGGGCGCACCCCGCCGGCGGTCACGCTCGACAGCCGGCTGGAACAGGACCTCGGCCTGGACAGCCTGGCGCGCGTCGAACTGCTGCTGCGCATCGAGCGCGACCTGGGGCTGACCGCGGCGGAGGCCGCGGTGCTCGGCGCGCAGAGTGCGGCCGAGCTGCTGCAGATGCTCGGGGTCAAGGCGCCGGCCCGTCCCAGCGTCGCGGCCGCGGACACCGACAGCGGCGAGATCGCCCTGCCGCAGGCGGCCCAGACCCTCAACGAGGTCCTGCGCTGGCACGCCGAACGCACCCCGCAACGGCCCTACCTGAGCTTTTACGCCACTGACGAGCGGATCGAATCCCTGAGCTTCGGCGAGCTTCAGTCCGGCGCCGCCGAGGTCGCCGCCGGGCTGATCGCGCGCGGCGTGCAACCCGGCCAGATCATCGCCCTGATGCTGCCGAGCGGCCTGGATTTCTTCTTCGCCTTCTACGGCATCCTGCTGGCCGGCGCGGTGCCGGCGCCCCTGTACCCGCCGGCCAGCCGCGCGCAGCTGGAAGACCACCTGAACCGGCAGGTCGGCATCCTCGACAACGCCCAGGCGCCGATCCTGATCACGGTCGACGAGGCGCAGGTCTACGCCAGGGTGCTGCGCAGCCAGTGCCCGCACCTGCGGGCCCTGTGCCATGTCGAGGAACTGCGCGCCGCGGCCCCGGCCGGGCCGCTGGCCCCTGTCGCCGTAGAGCCCCAGGTTCAGGCCCAGACCCTGGGGCTGATCCAATACACCTCCGGCAGCACCGGCCAACCCAAGGGCGTGATGCTGAGCCACGCCAACCTGCTGGCCAACGTGCGCGCGATGGGCCAGGCGGCCGAGGCCCGCAGCGCGGATGTGTTCGTCAGCTGGCTGCCGCTGTATCACGACATGGGCCTGATCGGCGCCTGCCTGGGCAGCCTGTACTACGGCATGCGGCTGATCCTGATGTCGCCGCTGGCCTTCATCGCCCGGCCGGCGCGCTGGCTGCAGGCGCTGCACCGGCACCGCGGCAGCCTCTCGGCGGCACCCAATTTCGCCTATCAGCTATGCGCCAGCCGGTTGCAGGACGCGGACCTCGCCGGTCTCGATCTGAGTCACTGGCGGCTGGCCTTCAACGGCGCCGAGCCGGTGGACCCGGACACCCTGGAGGCCTTCACGACGCGCTTTGCGCCCTACGGCTTCGCGGCCAGCGCGCTGACGCCGGTCTACGGTCTGGCCGAGGACGCTGTGGGGCTGGCGTTTCCGCCGCTGCGCCGCGGCCCGCGCATCGACCGGGTCGGGCGCGAACACTTCACCCGGGAAGGCGTCGCGGTCCCGGACACCGCCGCGGACGCGCTGCGCTTCGTCAGCGGGGGCCGCGCCCTGTCGGGGCACGCGATCCGCATCGTCGACGACCGCGACCAGGTCTTGCCGGAACGCCAGCAGGGCCACCTGCAATTCCGCGGCCCCTCGGCCACCCCGGGGTATTACCGCAACCCCGAGGCGACCGCGACCCTGCTGCACGGCGACTGGCGCGAGTCGGGCGACTACGGCTACCTGGCCGACGGCGAGGTGTTCATCACCGGGCGCGCCAAGGATCTGATCATCCGCGCCGGGCGCAACCTCTACCCCTACGAGCTGGAGCAGGCGGTCGGCGGTCTCGACGGCATTCGCAAGAACGCCGTCGCGGTGTTTGCCGCGCGCGGCGATCACACCGCGGAACAGTTGGTGGTGCTGGCCGAGACCCGCGAGCGCAACCCGGCGCGGCGTGAGGCCTTGCAGGCGCGGATCGAGGCCTTGGCCCTGCAACTGACCGGCAGCCGTCCGGACCGGGTCCTGCTGGCGCCGCCGCGCAGCGTGCTGAAGACCTCCAGCGGCAAGATCCGCCGGGTCGAGTGCCGGCAGTTGTATGAACAGGGTGTGTTCACCGATGCGGGCGTGCAGCGGCGCCGCTTCTGGGCCCAGCGGCTGCGCCTCGGGCGGCGCGCGCTGAGCACCGGCCTCCGCCGCGCCGCCGGCGCCGTCGGCGGCGGGCTGTATACCGGCTATGCCTGGGCCTGCCTGCTGCTGTGCGCGATCCCGGTCAGCTTGCTGCTCCTGCTGCTGCCGAGCCGGCGCCTGGCCCAGCGGGTCGCGCATTACGGGGCACGGAGCGCCCTGGCCCTGGCGGCGATCCGCATCAGCCGCGAGGGCGGCGAGGCGCTCCCGCAGGACCGGCCGCTGGTGTTGGTCGCCAACCATGCCAGCTACCTGGACGCGTTCATCCTGACCGCGGCCCTGGACATGCCACTGCACTTCGTTGCCAAGCGCGATCTGCGCACGCCACTGCTGGGTCGGCTGTTGCAGCGTCTGGGCACCGAGTTCGTGGCCCGCGACGATGTGCGCCAGAGCGTGGAGGACGCCGAGCGGTTGCTGCGGCGCGTCCACCAGGGCGACGGCGCGGTGTTCTTCCCGGAGGCGACCTTTACGGACGCGCCGGGCCTGCGGCCGTTCCGCCTCGGCGCCTTCAAGGTCGCGGCCGAGAGCGGCGCGCCGGTGGTGCCCATCGCCCTGCGCGGCAGCCGTGCGATTCTGCGCGGTGGCCTCTCTCGGCCACGCCCCGGACGCGTCCAGGTCTGGATCGGTCCCGCCCTTACGGCGGACGGCACCGGCTGGTCCGATCTGGTCGCCCTGCGCGACCGGGCCCGCGCCGAGATCCTGGCCCACTGCGGCGAACCCGATCTGGAGGGTCAGGTCTCGATCGCCCTGCCCGAGGACGTGCGCCCGTAGCCTTTCGGGTCAATCCAACTGGATCAGACCGTGCACGCTGACCCGCACCTCGCTCTCGCCGCCGGCGAAGGCCGGGGCGGCCACCGACTCGCTCATCAGCTGCGCGCGCATCATCGGCAGCGGCTGCACCGGCATATCCTCGGTGTTGATATTCAGCTCGACGATGCGGTAGGCCTTGGTGCCGAGATTGCTGCGCACCTGCTCGGCACGGCGTTTGAAGCCGTCCAGCGCGCCGTCGATCAGGGCGCGCTCGGCGGCCTCGCGGGTCTCGCGGGCCACGCTGAAGCTGACCGCGCGCAGTTGCAGACGCTGCTGCAAGACGCCGATCAGGCGCCCGATCTCAGCGAAGTCCGCCCCGTGCAGGACCAGCTCCTGGCTGGCGCGCCAGCTCTCCAGGGCCTCCTTGCGATACACCGGCTGGGTCGTGTAGCCGCCGCTGCGCACTTTCACGGCACCCTTCACGGCGCCCTGGACGGCCCCCGGACCGCGCGCCTGCGCCAGCGCCCAGGTCATGGTCTTGTTGATCCGATCGGCCAGGCGCGCGGCGTCGGCGTCTTCATCCTGCACCGCCAGCACCGCCTGCATGCGGTCATTGGCCACCGCCTCGCTGGCCTGCACCTGAAACCGGATCTGGTTGAAGCGCTGCGCCTCCGCGGCGCTTACCGGGGTCGCAAACCCCGCCGCGAGCGTCATCCACAACAGCATCTGTATCGGCTTGATCATGCGCGTGTCCCTCTGGAAGTGAGCGGCCATTCTAGCCTGAGCGCTATGAAAATCGTTGCGGCAGATTCATGCGCGTGCGGACGCGCGGTCGTGGCGCATGAATAATCCAGCAGCCTGTCGGACTTAGGCTGCGCCTACTGCGCCGGCGGGAGAGCGGCCCAAATTTCCCCGATTCCTCGTTGCGTAGGCCCACTATGCGCCTCGAAATCGTGAAAATTTTGCCTCGCTCTCCCGCCTTGCTCGCTACGGGCCCCTAAGTCCGACAGGCTGCTAGAATAGCCGTCCCTTGGTCAGGCGCGCGCCCATGCCGGACATCCCGAGCCACGCCATCACTGCCCTGATCCTGACCGGCGGGCGGGCCTCGCGCATGGGCGGCGACGACAAGGGCCTGCTCGACTGCGCCGGACGGCCCTTGATCGAGCATGTCCTGGCGCGCGTGACGCCGTGCGTGGCCGCGGTGCTGATCAGCGCCAACCGCCATCTCGACCGCTACCGTGGCTACGGCCATCCGGTGCTCGCGGATGCGGCCGCGGATTTTTCCGGCCCGCTGGCCGGCATCGCCCGCGGCCTGGAGCACTGCCCGACCGAGTGGCTGTGGGTGCTGCCCTGCGACGCGCCGCTGTTCGAGGCGTCCCTGCTCACCCGCCTGCGCGACGCCTGCCGCGCGCCCGGGACAACCGCGGCGGTCCCGATGGAGGGTTCGCGCATGCAGTCGACATTTGCCCTGCTGCACCGCGAGACGCGGGCCTCGCTGCACGCCTATCGTGATCAGGGACGACGGGCGGTCGGTGACTGGCTGAGGACCCTGCCCGCCGCCGAGGTCGACTGCCGCGACCACCCGGAATGGTTCGTCAATCTGAACACCCCCGCGGAACTGGCCGCCTGCGCGGCCCGACTGGAGGACCGTCCATGAACGCCCTGCTGCACGCCCCGCCGGTGCTCGGCATCGCCGCCTGGAGCGGCACCGGCAAGACCCACCTGCTGGTGCAGGTGCTGCCGCTGCTGCGCGCGCGGGGGCTGCGCGTCGGCGTGCTCAAGCACGCGCATCACGCCTTCGACATCGATCACCCCGGCAAGGACAGCCATGCGCTGCGCAAGGCCGGCGCCGAGCAGATGCTGATCGCGTCCAATCAGCGCTGGGCCCTGATGGTGGAGGCGCCGGTGCCGGGCGACGTCTCGCTGTGGGAGATGCTGGCGCGGCTCGATCGCGCGGCGCTGGATCTGATCCTGGTGGAAGGTTTCCGGCATGAGCGCTTTCCCAAACTCGAACTGCACCGCGCGGCCTTGGGTAAGCCCTTGCTGTTCCCGGATGACGACGCCATCATTGCGCTGGCCAGCGATACCCCGGTGCAGACCGCGCTGCCCTGGCTGGATCTCAACGCTCCCGCGGCGGTCACCGCCTTCATCGCGGAGTTCTGCCGCAACGACACCGATTCCAGTGGACTCTGACCCATGAACGACACCGCCCCCGATCCCTGCGCCCTGCCCAAGGGCCTGTTGAGCGTGGCCGCGGCGCGCGCGCGCATCGCCGCCCTGGTCAGGCCCCTGGTCGGCACCGAGCAGCTGCCGATCCGCAGCGCGCTCGGCCGCGTGCTCGCCGAGCCGATCGTCTCCAGTATCGCCGTCCCGCCGTTTACCAATTCCGCGATGGACGGCTATGCGCTGCGCGGTGCCGACCTGCCGGCCAGCGGCAGCGTGCGCCTGAGACTCATCGGCCGGGCCCTGGCGGGCGCGCCGTTCTCCGGTCAGGTCGGTACCGGCGAGGCGGTGCGCATCATGACCGGCGCGCCTCTGCCCGCGGGCACCGATACCGTGCTGATGCAGGAACAGGTGGGCCTGGCGGGCGAGCAGATCGAGGTCGCCAGCGGCCACACGCCCGGCGAAAACGTGCGCGAGGCCGGCGAGGACCTGGCGATCGGCGATACCGTGCTGGCGCCCGGCAAGCGGCTGCTGCCGGCGGAGCTCGGTGTGCTCGCCTCGCTGGGTATCACCGAGGTGCGCGTCAGGCGCCGGCCGCGGGTGGCGTTCCTGTCCACCGGCGACGAGCTCAAGCACCTCGGCGAACCGCTGGGACCCGGTCAGATCTACGACAGCAACCGCTACACCCTGCACGG
>JBHEOS010000016.1:22581-33352 GCA_046260695.1 Gammaproteobacteria bacterium
TTCTTCGGCCTGCCCGGCAACCCGGTCGCGGTGATGGCGACGTTCTACCAATTCGTGCAACCGGCCCTGCACACACTGCACGGCATGTCCCCGGAGCCCGCGCTGACCTTCAAGGTCCCCTGCGCGGTCGATCTGAAGAAACAGCCCGGGCGTCTGGAATACCAGCGCGGGGTCCTGCGCCAGGACGACCGGGGCGAGCTCAGCGTGACCAGCAGCGGGCGCCAGGGTTCGCACGTGCTGTCATCGATGAGTACGTCCAATTGCTTCATCATCCTGCCGGCCGAATGCGCCGGCGTGCGCGCGGGCGAACGGGTCGAGGTGCAACCGTTCGCCGGACTGGTGTAAACACCCTTGAATCGCACCGGCCGCATCCCAACCTGCCCATGATGACGCACCCGACGGCACCCACCCATGACTGAGCACACCCCCATTGACGCCGAAGACGCCGAAGTAGTGGGCGATCCCGGCGAACCCCGGCAGCGCTCGGAACTGGCCCTACCCGCCTCCGTCCTGCCCAACACCCTGTACCTGCTGCCGGTCACGGAGCGGCCGTTCTTTCCCGCCCAGGGCGTGCCGGTGCTGATGGACGACGAACCCTGGATGGACACGGTCCGGGCTATCGGTGAACTGCCGCAGCATCTGGTCGGACTGGTGCTGGTGGACGAACCGGAGACCGACCCGGTCGGCCCCGAGAATTTCGCCCGTATCGGCACCGCGGTGCGCATCCATCACCCGATGCGCAACTCCGGCAAGATCCAGTTCATCGCCGAGGGGCTGCGCCGGCTGCGCATCGTCGAGTGGCTGTCCAAGCAGCCGCCGTTCCTGGTGCGGGTCGAATATCCGGACGACGTCCTCGGCAACGAGGACGAGCTCAAGGCCTATGCGATCGCGATCATCAATACCCTGAAGGAGCTGGTCCCCCTGAATCCGCTGTACAGCGAGGAGCTGAAGTTCTTCCTGAACCGGTTCAATCCCAACGAGCCCTCGGCGCTGACCGATTTCGCCGCCAGTCTGACCACCGCCGCGGCGCACGATCTGCAGGAGGTGCTGGAGATCTTCTCCGTGCTGGAGCGAATGAAGCGGGTGCTGATCCTGATCCGTAAAGAACTGGAGGTCGCCAAGCTACAGACCCGGATCCGCGAAAAAGTCGACGAGAAGATGTCGGATCAGCAGCGCAAATTCTTTTTGCGCGAGCAGCTCAAGGCGATCCAGCACGAGCTTGGCATCGCCAAGGACGACCGCACTGCGGATGTGGAGCGTTTCCAGGAACGGCTCGCAGAACTCACGCTGCCGAAGGCCGCCCGCCAGCGCATCGACGAGGAACTGCAAAAGCTCTCCATCCTCGAGTCCGGTTCGCCGGAATATGCCGTGACCCGGAATTATCTGGACACGCTCACCGCGCTGCCCTGGGGCCGCTATTCACAGGACAATCTCGACCTCGAGCACGCGCGCACGGTGTTGGATGAAGATCATGACGGGCTGGAGGACGTCAAGGAACGCATCATCGAGTTCCTGGCCGTCGGCCACCTCAAGGGTGAGGTCGCCGGTTCCATCCTGCTGCTGGTCGGTCCGCCCGGCGTGGGCAAGACCTCGATCGGGCGCTCGATCGCGGCCACCCTCGACCGTAAATTCTACCGGTTGAGCCTCGGCGGCATGCGCGACGAGGCGGAGATCAAAGGACACCGGCGCACCTACATCGGCGCCATGCCCGGCAAGTTCATCCAGGCGATCAAGGAAGCGGGCGTCGCCAATCCGGTCGTCATGCTCGACGAGATCGACAAGATCGGCGCCTCTTTCCAGGGCGATCCGGCCTCGGCCCTGCTGGAGGTGCTCGACCCGGAACAGAACGCGGAGTTTCTCGACCATTACCTGGATCTGCGCTTCGATCTGTCGAAGGTGCTGTTCGTCTGCACGGCCAATCAGCTCGACAGCATTCCCGGGCCGCTGCTCGACCGCATGGAGGTGATCCGGCTAGCCGGCTACATCACCAGCGAGAAGCTACAGATCGCCCGCAACCACCTCTGGCCCAAACTGCTGGAGCGCGCCGGGCTCAAGCGCGGCCAATTGCAGATCTCCGATGCCGCGTTGCGGCACATCATCGAAGGCTATGCGCGCGAGGCCGGTGTGCGCGGGCTGGAAAAGCGCCTGAACCGCATCATCCGCAAGGCGGCCGTGCAATTCGTCAGCGGCAAGGCACGCAAGCTGCGGGTCGGCACCCGCCAGGTCGAGGCCTATCTGGGCAAGCCGCTGCACCTGCGCGAGCGACCGTTCAGCGGCGTCGGCGTGGTCACCGGCCTGGCCTGGACGGCGCTCGGTGGCGTGACCCTGAACATCGAGGCGACCCGGGTGCACAGCAAGACCCGTGGCCTCAAGCTGACCGGTCAGCTCGGCGAAGTCATGAAAGAATCCGCCGAGATCGCCTACAGCTATATCGCCAGCCATCTGAAAACCTACCAGGGCGATCTGGCCTTCTTCGACACCGCCTTCGTGCACCTGCACGTACCCGAGGGCGCGACCCCCAAGGACGGCCCGAGCGCCGGCATCACCATGGCGACCGCCTTGCTGTCACTGGCACGCAACGAGCGCATCCGCCGCCCGCTGGCCATGACCGGCGAGCTGACGCTCACCGGTCAGGTGCTGCCGATCGGCGGCGTGCGCGAAAAGGTTATCGCGGCGCGGCGCAGCCGGGTGTTCGAACTGATACTGCCCGAGGCCAACCGACGCGATTACGAGGAACTGCCGGAGCATGTCCGTGACGGCGTGCAGGTGCACTTCGCGACGCATTTTCGCGATGTCGTGGATGCCGTCTTCGGCGGGTGAACCGGCTCAGTCGTCGCCCTGCGCCGCAATTTCCTTGCGCACCTCGTCCATATCCAACGCGTGGGCACGTCCGATCAGCTCGCTGAACGCACCGGCCGGCAGCATGCCCGGCTCGGAGTAGATAACGATCTGATCGCGAAAAATCATCAGGGTCGGGATCGAGCGGATCTGGAAGGTGGCGGCCAGCGCCTGCTCTTCCTCGGTGTTCACCTTGCCGAAGACGATGTCCGGATGCTGTTCCGATACGGATTCGTAGATCGGCGCAAAGCTGCGGCACGGCCCGCACCACGGCGCCCAGAAGTCGATAATGACGAAGGCGTTGTTGCCGACGACGTCCTGAAAATTCGCTTTGGTCAATTCTACGATGGCCACGACGGGTCTCCGTTCTGCGCGGGAAGGAAATTGCGCGGGCGATTATACGGTGGGGATCTCGGGATCACGAACGCCGACGCGGCACACGGCCAGCGGCAGGCCGCGCGGGCTCAATCGGCTTCAGTGCCCTGCTGGAAGCCGGGCGTCTCCTCGCCCTCGTCCGGATCGCCGATGTCGATCTCGATGCGGTCGCGACCGAGGTGCTTGGCCCGGTACAGCGCCTTGTCCGCGCGATCGACGAAGACGGCCGAACTCTCACCCGACCGGTACACGGCCAGACCCGCAGAGAAACTCGGTGCCTGGATGGTCGTGCCGTTGGTTTCCCAGTGGGTTTCCGCACAGCGGTGTCTGACCTTGTTCAAGGCGCGCAGGGCGCCCTCGCCTTCGGTATTGGGCAGCAGCACCGCAAATTCCTCGCCGCCGTAGCGCGCCACCAGGTCATGGTGCCGAAAGATGGACAGCAGGCTCTTCGAGTACACGCGCAATACCTCATCGCCACCGGCGTGACCGTACCTATCGTTGATCTCTTTAAACTTGTCCAAATCCATCAGGGCCAGCGACAGCGGGAAGCCATAGCGCTGCACGCGGGCGACCTCATCGTCCAGGCGCTGTAGAAAGGCGCGGCGATTGGGCAGTCCGGTCAGTTCATCGGTCAGGCTCAACAGGCGGACGCGGGTCAGTTCATCACTCAATTGCCGGCTGTCGGACTCGACGACCTGTAAACAGTGGTGGGCGGTATCCAGCTTGTCGGCCAGCCCGTGGTGCCCGGACATCAGCTTTTCGACCTCGCGGATCAGGGTCCAGCGCAGATTTTCCAATTCCGTAGCATCACCGACCTGGCGCAGTTCATTCAGCACGACCTCCAGCAATATCCCGAATTCCTGATTGTGGGTGATGGTATCGAGGATCTGCTGCGCCAGATCCGCCTGCATCGCCTGGAATTCTTGACGCCTTGACGCCTGCTGCTGATCCGCGTGTTCCGACGCGACCGATTCGGGCGCCGCCTGGATATCGGAGGACGCAGCGATGGATTCACGCTTGAGGGTGGGCTGACCACCCAGGCTTTCCAGCGGGTGACGCCGCGCCGGGGCTCGCGCAGACCGGGCGGGCGGGTCGTCGATGCCGTAGGCTTGCAGTAACGGCCGGATGGCCTGGGTGAAAAGTCCCTGATCAAAGGCCTGCAAGGCGGTGATCTGATCGCTGTAGCCGTCGACGTATTGCCGCAGTGCCTGCAAGTCAGCCGCGGTCAACGGCGGCTGCAGCCGCATACGCAGCAGCTTGACCTGGACTTGCAGCGGCGAGGCCGCATGCAGGTGCAGGGCATAGGTATCCAGCAAGGCGCTGGCAAGATTGGCGTAGGCCTGCTGGACTTGCTGATTGGAGATGAGTACGTCATCGAGCATGCGCTCGATCTGCCGATAGACGACCCCGCCGGCCGGCGATTGGCGCAAGACATCGAGCATGCGCAGGACCTTGCGGACCGCGCCCGTGTCGAGCGAGTGAACATCAGCAATAGCGGCCATAGGCGATCAAGACTCCCGTACACCACATCCATGTGCACAGGGTGCAGGCCTCAAACCGCCTGCATGGTTCACAGTCAATGGGTATAGCGTCTGTTCGTACGGCACTTAGGTGCCAGTACACACCTGTTTGTTATTGTTACCGCGCCGTGTCCGCCAAAGAACCGACTTCGGTTGGACGGCTTGGCTGGCGCGTCGTTTGGTTATTTTTCTGCCTTACTCAGCCGACCCGGGGCCGTCTCCCACGCCGTGCTTGACGCTACGTTAGCCTAATTACCGGAGGAAGCACAAACCGCGGGGCCTCCGCAAGATGTCGGCAAACTTGACGTGGGCGGGGGGTAGCTTCCCCGCAACGGCCCGCCGAGGGCCCCGATGCGACCCCGTGATACTGCCTAGGATATTGTCTCTCATTGATATTTAGGGAGAGATCTGGGAAGCTGCCGATACCCCGCCCCCGCTAGAGAGACCGGCGTCTTGTAGGAATATTCTTACATGCAACCGCGCAAGATCCACCCGCTGTCAGCCGGTGCGCGAGCGCCCGACCGTACCCAGGACGGCCAGCCACCCAGATGAAATGCCCTGTGACGCCATGAACCCTCGAAACCACCCGAAGCCGCATCACCCAGGGCCGCATGTGCCCGGGGTGCCCCATGGCTGAGCGGTCTGGCGTACCCGCACGGCGACAGCGGCGGCGGTTTCACCGGATGCCAACCCTGGGCATCCTGCTCCTGGCCACCGTCATCAGCGCCGCGGCCCCGGCGGCCTGCGAGGACCCACCAGGCCCCGGCGTGAATTGGAGCCGTTGCCCCCTGGCCGGGGCTGACCTGGGCGGCCACGACCTCAGCGGTGCCGTGCTCGGACGCGCCGACCTCAGCCAAGCCCAGCTGCAACAGGCGAACCTGCGCGGCGCCGATTTGAGTTTTGCCAATCTCACCGGCGCGGATCTGCGCGGGGCGCGCCTGGATTCGGCCAATCTCACCGGCGCGGATCTGCGCGGCGCCAAACTGCAAGGGGCGCACTTGAGTGGCATCCGCGCCGACCGCGCCCAGTTCCAGAATGCTGACCTGACCGGGGCCGAGTTGCGCAATGCCGGCATTTACGAGGGGCGCTTTGAGGGGGCCACGCTCGATGGCGCCAGTCTGGCGTATGCCAGGCTCGAACAGGCCAACTTCAGCCACGCCGATCTACGGCGTAGCGATCTCAGTTATGCGCGCCTGACGCGCGCGCGGCTGGAGCAAGCGGATCTGCGCGGCTCAAGCCTGGTCAAGACACAGCTGGACCGCGCCGTGCTGATCGATGCGGCGTTGCACAATGCCGACTTGTCGGGGGCCAATCTCAGCGAGGCCGATCTCACCGGCGCCGATCTCACAGATGCCTTGCTGGGCAACGCCAGTTGGACCGATCGGCGGCGCTGCCGTCCAGGTTCGGTTGGGGTCTGCGACTGAGGAATTGCGGACTGCCGGCGTCTGCGAAGGGCCGGCCCGTCAGACCGTCGCCAATTGACGCGCCATCTGATCCAGGTCGCCGGCATTCTCGAACAGCCGTCCGGCGACTTCCATAATCGCCTGCGCATCGAGGCCGACGATCTCCAGCGACAGCGGGGGCAGCACGGCATCCGGGGCATCGCCGATGTCGCGGCCCTTCAGGACATGGTCCGAAATCATGACCAGATGGGAAAAGACGGCATGATCGCCGGTGTAGGCGGGGTTGTGATGTTCCTGAAGGCTGATGATGATCTCTTCGGGCATCTGCCAGGACTGCATCAACCAGGCGCCGATGTTGGCGTGTCCCATCTCCAGGAGATTCTGCGCCTGCCCCATACCGAGCACACACTTCTCCAGCGCCGTGACCGGTGACTCCGGGTGGGCGGCCACCAATTTATTCAGCAGCTTGAACTCCGGCGGGAACAGATGCCCGAGCAGCAGAAATCCGAAGTTGTGCAACAGGCCCGCCAGATAGACCATCCCGGGTTGGGGACGGTTTTGGGAGGGCATGCGTTTGGCCAACGCCTGCACCAGGGTGGCCGAATACACGGCGTGACGCCAGAAGGCCTGCAGGCCGAGCGGTCCATCGCAGGGGTTCTGGAACGATTTGCCGGTAGCCAGCCCCAGGGCCATGTTCATGACCATGTCGAAGCCGAGCACCCGGGTAATCGCGTCATGGATGGAATTGACCTTGCCGCGGTAGGCATAGAAGGGCGAGGCCGCATGCCGCACGACCTGTGCCGAGAGGCTCGGATCAAACTCGACGATGGCGGCGAGATCGGCGATCGAGGCCTCGGGGTTGTTGCGCAGCTGCAGCACCCGGCGCGCCATCTCCGGCATCGGGGGCAGTTCATAAATCTGTTCGATCCGGCGACGTATCTCGCCGGCAACGCTCAGATGATCGCTAGCCTGCTGCATCTTTACATTCACCCGGTCGGCGTAGGGCGCCGTATCTGTGCCTGGCCAACACGGCCTGCCAGCGCGCGCCGGGAGACCGCATATGTCCCATTCTAGCCCCGCTCAAGGCTAACAGGGCGGTCTCGACAGACCCAGCGCGGTATGAGCGGCGGCGATGGACGCCGCGTGGGAAGGGGGCGACAAGCCCACCGGCCCACCCTTCCTAACGGCAGAGGCACGCCAGGACTTTACCGAACGCCGGCCTCGCCGTGACCGGGGTCACAGGCGTCAGTTGAGCTGGACCCGCTGTCCCCAGGGCACCTTGGCCTTGCCCTTCACCAGCCAGAGAACCGGAAACAGTGGCGCCTGCTCGGGGAATTCGCCCTCTGCATCGGTGAAATAGATCAACAGATCGGGATGCCGGTCGCGCCCATTCACCCAATCGAAGACCGGCGTGAACCGGGTGCCGCCGCCACCGGCGAATTCGCGCGGCAGCTGGAAGGCCTCCCAGGGCTCGAATTCCCAGGGACCATCCTTCGCCAGTTCGGCATCGCAGGCATGCAGTGTGATCCGGGCCCGCACCTGCCCCTTGATGGCGTCGATCTCGGACATGAATTCGCCGAAGTCCTCCGCCGACACTGAGCCGCTGGTATCGAGGACCACGACCACCTCGATCTGGGCGCTGCGCAGGCTGGGCAGTATGGCGGCCCCCTCGCGCCGCGACGGGCGCGAATAGGTGTAGTCATCGCGGGAAACGCCGGTCATGTATCGGGCCAGAAGCATCCGCCACGGCAACTGCGGTTGCAGCATGTGATCGACCAGACGGGCCAGCATGCCGTTCAGCTTGCCCGCACGCAGGGCCTGTTGCGCGGCCCCCGCCAGGCGCTGCTGCCATTGCACGGACAAGTGTTCGCGCTCGGTCTCGCTCAGGGGTTGTGGCTGCGGGGCGCCGCCGCGTGCGGGATCGACGTCGGCCTGCGGTCGCTGGCCCTGGCCGCCCGGCGATTCGGATGCATCGCCCTGCCCCGAACCACCTCCGCCCCCGCCGTCCTCGTTGTCGTAGAGGTGCTGGTCGAGCGTCTCGGCCTCGTCCTCCATATCCGCAATGGACGGATAGATCTCCTCCGCCGTCAGACCCTCGAACCGGTCGAGATACAAGGCCCCCGGCGGCGGCCTCAGGCCGTCCTTGATCAGCAGCGGATTGATGGCCAGATCGCAGGCCAGATCCCAGCGGTGCCTGGCGCGGTGTTCGCGGCGGGCGAAATGCGCCAGGGCGCAATGCAGCGCCTCGTGCGCAAGCATGAACTGGGTCTGGTCCAGGCTGAGTTCTGCGAGATAGTCGGCGTTGTAGTAGAAGGCGCGCGCATCGGTCGCCGTGGTCCTGCACCAGGTGGGATCGGCAGCAACCATCGGCAGGCGCAAGACCAGGGCCCCGAGAAATGGCTTGTCCAGGATCAGACGGGTCCTGGCCGCGCTCAGCTTGGTCTCGACATCAGTCTGCATGCGCCGGGAGATCACAGGTCATAGAGCATCACATCGGCGACGGCCTTGGCCCAGGATGCGAACTGTGGAACCTCGAACAGCGCCTGGCCGATGGCCCGATGCATATCCGAGATCAGCATCACACCCATCTCACGCTGCGGAAAACGGGCGGCGTAGTCGATGATATGTCCGAACACCGCGTTCGCCTCGGGGGTCTTGCGCGCGCGCAGCGCCCGACCGACCAGGGCGCAGGCCACGGCGTACTGGAGATCGGTCTCGCGCGGCACCGGCACCGGCTCGCCGCGCACGATGGCGTCGATGTCCGGCAGTTTATCCAGGTTGTCGACAAACGCGGCCAGCTCGATGCCAGCCGCCGGGCCGACGCAGGCTTGCAGGGTCGCAACCAGCAGCTCGGGGTGATCGCCGAATTTGCGCAACGCGCGGTGTGCGAACTCCCAGGAACGCGGCGAGGGGAAGGCGACCGGGTTGCGCGCCGGATCGAAATCGAACAACAACTCGGGGCGAAACCGCAGAAAGGCGATCAGCCGCTCGTCGATGGCGCTGGCATAGGCCCATGCGACCCAATCGTCGAGATGGGTGTCCAATTCAAAGTGCGAAAACCGGTTGGCCAACGGCGCCGGCATGGTATAGGTCACGCCGCGGTCGCCCTGGCGGTTGCCAGCGGCAAAAATCGCCCAGCCGTCCGGCACCCGGTATTCGCCCAGCCGGCGATCGAGGATCAGTTGGTAGGCCGCCGCCGAGACGCTGGGCGGCGCCGACGTGATTTCATCGAGAAACAGGATACCGGTCTGACCGTGGCGGCCCGCATCCGGCAGGATCGCCGGGACCGCCCATTCGACAAACTCGCCGACGCGAAACGGGATGCCGCGCAGGTCGCTCGGCTCCATCTGCGAGAGGCGGACATCGATCACGTCCACCGCATGCCGCGCGGCGATCTGCGCGATCATCTGCGACTTGCCGACGCCGGGCGCACCCCACACCATCACCGGCGTATGGTGGCCCTCGCGGGTACTCCGAAACTCCCGATCCAGCACGCTCATCAACTGCGACGGACGCATGCAAACTCCCCTTCAATACCAGCCACACCCGGGCCGCGGCTCCGACCCGCGGCTTGGCAGGCGCCCATCTTACGCATCTCACCTATAAATTGCATGGCACTAAGCCGCTGTAATCCAGCATCAAAGCCCCGGAAATGACCACGCGCAGGCAGGTCCCGCGGCCGATCAACGGGGCGCACGAACTTCAATAAACCCGATGCGCTGTCGATAGCAGTGGGTATCCGCGCGCCACCCGGTGTACTGCGCCAGGGCGGGGTTGAGGCGGCAAAACAATAACCACCGAGGCAGCTCATGGGGCATCGCCCGCGCATACTGATCTGTGAACCGGATACATTGCTGAGCGAACAGTTGTTCAGGACACTCGATGCCGCGGGTTTCTGGGTCCACCTCGTGGAGAGCACCCGGCAGGCGCTGCAAGTACTCGCCGATCGGCGCTATCAGGCGCTGGTGCTCGGCCTCCTGCACCGGGATCAGGACGGTCTGTCGTTCAGCCATGAACTGCGCATGCTCGGCGTGCAGGTGCCGATCCTGCTGATCTCGGACGGCACCCATCCGTCTGAAGCGCCAGCCTGGCCACGGGGCCCGGAGGACTGTCGGGGAACCGCGGGTATCGCCCGGCAACGGGATATCGATTGGGTACGCAAGGCCGCCGATCAGGCCCGGACCCTGTTTGCGGTGAAGTCCGTGTGTCGACGCCACCGCGGCTTCCGTCCACGCATTCTCCATGTAGAGGCCGATGGCTTCAGCGCCGACCTGCTCAAGGCCGTGCTGCGCGATAACGTCCATCTGATCCGGGCGGGCGACGCCACGGCCCTGGATGCGGCGTTGAAGATCCCCGCTTATGACTTTGCCCTGATCAACCCCAGCCTGCCGGACCTTGGGGCCGAGGCGATCTTCCAGCGCATCGTCGCACTCTGCCCCGGTACGCCGGTCGTCACGCGCGTCCACAGCGCGCTATGGCGCGAGACGCCCAGTTTGCCAGGCAACGCACCTAGGGCGGACGCCCACGACTTTGTCACGGCACTGCGCACGCTGCTGTTGCACAACATGCAGATGCCATGGCGCGCACAGGCCTAGTGGTCCATGCGCAAAGTTCGGTAACTGTTCGCTGCGCCGG
>JBHEOS010000160.1:0-1054 GCA_046260695.1 Gammaproteobacteria bacterium
GCGGCGTATCGTGGCGGGTGTCGAAGCCTGCCAGAACTTCCAAAAGGAACGATACGCCATGAAGAACGATACAGACAAGCAACTCGGCACGTCGGGTGAACTTCTGGAGCTATGCGCGATTTTGGGTGACGCGGCCTGATCAAGCGGCGCGGTTTTCGGTGTCGTTTGCGGCGACACCGTCGGTGAATGTGACGCCTTCGATGACCAAAGGCAACTGGTTTGCGCCCTTCAGGCGGCGCCATGTCTTCCCGGCGGCCTGAACGAGTTTGAAGACCATCAGCTTGGCTGTCTTCTGCGATAGTGACCCCTTGGTCCGCACCGTCCGATGCCTGACCGTGGAGAACACGCTTTCGATCGGGTTGCCGGTGCGCAAGTGATCCCAGTGGTCGGCCGGGAAATCGTAGAACGCGAGCAACGCGTCGCGGTCCTTGGTCAGGCAGGCAACCGCCTTCTCATACTTGGCACCGTATTTCTCGGCGAAGGTGTTCATGGCGGCGTCCGCCGCGGCGCGGGTATCGGCCTGCCAGATCTCGCGCAGGTCGGTCTTCACCGTGGGCTGCATCGATTTCGGGAACTTGTTCAGAACATTGGCGATCTTGTGGACCCAACATCTTTGATGACGCGTGCCCGGAAAGACCTCGTCGAGGGCCTTCCAGAACCCCATGGCCCCATCACCGACGGCAATCTCGGGCGGCACCTTGAGGCCACGGGCCTTGATGTCGACCAGCAGCTCGCGCCAGCTCTGCGCGCTCTCGCGAACGCCCACCTGGAAGCCGACGAGCTCCTTCTTGCCTTCGGGCGTGGCCCCGATAATGACCAGCATGCACTCGGCCTGCGGCTCCATCCGGGCCTGGAGGTAGACGCCGTCGGCCCACATGTAGACGTAGCGCCGCGCCGAGAGATCGCGGCGCTGCCAGTGGTCATACTCCTGCTGCCACTCCCCGGTCAGCCGCGAAATCACACTGGGCGACAGGTTCGGTGCGTCCGGACCCAGAAGCGCAGAAAGCGCCTCTTGGAAGTCGCCCATCGAAAGGCCGCGCAGGTAGAGCACCGG
>JBHEOS010000161.1:0-475 GCA_046260695.1 Gammaproteobacteria bacterium
CACGAACTCGTCCCCGCCCACGCGAGAGACAAGGGCATTGCCTGCGATGTGGCGTTGCAGGACATCGGCTGCATGTTTGAGCGTGGCGTCGCCCGCGTCATGCCCAAGCGTGTCGTTGATCTGCTTGAAGTGATCGATGTCGAAATGCATCACGGACACGCCACTGTGGCTGTTCTTGACGTGCTCTGAAAAGACTTCGTCCAGCTTGCGGCGATTGGCAAGTTTTGTCAGCGCATCGTGCCTGCTCTCGTATTCCAGCAGCGCCCGCGCTTTTTCGAGTTCTTCGGCCTGCCGCTTGTCACGGGTAATATCGAAGTTCACGCCATAATAGCAGGGGCCCGCTTCGGCGTTGTTCGTGAACTTTGCGAGAGCCCGTATGTGAATGGTTTCACCGTCGGTTTTCAGAATGCGATAATCACGCTCGATATCCAGCCTGTTTTCAAGGTGGTGCTCGAGATACGGATACACCTCATCC
>JBHEOS010000161.1:552-1053 GCA_046260695.1 Gammaproteobacteria bacterium
AATGTTCTGTCCGTCCTTGACGCCCAGAATTTTCAGCAAGTGGTCGTCCCAATAGGCTTCGCCGGTCTCGAGGTTCAGCTCCCAGCGGCCCATTCCTGCCGCTTCCATCGCCACCGCCAGGCGCTGCGTCATGCGCTGGCTTTCCAGTTCGACGGTCTTGATGTCGGTGATATCGGTATCGGTTCCGACGATACGCGCGGGCAGGCCATCCGCATCGCGGCGCACGACACGCCCGCGGCTGAGAAACCAGACCCAGTGCCCGCCTTTGTGCCGCTGGCGAAACTTGTAATTGATGATGTCCGTTTCACCGTCATCGATCCGGCGCCATTCCTCTTCCAGGTGGGCGACGTCGTTTTCATGAATGGTGGTAAGCCACTTTTCCGTGCTCAGCGGGATGTCGTCGTCGACCGTCAGGCCGCGCAGGCTGCGCCAGGCGTCCGACAGGTAGTGTTCGTTGCGTTCGAAATCGTGGTCCCACACCGCCTGATTGGCGCTCAGAAC
>JBHEOS010000162.1:0-504 GCA_046260695.1 Gammaproteobacteria bacterium
GCGTGAGCCGGTCGTAAATCAGCGTCGTCTAGGGCCGGTTGCCGGGAAACACCCGGTGCGCCGCCTGCCGCTCAAGCTCGGCGCCCTGAAAGCCAGCGTCGTGCATCAGATCGCGCGCCTCGTCCAGACTGCGCCCGCGCATCAGCGCCTCGGATTGCGCAAGGCAATTGGCCACCAGCAGCCGGTGATGATGCGCCAGATCGGGCTCAAAGCCCTTTGCGGCCACGATGAACTCGCACGGCACCACCGCGGTGCCCTGATGGATGAGCTGGTAGAAGGCGTGCTGCCCGTTTGTGCCCGCCGCGCCCCAGACCACCGGCCCCGAGGGCCGCGCCAGCGGCGCGCCCGCCATCGTCACGCGCTTGCCGTTACTCTCCATCTCCAGCTGTTGCAGATAGGCGGGCAGATGCGCGAGGCGCTGATCATAGGGCAGCACGGCGCGGGTGGCATGGCCGCAGCCCTGATGGTGCCAGATCCCCACCAGCGCCAGCATGACGGGCATGT
>JBHEOS010000162.1:579-999 GCA_046260695.1 Gammaproteobacteria bacterium
CTTGCGGGGCTGCCTGCTGAAAATGCCGGTCCATCGCCTCGGCGCCACCGAGGAACTCCTCGAACCGCTCCGGCCCGATGGCGATCATCAGCGGCAGCCCGATCGGCCCCCAGAGCGAATAGCGCCCGCCGACATAATCGCCGAAATCGAAGACGCGGGTGGCGTCGATCCCCCAGTCGGCGGTCTTGTCGGTGGCCGAGGACACGGCGGCGAAGCGCGCCCCCGGATCGACGCCCGCGCGGCTCATCCAGTCGCGCGCGGTGGCGGCGTTGGTCATCGTCTCGATCGTGGTGAAGGTCTTGGAGGCGACGATCACCAGCGTCGTCGCGGGCTCCAGCCCCGCCAGCGTGTCGGCGATATCGGCCCCGTCCACGTTCGAGACGAAATGACAGCGCGGCCCGTCGTGACAGGGGCTCAGCG
>JBHEOS010000163.1:0-987 GCA_046260695.1 Gammaproteobacteria bacterium
GTCAACAGGCAGGCCGTCGAGGACGGTGAGCGCGATGGCCTGACGCAGTCAGAGCGCGAGGAGCTCAAGGCGCTCCAGCGCGAGAACCGCGAGCTGCGCCAGGCCAACGAGATCCTGCGCAAGGGCGAGGCCTTTGTCCGCCATTGGTCCGAGGACAATGGCGAGCGGCCAGCATCAGCCGTTGAACCGCCAGGCTGACCGGAGCGGGCAGAACGCTGAGACGTTCCTGCGCGGCTTCGACGGGGTCCTGCAACTCGACGGCTATACCGGATACAATCGACTGACGCGCTCATCTCGCAAGGGCGGCGAGCCCATCCGCGTGGCCTATTGCTGGGCGCATGCCCGGCGCAAGCTGAAGGAAGTGTTCGACCGCGATGGATCCGAGATCGCCGCCGAGGGCCTGCGCCGCATCGCCGAGCTCTACAAGGTCGAGGCCGACATCCGCGGGGTCGACCCCGGGCAGCGCCTCTCGGCCCGGCAGGCGCGAACGGCCCCGCTGGTCGCGGCATTCGGTGACTGGCTGCAGGAACAGCGGCTTCGGGTCTCGGCCAAGTCCCGTCTCGGCGAGAAGCTGGCCTATATCCATCGCCACTGGGATGGCCTGCAGACCTTCCTCCATGACGGCCGCGTCGAGATCGACTCCAACGGCGTCGAAAACCTGATCCGCCCAATTGCTCTGAGCAGAAAAAATGCGTTGTTCGCCGGTCACGACGAGGGCGGCAAGGCCTGGGGCCGCATCGCGTCGCTGATTGAAACCGCCAAGATAAACGGCGTCGAACCGTTCGCCTATCTCAAGGCCACTCTCGAGGCTATCGCCGCCGGTCACCCCCAGAACCGCATCGACGACCTGCTGCCTTGGAACTTCACGCCGTCAAGGTGAAAACCGACGTGTTGCGCAGCTAACGCTTACGGATTGCCGAGGTGAACCGGATCTTTTTCTCATCCGCCACGTCGGAGACGCGATCACGCACCTTCGGGCGACGCACG
>JBHEOS010000164.1:0-982 GCA_046260695.1 Gammaproteobacteria bacterium
GGTATTGGCGAGTCGACGCTTTTCTCTTGGCGGGCTGAGGCGCGTGGCAAGGGGCAGCTTCTGCCCGATGCTGATGCCGGGCCGGAAGGCTGGTCGTCGCGCGACAAGTTCGCGGCAGTGCTGGAGACGGCGGCGCTGAATGAAGCTGATCTGGCCGAATACTGCCGCAAGAGTGGGCTTTTTCCCGAGCAGATCAAGGCATGGCGCATGGCCTGCGAGCAGGCGAATGACTGGGACCGCGCCAGCACTGCGCGTGTGGGCCAAGCGACCAAGGAAGAGAAGAAACGGGTCAAGGAGCTGGAGCGGAACCTGGCCCGCAAGGAGAAGGCTCTGGCTGAGGCGGCGGCGCTTTTGGTGCTGCGAAAAAAGGCCTCAGCGATCTGGGGGGGCGACGAGGACGCATGATCAGCACCCCACATCGCCAAACCGCAATTGTTCTGATCAATGAGGCTGTCACCGCAGGCGCGCGGCGGGCCAAGGCCTGCGCCGAGCTGGAGATCAGCGATCGCACCCTGCGGCGCTGGACAAAAGACGGTGAAGTTCACCCTGATCAGCGCCCGCTCGTGCCACGCCCGGAGCCGGCCAACAAGCTGAGCCCACCGGAACGCGCGGCCGTGGTTGAAGTCTTCTGTGATGGTGTGGATACGCCCTACCGCCCAGAATGGGTATCATCGTTTGGGTGGCCCATAGCAAAGGAGTAGGGAAATGACACATCTTGTAGCGATAGACTTGGCTAAGAATGTTTTTCAACTTCATGGCGTTGATGAGCGGGGGGCTGCGCTGTTCCGCAAAAAACTGCGTAGGGAGCAGATGTTGGATTTTTTCAGCAGAATGGAACCAACGCAGGTTGCGATGGAAGCATGTGCGACGGCACATTTCTGGGCGCGAGAGCTGGCAAGTTTTGGGCACACGGTACGTCTGATCGCGCCTCAATACGTGAAGCCGTATGTCAAAAGGCAAAAAAACGATATGGCTGATGCAG
>JBHEOS010000165.1:0-959 GCA_046260695.1 Gammaproteobacteria bacterium
GCCAAGAACAGTGCCCCTAGTCCCCTGATTCAGGCGATTTGCGGGTAAAGGTGAAGGAGTTTGGTTCTGGCGTCTTCGGTGGTGAAGTGCCATTTGGTTTTGGCGAGATATGCCCAAAAGTTGGTGATGACCCCTCATCAGGCGGCTGTTTGAGGTTGCTTGATCCCGTCTTTGAACTCAACCCCCTGAATGACTTCTGGCAGACGGTTTGGCCCGGAGATCTTCCGCCACTTCTTCTTTGCTGACATCATCAGCCTGAAAACCATGGCGAGGGCGGTTTTGCGGTTGAGGCAGCCCTTGGTTTTCCGGGTGCGGTTCCGGACCGTGCCAAAGACGCTCTCGATCGGGTTGGTAGTCCGGATGTGCTTCCAATGCTCGGCCGGGAAGTCGTAGAAGGCCAGCAGCTCGTCGCGGTCCTTGACCAGCTTGGCCACGGCCTTCTCGTATTTCACCCCGTAAGTTTCCACGAAAAGATCGAAGGCCGCGTTGGCCTCTTTCTTCGTCGCGGCCATCCAGATGTCCTGTAGATCGGACTTCGCTTTTTCGTGCAGGGACTTGGGCAATGCGCCCAGAACGTTAGCGGTTTTGTGGACCCAACACCGTTGTTCACGCGTCTCGGGGAAGACATCCCGCAGGGCCACCCAGAACCCGAGCGCGCCATCGCCGGTCGCGAGTTCAGGCGGCACCGTGAGGCCGCGTTTCTTCAGCCCCTTCAGCAGGTCCCGCCAGCTGTCGGCGTTCTCCCGGAACCCGTCCATGATCGCCAGAACGTCCTTCTCGCCGTATTCGTCGGCACCGATGATCACCAGCATACATTGGCGATCGCCGTCCAGGCGCGGCGTGAAGTAAACCCCATCCGCCCAGATGTAGACATAACGCCGGCCCTTCAGATCGCGCTTGCGCCAGGCCTCGTATTCGTTCCACCAAGCCGCCTTCAGCCGCGTGATCGTCGAGGCCGA
>JBHEOS010000166.1:0-957 GCA_046260695.1 Gammaproteobacteria bacterium
CCGACCGGCGCGAGCTACAAGCGCGCCGAGGACGGGATCGTTCTGGTCAACGAGAGCGATTGCATCGGGTGCGGGCTTTGTGCCTGGGCCTGTCCCTATGGCGCGCGCGAGATGGACGCGGCCGAAGGCGTGATGAAGAAATGCACGCTCTGCGTCGATCGCATCTACAACGAAAACCTGCCCGAGGCAGACCGCGTGCCCGCCTGCGTGCGCACCTGTCCTGCCGGGGCACGCCATTTCGGCGATCTCGGCGACCCCGACAGCGACGTGAGCCGGCTCGTGGCCGCGCGCGGCGGTATCGACCTCATGCCCGAACAGGGCACCAGACCGGTCAACCAGTACCTGCCGCCGCGCCCGCGCGACCGGCTCGACGAGGCGGACGGGCGCGCGCCCCCGCTCGAGCCGGTCGCGGAAGAGCCCGCTGGGTTCCTCGGGTGGCTCGACCGCGCGCTCGAGCGGCTCTGATGCACCCCGCCCCGTCGGTCATCATGTTCACGACCCTGTCGGGGCTCGGCTTCGGCCTGCTCTTCTGGCTGGGGCTCGGGCTGCCCGCGGTCACCGGCTGGGTCGCTTTCGCTTTCTTCGCGATCGCCTATGTGCTCGCCGTTGGCGGGCTTCTGGCCTCGACGCTGCATCTCGGGCATCCCGAGCGGGCCTGGAAGGCGTTCAGCCAGTGGCGGTCGAGCTGGCTCTCGCGCGAGGGCGTGTGTTCGGTCGCAGCGCTTCTGGTCATGGGGCTCTTCGGTGCGGCGCTGGTGTTCTTCGACACGCGCATCGCCCCGCTGGGATGGCTCGGCGCGCTCCTGTCGTTCGCCACCGTGGTCACCACCGCGATGATCTACGCCCAGCTCGGGACCGTGCCGCGCTGGAACACCCTGCTGACGCCGGTGCTGCTGGTCTCCATATCGCTCGCCGGCGGCGCGCTCCTGGCAGGCGAGATCCGCATCGCGCTGATCC
>JBHEOS010000167.1:0-921 GCA_046260695.1 Gammaproteobacteria bacterium
ACCAGGGCATTCAGGGCATGGATGGCCATCCCGTTGTAGACGCCGTTGGAATGGGCATCCGCGCCGCGCTCGAACAGAGCCATGGCCGGGCGCGTGCTGCCGAACTCGCGCGCGGTCTCCAGAATGTCGCGCTCGGCCAGGGTCGTGATCTCGGCCGCCCAGGTCGGCGTACGATCCTTGACCTCGATGTTCCACCACTCGACCAGGCCCTTGACCCACTTCTCGTTGAAGCTCTCCGGGTCGACGGTCTGGCCGGCCTTGAAGCGGTTCACACCGTCATGGAAATCGCCGACGAAGGCGCGATCCCACAGGCCCTCGGTCAGGATCACATGGGCGATGGCCAGCGCCAGCGCGGCATCGGTCGCCGGCTTGATCAGCAGACCGCGGTCGGCGGCGGCCAGGGTGGTGGTCAGACGCACGTCCACCGCGACCATCTTGGTCTTGGGCACCTTCACGCCGCGCATATAACCCCAGGCCTGCATATTCGGGTTATACGGCCGGAACGCATCGAGCAGGTTGGCGCCGAAGCTCAGCACATAGTTCGTATGGCGGAAGTCGTAGGAATTGTACGAGGCATTGCCGTCGGTGCACTGCTTGGCCAGCTTGCTCGCGTCGGAGCACATCGAGGAATGGCCGATCGGCACGTTGGGTGAACCATAGAGCTCGCCGAAGGTATCGAGGATGCCGGCATCCGAGGCGCCCCAACCGCGGCCGAAACACAGCGCGAAGCGGTGCGATTCATCGTTCTCGCGCAGCCTGTTCAGCCGTGCGGCCACCGTGTCCAGCGCCTCCTCCCAGGTGATCGGCACGAACTTCGGGTCTTCGTCGCGGCCCTTCTTGGGATTGGTGCGCTTCATCGGCCCCTTGAAGCGGTCGGGGTCGTAGAGGATATACGTGCCGTAGGGCCCCTTCGGACACAGC
>JBHEOS010000168.1:0-912 GCA_046260695.1 Gammaproteobacteria bacterium
AAGGTCTCGACCATGGCGTGATCGTTGGCGCGGATCATGATCGCATCGACCATCCGCGACATGACGCGAGCCGAATCCTCGACTGGCTCGCCGCGACCCAGCTGCGTGTCGCGCGGCGAGAGGAAGATTGCCGAACCGCCCAGTTGGGCCATGCCCGACTCGAACGACAGCCGGGTACGCGTGGAGGCCTTCTCGAAGATCATGCCAAGTACGCGCCGCGCCAGGGTGGCCTGGGACTCGGGCCGCTTGCCGCTTTCGCGGAGCGCCTGCAGTTGACCGGCACGCTCGAACAGGGCGCGGTACTCGGCCGCGGTGAGATCGAACAGGCTGAGAAAGTGACGTGTGGACATAACGATATCGATTCTGTCGGTTGAGGGACGGGCCCGGGATACAAGCCCGGAACAGGCCCTGAAAACTCAGTGGGCCGCGTACCAGTCGCGGATGACACCGATCACCCGATCGGCGATCAGCTCGGCCTGCGATTCGGTCAGGATCAGCGGCGGCAGCAGGCGCACCACCGAGCCGGCGGTGACGTTAATCAGCAGGCCCTGCTCGGGCAGCACGTTGGCCTCGTGCTGAAAGCCGAACCAGCGACCGGTGCGCGCGATGCCCGTCTGCACCTCGTCGACCATCATCAGCCAATCCTGCTGGTCGCACAGGGCACGCACGCCAGCCAGGTAGCCGGTCGGCGCCGGGCGGACCCCGCCCTCACCCTGCACCGGTTCGAGCAGCACGGCGACGATATCCTCGTCGGCCGCCACGCGCTTGAGGGCGTCGATGTCGCCGTGTGGCACGCGCACGAACCCGCCCAATAGCGGCTCGAAACCCTGCTGGATCGCGGCATTGCCGGTAGCGGCCAGGGCGGCGAGCGTGCGGCCGTGAAAGCTGTGCTCCATGACCGCGATCTTCGGG
>JBHEOS010000169.1:0-910 GCA_046260695.1 Gammaproteobacteria bacterium
CAGCTGGGGCTGAGCGAGGCGCCGGTGATTGTGCTCGACCATCTGACCGAGGCGCAGCGTCGGGCCTACCGGATCGCCGACAACAAATTGACCGAACTCGGGACGTGGGACGAGGCTGCCCTGTCGGCGGAACTGAACGAGCTACTGGCGGAGGATTTCGACCTGTCGCTGGTGGGCTTTTCCGACGGCGAGTTGGACAAGCTGCTTGCCTATGTGCCCGAGGAGGAAAGCGAAGACGGTGATGCCAGCGGCGGGACCACGCCGCCGGTCGTCATTCCCGAACCACCGCGCAACCCGGCGTCGCGCACCTGCGATCTCTGGATCCTCGGCGACCACCGGCTGCTCTGCGGGGACTCGACCAGCGAGACGGACGTGCGCCGCCTGATGAATGGCGAGCGCGCGATCCTGTTCGCGACCGATCCGCCATATCTCGTGGACTACGACGGCTCGAACCACCCGACGCGCAACAAGGACTGGAGCCAGAGCTACGGCAATACGTGGGACGACAGCAGCCAGGGGGCCGAGCTTTACGACGGCTTCATCTCCGCCGCCGTTGCGGAAGCGATCACCGAGGATGCCGCATGGTACTGCTGGCACGCCTCACGCCGCCAGGCGATGCTGGAGGCCTGCTGGGAAAAAGCCGGGGCGTTTGTGCATCAGCAGATCATCTGGGTGAAGGATCGCGGGGTTCTGACCCGGTCGCATTACCTGTGGAAACACGAGCCCTGTTTCATGGGCTGGCGTCGCCCGAACCGCCCGCCGAAGGTGTCCGAGCAGACGCTTCCCTCGACCTGGGAGATGCCCAGCTTCACCAAGGACGAGCGCCCCGACCATCCGACGCCGAAGCCGCTCGACGCTTTCGGCATCCCGATGCGCCAGCATGTGGCGCGGGGCGGGCTCTGCTATGAGC
>JBHEOS010000017.1:0-32841 GCA_046260695.1 Gammaproteobacteria bacterium
GGCCAATGCCCTGGGCGTGAAATACCGCGAGGGTTTCATCAAGAACCGTTACATCGGCCGCACCTTCATCATGCCCGGTCAGCAGCAGCGCAGGAAATCGGTGCGCCAGAAGCTCAACGCCATCGACCTGGAATTTCGCGGCAAGAACGTGCTGCTGGTCGATGACTCCATTGTCCGCGGCACCACCTCGCGGCAGATCATTCAGATGGCCCGTGAAGCCGGCGCGAATAAGGTGTACTTCGCCTCGGCGGCGCCGCCGGTGCGCTTCCAGAACGTCTACGGCATCGACATGCCGAGTCGCGAGGAATTGATCGCCCACGACCGCAGTGTGGACGAGATCGCCGCTGAGATCGGCACCGACCGATTGATCTTCCAGGACCTGAGCGATCTGATCAGCGCGGTGCGCAAGGGCAACAGTAAACTCTCCGGCTTCGACTGCTCGGTCTTCGATGGCGACTATGTGACCGGCGACGTGAACGGCGAATACCTCGATTCCCTGCAGAGCCAGCGCAGCGACAACGCCAAACAGGAGCGGCGCGATGCCGATGCTGAAGAGGTGATCGAGATGTACAACAATGCGTGAACAGGGTTTCTCAGGGCGCCGAGGCTAGTGGTCCATGCGCAAAGTCCGGTAACTGTTCGCTGCGCCGGAACGCACAGCGCTGCGTTGCGAAAGCTTGAAATAGCGGCGCCATTCCTGCGCGCTCGCGCCTTGAGTTGCACGCCCCGGCTGTGCGCCTTAGTCACCGAACTTCACGCATGGACCACTAGGCTGCCGGAGTGAGATATGGATCGGGACTTCGATAATTACGGATTCGACACCCTGGCGATTCGCGCCGGCCTGCACCGCACCGGCGAGGGCGAACACTCCGAGCCGATCTTCGCGACCTCCAGCTATGTATTCGCCAACGCGGCCGAGGCGGCGGCGCGCTTCGCCGGCAGCCAGCCCGGCAACATCTACTCGCGTTTCACCAATCCCACCGTGCGCGGCTTCGAGGAGCGGCTGGCGGCCCTGGAGGGTGGTCAGGCCTGTGTCGCCACGGCCTCGGGCATGGCGGCGATTCTGGCGACCTGCCTGGGCCTGCTCAAGCAGGGCGATCATCTGGTCTCTTCGCGCGCGGTGTTCGGCACCACGACCGTCCTGTTCAGCACCTATCTGGCGCGCTGTGGCATCGAGACCAGCTATGTGCCGTTGGCCGATCTCGCGGCCTGGGAGGCAGCGCTCCGCCCGAATACGCGCCTGCTGTTTCTGGAAACGCCCTCGAATCCGCTGAGCGAACTGGGCGATATCGCCGCGCTGGCCGAATTGGCCCACGCGCACGATTGTCTGCTGGTGGTGGACAACTGCTTCTGCACCCCGGCGCTGCAACGTCCGCTGGAACTGGGCGCGGACATCGTGATTCATTCGGCGACCAAGTATCTCGACGGCCAGGGTCGCTGCCTCGGCGGGGCGGTGGTCGGCGATGCCGAGCGCGTCGGCAAGGAGGTGTACGGCTTCCTGCGCACCTGCGGGCCGACCCTGAGCCCGTTCAATGCCTGGGTGTTCCTGAAGGGCCTGGAGACCTTGTCGCTGCGCATGCGCGCGCACAGCGCCAACGCGCTGGCCCTGGCCACCTGGCTGGAGGCGCACCCGGCGGTCACGCGGGTCTACTACCCCGGCCTGCCGTCGCACCCGCAGCACGCGCTGGCCGCCGCGCAGCAGCGTGATTTCGGCGGGATCGTCAGTTTCGAGGTGCGCGGCGGGCAGCCGGCCGCCTGGCGGGCGATCGACGCCACCCGCATGCTCTCGATCACGGCGAACCTCGGCGATGTGAAGTCCACCATCACCCATCCGGCGACCACCACCCACGGACGTCTGACGCCCGAGCAACGCGCCGCCGCCGGGCTCGGCGACGGGCTGATCCGGGTGGCGGTCGGTCTGGAGGCCATCGAGGATATCCGCGCCGACCTGGCGCGGGGTCTGGACGGGGTGTGAGGTGTCGGGTCCGGTCTAGCCGGGCGTCAGCCTGCGCTGCCGTTCAATGGCACGATCTTGCCGACGCCCCAATGCGCAATGTCGCTGTAGGCGAAGGACTCGCCGGGGGTCAAGGTCACGCCTGGGCGCACCCGCGCGATATTCACCGTACAGCAGCTCTGCTCGGCGCACTCGATCTTGTCCCCGTTGTAGCGCGGCAGGACCAGAAGCTGCATCACGCTGCGCTGATCCAGTTCCATCACGCCCTCGATCTTGAGCAGGTAGTAGGCGGCCCCATTCGGTCCGCGCAGCACCCCGTTGCCGAGCACGTGGACGGGGTTGGGGCCGGTGTATTCATAGGGCTCGTACACTTCCAGAAGGTGTTTGTGATCGCTCATGGCAGGTTCTCCTCGGCACCCGGTCTGATGGCAGCATGCACCCGCCGATTTGAGGCTGTCAAAGCCGATATATATCAATCTCGGCCGGTCCCCGGCCCGGAGCGCCGCTGGAGCCTTCTTTCAGGTATGACCCCCTAAAATGATGCGCGAGTTGGCGGGCGAGCGGGGGCAGGTGCGGACCGACCTGCTGGGGCTGTACCAGGCGGCGCTGGCCGCGGTGGAGGGGAGCCTTTGCGTCGCGCGGCGGCTGCGCGCGCAGCCGCCCGACGGGCCGGTCCGGGTGGTGGCCATCGGCAAGGCCGCCGCGAGCATGCTCGACGGCGCCGTCGAGGTGCTCGGTACGGGGATCGAACAGGCCCTGCTGATCACCAAGACCGGGCATCTGCGCGGGCGGCCGCCGCCCGGCACCGAGGTGCTGGAGGCCGGACACCCGCTCCCGGATCAGGCCAGCCTGGCGGCGGGACAGCGGCTGCTGGAGGTGCTCGCGGCGGCCCCGGCGCGGGCGCAGTGGCTGTTCCTGATCTCCGGCGGGGCCTCCAGCCTGGTGGAGGTGCCGGTGCCGGGCGTGGGGCTGGAGGAACTGCGCCAGCTCAACCGCTGGCTGCTGGCCAGCGGCCTGCCGATTGCGCCGATGAATGCCCTGCGCCGGCGCGTGTCGCGCATCAAGGGCGGGCAACTATTGGCCTGGCTGCGCGGGCGTCCGGTGCGTGCCCTGCTGATCTCGGATGTGCCGGACGACGATCCGTCCATCATCGGCTCGGGCCTGCTGTTTCCGCCCACGCATCAGGTGCCGGTCCCGGATGGGCGCGACTGCCCGGAGCCGCTGCGGGCGCTGCTGACACGGCTGCCGGTCCCCGAGGCGAGCCCACCGGGCGCCACGCCGGTACGCGCCGAGATCGTCGCCCGTCTGGACCAGGCCCTGGCGGCCGCCGAGGCCGCCGCACGGACGGCCGGTCTGCCCGTGTACCGCGCGCCGGGGCGCCTGGCGGGCGAGGCCGCCGACGTCGGCCGGAGACTCGCCGACACGGTGTTGCAGGGGCCGGCGGGGGTGTATCTCTGGGGCGGTGAGACCACGGTGCGGCTGCCGCCGCGTCCGGGGCGCGGCGGGCGTTGTCAGCACCTGGCGCTCGCCGCGGCCGAGGTGCTGGCCGGACACCGCGGCATCGGCCTGCTGGCCGGGGGCAGCGACGGCAGTGACGGGCCGGGCGAGGTGGCCGGCGCCTGCATCGACGCACAGACCCTAGCGCGTGGCCAGGCGGCCGGCCTGGATGCGGCCACGGCGCTGGCACGGGCCGATGCCGGGGGGTTCCTCGCCGCGGCGGGCGATCTGCTCGACACTGGGCCAACCGGCACCAACGTGACCGATATCGTGATCGGGCTGAAACAGGTGTCTGACGCATGAACGGCGGGCTGCACGCCGCGGCGCTCGCCTGTCTCGCCGAGACCGATCCGGCGGGCAAATGCGCGCGCACCCAGGAGACCTGGGCCCGCTTGCAGGCCGGTGAGCTGAGCGTCGTGCCCGCCGCGCACGGCGTCTCGCTGGACGCGCCGGGCCGCCCGGCGCGCCCCGAACTGGTGCCGCCGCGGGAGGTGCCGCGGCGGCGTCTGGGCAGCCGCGCGGGCCGCGCGGCCCTGCTGCACGCCCTGGCGCACATCGAGTTCAACGCGATCAATCTCGCCTGGGATGCCGTCTGCCGCTTCGCGGGGATGCCGGCGGACTACTACCGCGATTGGGCCTCGGTGGCGGCCGAGGAGGCCCAGCACTTCCAGTTGCTGCGCACGCGCCTGGGCGCGCTCGATCATGACTACGGGGATCTCCCCGCGCACGCCGGTTTGTGGTCGATGGCGCTCCAGACCCGCGACGACGTGCTGTTGCGCATGGCCCTGGTACCGCGGGTGCTGGAAGCACGCGGGCTGGATGTGACCCCGGGGATCATCGCGCGCCTGCACGAGGCCGGGGACGCGGAAAGCGTCGCGGTCCTGGAGGTCATCCTGCGCGACGAGATTGGCCACGTGGCGATCGGCACCCGCTGGTTTCAGCACGCCTGCGCGGCGCGCGGGCTGGCCCCGGAGGCGACCTTCCGAACCCTGTTGGCCACGCACCTGCGCAGCCCGATCAAGGGGCCCTTGCACCGCGTGGCACGCGCGCAGGCGGGTTTCAGCGAACGGGAGTTGGATGATTTAGAGGCGCTGGAGCGGCAGGCGTCAGAGCCCGGCACGCCGTGATCCGGGCTCGTGGCCCGGGGTTCAGCCGAGCGGCAGCGTCTCCAGGCGCAGCGTGGCCTGTTCGCAGTACAGCACGCTGCCCTGGGTGTACCAGTCCCCGAGCACGACGCGCTGCGCCGGCTGGCCGTCCAGATTCAGGGTGTGGATGCCGGGGCGGTGGGTGTGGCCGTGGATCAGCCGGCGGACCCCGTGCCGGCGCAGCGCGTCGCAGACCGCCTGCGGGTTCACGTCCATGATCTCGGCGGGCTTCTCGCCGCTGCGCAGACGGCTGGTCTCGCGCAGCCCGGCGGCGATCTGGCGGCGCTCGGCCAGGGGCTTGGCGAGGAACTGCCCCTGCCAGCCCGGATCGCGCACCAGGGCGCGGAACTGCTGGTAATCGCGATCGTCGGTGCACAGCGTGTCGCCGTGCATCAGCAGGGTGGGCTCGCCGCCGAGCTCGATCCGTGCCGGATCGGCCAGCAGGGTGCAGCCGCAGGCCAGGGCGAAGTCCTCGCCGAGCAGGAAATCCCGGTTGCCGTGCATGACCCACAGCGGGATGCCGCGCCGCGTGGCCGCGCGTAGCGCGGCGATCACCCCGGTGTCATGCGGGTCGTCGTTGTCGTCGCCGATCCAGGCCTCGAACAGGTCGCCGAGGATGTACAGCCCCGTGCAGCGCGGCGGCTCCAGACGCGCCAGGAAATCCAGGAACAAGGCCGTGACCGCCGGACGCCGCGCGTCCAGGTGCAGATCGGAGATGAACAGGATCACTCGACGATCGTGACCTTCTCGATCACCACGTCTTCCAGCGGCACGTCGCCGTGACCGCCGCGGTTACCGGTGGCGACCTTCTCGATGTCGCGCACCACGTCCAGGCCCTCGACCACACGGCCGAACACGCAATAGCCCCAGCCTTGCGGGTTGGGTGCGCTGAAGTTCAGGAAGTCGTTGTCCTTCGCGTTGATGAAGAACTGTGCGGTGGCGGAATGCGGGTTCGGCGTGCGCGCCATGGCGATGCTGCCGGTGGTGTTCTTCAGGCCGTTGTCGGCCTCGTTCTTGACTGGCGCGCGGGTGTCTTTCTGTGTCATACCGGACTCGAAGCCGCCGCCCTGGATCATGAAGTTCGGGATCACCCGGTGGAAGATCGTGCCGTCGTAGAAACCGGCGCGGGCGTACTCCAGAAAGTTGGCGACGGTCTCGGGTGCCTTGGCGGCATCCAGTTCCAGGACGATCAGGCCCTTGTTGGTTTGCATCTGCACGGTCACGGTGGGGGCTCCTGTGGGGTTCGGTTCGGCAACGGCGCCGGCGGTGAAGCAGCAGGCCAGCACCAGGCTCAGGGTCAATCGACGCAGGCTGTACATGGGAATGGCGCTCACTCGATGAGGGAGGCGCCATCATAAAGGGTTTGTGCTCGCCGAGAAAGTTGCCTGACCGCGCCTTGTCTTGGTCCCTCCAGGGCTTTCCGTTACCATGGCCGCCCGATGAATCCACCGCCGCCCAAGACCCGTTTCGCGCCCAGCCCGACCGGCGAACTGCACCTCGGCAATCTGCGCACGGCCTTGTTCAACGCCCTGCTTGCGCGCCGTCTGGGCGGGGCGTTCGTGTTGCGCATCGAGGACACCGACGCCGAACGCAGCCGCACGGAATTCACCACCGCGCTGCAAGGCGAACTGCGCTGGCTGGGCCTGGACTGGCAGGAAGGCCCCGAGGTCGGCGGCCCGGCCGGACCCTATCTGCAATCGCAGCGTGCGGCGATCTATGTGCGGTATTTCCAGGCGCTGGAGGCCGCTGAGCAGACCTACCCGTGCTTCTGTTCGCCGCAGGAATTGAGCGTCGCGCGCAAGCTGCAGCAGGCCGCGGGCCGGCCGCCGCGTTATCCCGGCACCTGTGCCCGGCTGACCGCGGAGCAGCGTCAGGCGCGACGCGCGCAGGGGCTGCGGCCGACCCTGCGCTTCCGGATGCCGTCGGGGCGCGAGATTGTGTTCGAGGATGCGGTGCGCGGGCGACAGAGTTTTCGCAGCGATGATATCGGCGATTTCGTGATCCGCCGGGCCGACGGCAGCGCCGCGTTTTTCTTCGCCAACGCCGTCGATGATGCGCTGATGGGTATCACCCAGGTGCTCAGGGGCGAGGATCATCTGGCGAACACCCCGCGTCAGCTGCTGTTGCTGGAGACGCTGGGGCTGCCGGTTCCCGCCTACGGACACATCGCGCTGATCGTCGGCGAGGATGGCAGCCCCTTGTCCAAGCGCCACGGCAGCCGCAGCATCCGCGAGCTGCGGGAGGAGGGCATCCTGCCGCAGGCGCTGATCAATCACCTGGCGCGGGTCGGGCACAGCTACGACCAGGATGGGTTCATGGACCTGCCGGAGCTTGCCGCGCAGTTCGATACCGCGCGTCTGGGCCGTGCGCCGGCGCGCCACGATGCCACGCAGTTGCTGCGCTGGCAGAAGGAGGCGCTCGCGCGCGCCAGCGACGCCGAGATCTGGGACTGGATGTGCGCGCGCCGCGACCCGGACGGCCGGCGCATCCAGGACTGGGTGCCGGCGGGCGAGGAACTGCACTTCGTACAGACGGTGCGCGATAACATCGTGATGCCGTTGGATGCCTATCTGTGGGCCGGTAATTTGTATGCCCCGGCGGCGGCCTTTGATCCCGATGCACGCCAGGTCATCCAGGAGGCCGGCGCGGCGTTCTTCCGCGCGGCGCAGGCTGCACTGGAGACCGCGGATTTCAAGGCGTTTGTCCAGGCCCTCGGCGTGGCCACCGGCCGCAAGGGCAAGCCGCTGTTTATGCCGCTGCGGGCGGCCTTGAGCGGGCAACTGCTCGACCCGGAGCGCGGCGGCATCTGGCGCAACGGCCCGGAGCTGGCACGCATCTGGGCGTTGCTTGGCGAGAAACGTCTGGGCGAGAGGTTGCTCGCCGCTGAACGAAGTTGTGCATCCAACGACTAGGAATTCCCAGCATGCTGCACATCCATAACAGCCTTACGCGCCGCAAGGAGCCGTTCCAGTCCATCGAGCCGGGCCGGGTGCGCATGTACGTCTGCGGCATGACCGTCTACGACTACTGTCACATCGGTCATGCCCGGGTGATGGTCGTGTTCGACGTGATCGCGCGGTATCTGCGCGCCCTGGGTTATCACCTGACCTATGTGCGCAACATCACCGATATCGACGACAAGATCATCAGGCGCGCGCAGGAAAACGGCGAGGCGTTCACGGCGCTGACCGAGCGTTTCATCCAGGCCATGCACGAGGACAGCGCGGCCCTGGGCGTGTTGCCGCCGGATCACGAGCCGCGTGCCACGGCCGCCATGGTCGACATCATCCGCATGGTCGAAACGTTGATCGCGCGCGGTCACGCCTATGCGGCCGCCAACGGCGATGTCTATTACGATGTCAGCAGTTTTGTCGGCTACGGCCGCCTGTCCGGAGAACAGTCCGAGGCGTTGCGGGCCGGCGCGCGGGTCGAGGTCGATGAGGTCAAGGATGATCCGCTGGATTTCGTGCTCTGGAAGGCGGCGAAGCCCGGCGAGCCGGCCTGGGAGTCACCCTGGGGGCGCGGTCGTCCGGGTTGGCACATCGAGTGCTCGGCGATGTCCACCTGTTGTCTGGGCGAGCATTTCGACATCCACGGCGGGGGCATGGATCTGAAGTTTCCACACCATGAGAACGAGATCGCGCAGAGTGAGGGTGCGACCGGACATACCTTCGTGAATTATTGGATCCACAACGGCTTCGTGCAGGTCGATGAAGAGAAGATGTCCAAGTCGCTGGGCAATTTCTTCACGGTGCGCGAGGTGCTGGCACGCTACCAGCCGGAGGTGATCCGGTATTTCATCCTCGGCAGTCACTACCGCAGCCCGCTCAATTACACCGAGGACAATCTCAATCAGGCGCGTAGCGCCTTGATGCGGTTATATACCGCCCTGCGCGGTGTCGATGCCACGCAGGGCCAGCGTCTGAGCGCTTATGCCGAACGCTTCCAGGCTGCGATGGATGATGATTTCAACACGCCCGAGGCACTGGCGGTGTTGTTCGATCTCGCCGGCGCGCTGAACCGGGCCCGCGAACAGGGCGCGGCGACCGCCGATCACGCCGCGACCCTGCGCGAATTGGCGGAGACGCTGGGGCTGCTTCAGGACGATCCCGCCGCCTTTCTGCAAGGCGGTGCCGGGGCCGGCGGTCTGGGTAATGCGCTGGGCGATGCGGATATTCAGGCCCTGATCGACGCCCGCCAGGCGGCGCGCGCGGCCCGTGACTGGGCCGAGTCGGACCGTATCCGCGACGCGCTCAAGGCCCAAGGCGTGGTCCTCGAAGACAGCGCCCAGGGTACCAGCTGGCGCCGCGGTTAGCGGGCGGTTCGGGGGGGCTGCCTCAGTCGTGGAAACGTTCCGCGGCCAGCAGGGTGTTCTGCAACAGCGTCGCCACGGTCATCGGCCCCACGCCACCGGGGACCGGGGTGATCCAGGCGGCCCGTTCGCGGGCCGGTTCGAATTCGATGTCGCCGATCAGACGGCCGTCCTCGCTGCGATTGATACCGACGTCGACGACTGTGGCCCCCGGCTTGATCCAGGTCCCCCTGACCAGGCCGGGCTTGCCGACGGCGACCACCAGGATGTCGGCGCGTCCGACCTGCGTGGCGAGATCCTGGGTGAAGCGGTGGCAGGTCGTCACCGTGCTGCCGGCCAGCAGCAGCTCCAAACCCATCGGGCGCCCCACGTGGTTGGAGGCGCCGACCACCACGGCCTCGCGTCCATAAAAGGTCTCACCGATGTGTCTGAGCAGTGTGATCACCCCGTAGGGGGTGCAGGGGCGCAGCAATGGCAGGCGGATCGCCAGCCGGCCGATGTTGTAGGGGTGAAATCCGTCCACATCCTTGTCCGGGCGGATGCGCTCGACGACGGTCTCGGCATCGATATGCGCGGGCAGGGGTAACTGGACCAGGATGCCGTCCACCTGCGGGTCCGCGTTCAGGCGATCGATCAGGGCCAGCACCTGATCCTGGGCGGTTTCGGCCGGGAGATCGTGGGCGAAGGAGTGGATGCCGGCCGCTTCGCAAGCCTTGCGTTTGTTGCGCACATAGACCTCGGAGGCAGGGTCGGCACCGACCAGGATCACGGCCAGCCCCGGTGTCCGCAGGCCGCGCGTCACGCGCGCCTTGACCTGCACGCGGACCGTGTCGCGGAGTTCGGCTGCGATGGCCTTGCCGTCAATGAGTTGGGCTGTCACAGCGCCGGTCTCCGTGTGGATGTTTCTGCCGCGCTTGGACCGCGCCTGGGAAGGCCGGCGATTCTCGCATTCCCGTGCGGGTGCCACAAGTTTGCAGGCCGCTGGCTGCGAACACCGTGCTAGGACCTCGGCGTTGACGCCCGAAGGCGCGCGCGCGTATTATCGGCGCCCTTGCCCCACCCGGGCGTCGAACGCCGGGGTGCAGGCGGAGCGCGGGGTATAGCGCAGTCTGGTAGCGCGCCTGCTTTGGGAGCAGGATGTCGGGGGTTCGAATCCCTCTACCCCGACCAATCGCACCCAAGCGTGTCGCGGTGGCGTGTCCCGGAGGGCGGCTGCAACCAGACCGATGTGCCACGCAGTGATCCAGGCGCCCGTAGCTCAGCCGGATAGAGCATCGGCCTTCTAAGCCGAGGGTCGCAGGTTCGAGTCCTGCCGGGCGCGCCAAACCCGGCGGGGCACGCAGCAGTTCGATGGTGGGCGTAGCTCAGTTGGTAGAGTCCCGGATTGTGATTCCGGTCGTCGTGGGTTCGAGTCCCATCGTCCACCCCATTTCACTCACCCCCCCCCCGTTGACTTGGTGTTGTTGTGCCGAGGGGTGATTTCTGGTCAAATTGCCGCCCGTTTATGGGCCGTTAGCTCAATTGGTAGAGCAGTTGACTCTTAATCAATTGGTTGTAGGTTCGATTCCTACACGGCCCACCATCTTCCCAATTTTGTCTGCCACCAACCCATTTGCTCCGGCGTTGTCCGGGTTTCAGCGCCCTGGCAAGGGCTACGCCTGCCCCGGCCATGGCGCTATAATGCCCGCGGTTTCGCCGCTTGCGACAGTCGCGGGGGCGTGTTGGCGAATGTGGCGGAATTGGTAGACGCGCTGGATTTAGGTTCCAGTGGGGTAACCCGTGAGAGTTCGAGTCTCTCCGTTCGCACCAATTTCCAGGCTAGGCCAGTCAGGTCGACAAACCGGGCTGGAAGTGTTCTGCACGATCGAATCTGAACCGATGGCCGGGACCGGGGTCCGCGGCCCATCGCTCTTACCTTTGAGGTGGATGCATGCAAGTCTCTGTGGAAACAACGGGCACTCTTGGCCGGCGTATGACGGTGCAGGTGCCTGCGGAACGGATCGACCAGGAGGTCGAAAATCGCCTCAAATCCCTGTCGCGCTCGGCTCGTGTGGCTGGATTCCGGCCGGGCAAAGTGCCGCTCAAGGTCATACAACAACGTTACGGCCGTCAGGTGCATCTCGAGGTCGCCAGCGATGTGATGGGCTCGACGTTCCGTGAGGCGCTTTCGCAGCAGAAGTTGCGCCCGGTCGGCGAGCCCCGTTTGGAGCCGCGCACGGTCGAACCGGGCAAGGCCCTGGAATTTGTCGCCGTCTTCGATGTCTTTCCGGAATTCGAGCCGGCCTCACTCGGCGGTGTGAAGATCGAAAAGCCGGTGGCTGAGGTCAGCGACCAGGATGTCGAGAACATGTTGCTGAAATTGCGCCAGCAACGCGCGAGTTGGGAGCCGGTCGAGCGCCCGGCCCGTCAGGGTGATCAGGTCACGGTTGATTTCACCGGGACCATCGACGGCGCCGAGTTCCCCGGCGGCAGCGGTAGCGGCATGCCGATTGAGATCGGCGGCAAGCGGCTGATCGAGGGCTTCGAGGAGAAGCTGCTGGGCACCAGCGCCGGGGATGAGGTGAGCATGGATCTGCGCTTCCCGGACGACTATCACAGTGCCGATGTCGCGGGTAAGCCGGTGCAGTTCAAGGTCCGGGTGACGCAGGTGGCGGAACTGAAGCTGCCCGAGATCGATGACGCCTTCGCCAAGTCGCTGGGCGTGGACAGTGTCACGGCGCTGCGCGAAGAGGTCGCCAAGAATATGGGGCGCGAACTCGGGCAAATGCTGCAATCGATCACGAAGGAGCGCGCGTTCGACCAACTGCTGGCTTGTAACAGCGCCGTGGAGATCCCGGCCAGTTTGGTCGAAGATGAGATCGACCGCTTGGCCAACGAGGCGCAGGAGCAGGCGGGCGCGCGCGCGCAGGCCAAACTGCCGCGCCAGCTGTTCGAGTCGAGGGCACGCCGCCGCGTGACCCTGGGTTTGATCATCGGCGAGATCATCAAACGCAACGGCATCCAGGTCGATACCGGACGGGTGCGCCAGACGATCGAGACGCTCGCGGCCACCTATGACAATCCGGCCGAAGTGGTCAAGTGGTACTATGAAAACCGTGAGGCCCTGGCCGGTGCGCAATCCCTGGTGCTGGAAGACCAAGTGGTGGAGTGGCTCCTCGGCCAGGCCCAGGTGGAAGAAAAGACCTGTACCTTCGAGGAGTTGACGGAAATCCGTAACGCGTTGAATTCCTAAAGGACCCAACCCAATGACCGAGATGAATGGCAAGCCCGGGGCACAACACGCCGTGGCACTGAATCTGGTGCCGATGGTCATCGAACAGACCGCGCGCGGAGAGCGCGCGTATGACATCTACTCGCGCCTGCTGAAGGAACGTGTGATCTTCCTGGTGGGTCCGGTGGAAGACTACATGGCGAATGTGATCGTCGCCCAGTTGTTGTTCCTGGAATCGGAAAACCCGGATAAGGACATCCACCTGTACATTAATTCCCCGGGAGGCTCGGTCAGCGCCGGATTGGCGATCTACGACACCATGCAGTTCATTAAGCCGGATATCAGCACCATGTGCATCGGCCAGGCCGCCAGCATGGGGGCCTTGCTGTTGACAGGTGGGACCACGGGCAAACGCTACTGTCTGCCGCACTCGCGGATGATGATCCATCAGCCTCTGGGGGGGTTCCAAGGCCAGGCCAGCGATATTGAGATCCACACCAAGGAGATCCTCCTGGTGCGCGCGCGGCTCAACACTATACTGGCGAAACATACTGGCCAGCCGATGGAGACCATTGAGAAGGACACCGACCGCGACAATTTTCTGGGCGCGGAACAGGCCTGTGCCTATGGTCTGATAGACAAGGTCTTGACACAGCGCACCGGTGATGTCGCCAAGGCTTGATGAATCCTGGGGTTTTTCCTAGATAGGCATGAGGTTTGCTTGTTATTGCGGTGGAACCGTAGTTGAATTGGCTGACAGATGGGGCAGGACTGCGCCTGAGCTGAGAGAGGGTGGGTTATGAGTAACGAACGTACCGGCAAGGGCGACGACGGCAAGCTGTTGTACTGTTCCTTCTGCGGCAAAAGCCAGCATGAGGTTCGCAAGTTGATCGCTGGGCCTTCGGTGTTCGTCTGCGATGAATGCGTCGAACTGTGCAATGACATCATTCGCGAAGAGATGCAGGAAAAGGCTGCTGCCAGTGGCGGCAAGCTGCCCAAACCCCATGAGATCAAGCAGGTTCTCGACGAATATGTGATCGGGCAGGAACGCGCCAAGAAGGTGCTTTCGGTCGCGGTTTACAACCACTACAAGCGCCTGGATGCGCGTAGCCGCAAGGAGGATGTCGAACTCTCCAAGAGCAATATCCTGCTGATCGGCCCGACCGGCTCCGGCAAGACCCTGCTTGCCGAGACCTTGGCGCGCCTGCTGAATGTCCCGTTTACCATCGCCGACGCCACCACCCTCACCGAGGCCGGTTATGTCGGTGAGGACGTCGAGAACATCATTCAGAAGCTGCTGCAGAAATGCGATTATGACGTCGAGAAGGCGCAGACCGGCATCGTTTACATCGACGAGATCGACAAGATCTCGCGCAAGGCGGACAACCCGTCCATCACCCGTGACGTATCGGGCGAGGGTGTGCAGCAAGCCCTGCTCAAGCTGATCGAAGGCACAATCGCCTCCGTGCCGCCTCAAGGTGGGCGCAAGCACCCCCAGCAGGAATTCCTGCAGGTCGATACCAGCAACATCCTGTTTGTCTGCGGCGGGGCCTTCTCCGGATTGGAAAAAATCATCCGCAGCCGCTCCGAAAAGGGCGGCATCGGTTTCTCGGCCGAGGTCAAGAGCAAGGATGACTCGCGCAACGTCGGACAGATTCTGCACGACGTGGAACCTGAAGACCTCATCCGCTATGGTCTGATTCCCGAATTCGTCGGTCGTCTGCCGGTGGTGGCAACGCTGGAGGAGCTCGACGAGGCGGCCTTGGTCCAGATTCTCACCGAACCGCGTAACGCCATCACCAAGCAATACGGAAAGTTGTTCGAGATGGAGGGCTGCGAAATCGAGTTCCGTGAAGATGCCCTGCGGGCGGTGGCGCGCAAGGCCATGGAACGAAAAACTGGCGCTCGCGGGCTGCGTACCATCCTGGAACATATCCTGCTCGATACCATGTACGATCTGCCGTCCATGGAAAAGGTCTTGAAGGTCGTGATCGACGAATCAGTTATCACTGGTGATACAAAGCCTTACATGCTGTTTGACGCCTCGGAACAGCGCGTCGCACCCGATTGAATCCAACCCGGTCCCTATGGCCGGGGACGCTCTTTTTTTCTATCTGCCCCCGTGGAATTCTGGCGTAGAACTTGCGTACGAATCTTGTGTCGGCCGTTTGCACGCTGTCATTGAAACGGCCGTCCCGCGCCCGCATATAGGGCAGGTACGCGTGAGGCGGGATGCATGACGCTACATTGCCATCCCATTGCGCGCCCATTCCCATCCGTACGAGGGACTTCCTAATGCAGCATGAGGACAAGAAGACCACGATGATTGACCAGTCGAACGTTACAATCCCGGTGCTGCCGCTGCGGGATGTGGTCGTGTACCCGCACATGGTCATTCCCTTGTTTGTGGGGCGTGAGAAATCCATACGTGCCCTTGATGCCGCTATGCAGAACGACAAACGCATATTGCTGGTCGCTCAACGCAGCGCGGACGTCGATGATCCCCAGGTGGAGGACATCCACAGCATCGGAACGCTGTCGACGATATTGCAGCTGCTCAAATTGCCTGATGGCACGGTCAAGGTCCTGGTGGAAGGCGCGGGGCGTGCCCGCATCGAGCGCTTCGCAGAGACCGAGGAATATTTCTCTGCGGAGATCGAATCCGCCGAGCCGCCGATCGTGGCCGATGACCGTGAGGTCGAAGTGCTGATGCGTTCTCTGCTGGCGCTGTTCGACCAGTACGTCAAGCTGAACAAGAAGGTCCCTCCTGAGATTCTGACTTCGTTGTCTGGAATCGACGACGCCGGTCGTCTGGCCGACACCATCGCCGCGCATATGTCGCTCAAGATCGATGAGAAGCAACATATTCTCGAAATCGATTCGGTGCGCGGCCGCCTGGAACATTTGATGGGGCTGATCGAGGGCGAAATCGACATTCTGCAGATCGAGAAGCGAATCCGCGGACGTGTCAAACAACAGATGGAGAAGAGTCAGCGCGAGTACTATCTGAACGAGCAGATGAAGGCGATTCAGAAGGAACTCGGCGAGTTGGAGGATGCCCCCAACGAGGTCGAGGAACTCCAGCAGAAGATCGATGCGGCCGGCATGACCAAGGAGGCCCGCGACAAGGCTCAGACCGAACTCAACAAGTTGAAGCTGATGTCGCCGATGTCTGCCGAGGCGACAGTGGTGCGCAATTACATCGATTGGCTGGTCAGCGTGCCGTGGAAGAAGCGCACCAAGATCCGTCATGATCTGGCCGTGGCCGAGCAGGTTTTGGAAGAGGACCACTATGGCCTGGACAAGGTCAAGGAACGCATCCTCGAGTACCTCGCCGTGCAGCAGCGCGTGCGCAAGCTGAAAGGGCCGATCCTGTGTCTGGTGGGGCCGCCCGGTGTCGGCAAGACATCCCTGGGGCGTTCCATCGCACGCGCGACCAACCGTAAATTCGTGCGCATGTCATTGGGCGGCGTGCGTGACGAGGCTGAGATCCGTGGGCACCGGCGGACCTACATCGGCTCGCTGCCGGGTAAGCTGGTGCAGAACATGTCCAAGGTCGGTGTGCGCAACCCGCTTTTCCTGCTCGATGAGATCGACAAGATGTCGATGGATTTCCGCGGTGACCCGTCATCTGCCTTGCTGGAAGTGCTCGATCCAGAACAGAACCACACCTTCAGCGATCATTACCTGGAGGTCGATTTCGATCTGTCTGACGTGATGTTCGTGGCCACGGCAAACACCCTGAACATCCCTGGACCGTTGCTCGATCGTATGGAAGTGATCCGTATCCCGGGTTACACCGAGGACGAGAAGATCAATATTGCAAAACGCTATCTGCTGCCCAAGCAGGTCACCAGCAATGGACTGCGCAAGGATGAGTTGTCCGTCGGTGATGCCGCGTTGCGTGACATCGTGCGCTACTACACCCGTGAGGCGGGGGTGCGCAACCTGGAGCGGGAGGTCGCCAAGATCTGTCGCAAGGTGGTCAAAGAGCTGTTGCTCAAGAAGGATGAGCGCAAGCTTAGCGTCACGCCCAAGAACCTGGATAAGTACCTGGGTGTGCGCCGGTTCCGTTACGGACGCGCCGAGGAGCGCGATCAGGTCGGTCAGGTGACCGGTCTGGCCTGGACCGAGGTCGGCGGTGAATTGCTGACCATCGAGACGGCGATCGTGCCGGGTAAGGGCCGTTTGATCCATACCGGCCAGCTCGGTGAGGTGATGCAGGAGTCCATTCAGGCGGCTACCACTGTGGTGCGCAGTCGCGCGGGCATGTTGGGTGTGGATCCGGATTTCTATCAAAAATACGACATCCACGTACATGTGCCAGAAGGCGCGACCCCCAAGGATGGTCCCAGCGCCGGTGTCGGCATGTGTACGGCACTGGTCTCGGCCCTGACCAAGATTCCGGTGCGCGCCGACGTGGCCATGACGGGTGAAATCACCCTTCGTGGCGAGGTGTTGCCCATCGGCGGATTGAAGGAAAAACTCCTGGCCGCGCACCGCGGGGGCATCACCACGGTGATCATCCCGGAAGAAAACCAGAAGGATCTGGCTGAGATACCCAAGAATGTCAAAGAACACCTTGATATCAAGCCGGTGAAATGGATCGACGAAGTGCTCCAGATCGCTTTGCAGCATGTGCCGACACCGATCACGGTCGACACGGCCGAAGGTGAGGAAAGTGGCACAGGTGGGAAAAAGGCTGCGGCCAAGACCAAACGCAAACGCTCGACCGTACACGCCCATTGATCGGTAAGCCCTAATGCCGGCGGCATTCTGAATAGAGAGTGCCGCCGGTTTTTTTTCATCACGTCCTTGGTTGACAGCGATTCCGGCAGCTTGGTATAAAGTCCCGCGTGCCTGGCTGGATGTTTTCGCAGTAGCACAAAGCATATTTGGCTTCCCGGTCTACCGGGTACCCAGGTTTCCATATCCTCAATTCAATGCATGGCGCATCCCGCACAGTTGCAGCGGCGGGGGCAAGGAGTGTTTCTTTATGAACAAGGCGGATTTGATTGAAGCGGTTGCCGATGCGTCGGATCTGAACAAAGCGGTTGCGACCCGTGCGGTCGATGCTGTGCTCGGTAGCATCACCGACGCGCTGAAGAAGGGCGAGCAGGTGGCACTGACTGGGTTCGGAACCTTTGAGGTTCGCGAGCGTGCCGCGCGTACCGGACGCAATCCCCAGACCGGGGAGTCCATTGCCATCAAGGCGGCGAAGGCGCCTGCATTCAAGGCTGGAAAAGCGCTCAAGGATGCCGTAAACTAGCGCGCTGCTCGGGTGCTTAGCTCAGCTGGTAGAGCGTCGCCCTTACAAGGCGAATGTCGGGGGTTCGATCCCCTCAGCACCCACCAGGGTCACCATGTGGAGTGGTAGTTCAGTTGGTTAGAATACCGGCCTGTCACGCCGGGGGTCGCGGGTTCGAGTCCCGTCCACTCCGCCATATTCTTAAGGGCGCCCTTGATGGGCGCCCTTTTACTTTGTACAGTCCCCCCCTCCAGCCGGGGCCCGGAAGGGCCCGGCCGTTGTTGCTCGCATCCACACAACGAAACACTACCGGCATTTAGGAATCCACCATGCTGCAGGCTATACATGATCGCGTGACGGGCTGGGTTGCCTGGGTCATCGTCGGCCTTATCGCCGTCGTTTTCGCGCTCTGGGGTGTCGACAGTTACATCAAGAATGAGGCCAAGGTATTTGCGGCCGTCGTCAACGATGTCGAAATACCGGTATCCGAATACCGCTTGGTGAAGCAGCAGCAGGTGCAGCGTATGCGAGGCATGCTCGGCGAGCGATTCGATCCGAGTCTGGTCGCGTCGACGGAATTCAAGTCGGAACTGCTTGAGCGCCTGATCGATGAGGAAGTGCTGGTGCAGGCCGCGACCGCGGCAGGGATGGCAATCAGCGATGACCATCTCGCGGCCCGTATTCACGGCATGTCGGGGTTTCAGGAAGACGGTCAATTCTCCCCGGAGCTTTATCAGCGCCTGTTGGCGCAGCAGGGGCTGAATCCGCAGCGCTTCGAACATCAGTTCCGACGCATGTTGCTGGCCAACCAGTTGCTGGAGGGCACCGCGGGTTCGGCCATCGTGGTCCCGCAGGCAATCGAGCAGACGCTACGACTGCAGGGTCAGGAGCGCAGCTTGCGTTATCTGCGTATACCGGCGGTAGGTTACGCCGAGACTGCTGAGATTCCCTCCGATGAGGTCGCGGCCTTTTACGAGGCCAACAAAACGCGGTTCATGGAGCCAGAGCAGCTCCGTCTCCAATACCTGGAGCTGTCCCTGGATGCGCTCGCTGCAGGCCTCGAGGCCACTGAGGCTGAGATTGAGGAGTACTTTGCCAGCGAGAAGGCCCGCCTGGCGGTGGAAGAGCAACGCCGTGCGCGTCACATACTGATTAAATTAGACAAGGATATATCCGAAGAGGCCGTGGCCGCCGCACGCACCCAGGCCGAGGATCTGGTCACACGTCTGCGTGAGGGGGCGGACTTCGCTGCACTTGCGAAGGAATTCTCCGCCGATCCCGGTTCCGCGTCGGCGGGTGGCGATCTCGGGCTGTTTGGCAAGGGCGTGATGGTGCCGGAATTCGAGGCCGCGGCCTTCGCCCTGGAGCTGAACGCCATCAGTGAGCCCGTGCGCAGCGCGTTCGGCTTCCACATCATTCAGGTGACCGAGATCCAGGCGGCGCAGCAGCCGGAACTGGAGGCTGTCCGGGCCGTGGTGGCCAAGCAGGTCGTGCACCAGCACGCCCAACAGCAGTTCGTGGAGCGTTCCGAGACCCTTGCCGCGCTGACTTTCGAGCATCCGGATACGCTCAGTGTGGCCGCGGAGCAGCTCGGTTTGAGCGTGCAAGAGAGCGGCTGGATACCGGCAACCGGAACAGAGGAGGGAATCGGCAGTTATTTCCCCGTCGTGGATGCCGCGCTGTCCGAGGATGTCCGTGTCGCGGGCAACAATAGCCCTCCGATCGAGATTGGTACCGATCATGTGGTGGTCGTGCGTTTACTCGAACGGAAACCGGCGCAGCAGCAACCGTTGGAGGCCGTGCGTGGGTCCATCGAGTCGGAGTTGCGTCAGCAGGCCGGGCGCAAGGCCGCGCATGAGGCCGGCGCGGCACTGCTGCGGCGACTTAAGGCCGGTGAAACACTGGAGGCCCTGGCGTCTGAGGTGCAGTTAGAGGTGCAGCAGCCGGGCTTCATCGGTCGCGGGGACAAGCAGATTGAGAACGAGATCGTGCTTGGCGCGTTCCGGGTACCGCGCACGGAGACCGGTCAGGTCGCTGCGGCGGGTATCAGTCTCGAAAACGGCGATTTCGTGCTGATGCAGATCGATGCGGTGCGCGATGGCGACCTTGCCGCGATCGACGAGGCGACCCGCACGGTGTTCCGCCGCAACATGGATCAACTCTATGGTCGGCTGGAGACCGCCGCACTGCTGGAACACATCAAGGCCAAGGCAGAGATCAAGCGGAATCTGGAACACCTGGACTGAGCGTGCCCGGGATGCCCGCGCCTCGATGTACCCTGAGCGCTGAGGCAGGGGTGTGCCTACCGTGAAGCTGCATTGGCAAATATTCATCGCACTGTTGCTGGCGGTCATGGTCGGCAGTGCGGTGGGTGAGTCGGGCAGTTTGTTCGGCATCCGTTTTGTCACCCTTTTCGAGTTCGTCGGGGCATTGTTCCTGAATGCCCTGAAGATGCTCATCGTCCCGCTCATCGTCTCATCCATCATCACCGGCATCGCCGGCGTCGGCCAGTCCCGGGATTTCGGGCGGCTCGGCGGCAAGACCTTGCTGTACTACTTCAGCACCAGCCTGATAGCGATCCTGATCGGCCTGAGCCTGGTCAACCTGATCGAGCCCGGGATCGTCGACGGTGAGCCGGCGCGTGAACATATCGGTCTGTCCGCGGATGGAGAGTCGGTGGCCGCGCAGATTGAAGGGCGGGGGGCCGGGGATGTGGTCGATGTATTCCTGCGTATGATCCCGCCGAATATCGTGGCCGCGGCCGCTGAGGGCCAGATGCTCGGGCTGATCTTCTTCAGCCTGCTGTTTGGCTATTTCATGACCCGCATCGGTGAGCCCTACGCCGACTATGTGCACGGTTTCTGGCGGGGTGTCTTCGAGACCATGTTGCTGATCACCGACTGGGTGATGAAATTCGCGCCGCTGGGGGTATTCGCCCTGGTCGCCAAAGTGGTGGCCACGACCGGCTCCGCGGCGTTCGCACCGTTATTGAGCTTCTTCCTGACCGTGTTGCTTGCGCTCGCGGTGCATATCCTGCTGGTGATGCCGTTGCTACTGTGGTCGCTGGGCCGTGTGAACCCGCTACATCACTATCAGGCGATGGCCCCGGCACTGCTGACGGCATTTTCCACCGCCTCGTCCTCTGCCACGCTGCCGGTGACCTTGGATTGTATGGAGCGCCGCGCGGGCGTTTCGAACCGCACCAGCAGCTTCGTTCTGCCGCTGGGTGCGACGGTGAACATGGACGGTACCGCGCTGTACGAATGCGTGGCAGTGATCTTCATCGCCCAGGCCTACGGTGTCGATCTCAGCTTCACGCAGCAGTTCATGGTGGTGGTTATCGCCCTGCTGACTTCGATCGGTGTGGCCGGTATCCCGGCCGCAAGTCTGGTCGCGATCACGGTGATCCTGTCCGCCGTCGGTCTGCCCATCGAGGCCGTTGGATTGATACTGGCCGTGGATCGCGTGCTGGATATGTGCCGCACGGCCGTCAATGTATTCAGCGACACCTGCGGCGGCATCGTGATCGCGCGCTCGGAGGGCGAACGGCCGCTCCAGAGGGCCGCGCCGTTGGGCTAGGAGGCTGCCGCCCCGCCGACGATGTTGTACCCCGCATCCACATAGGTGATCTCGCCGGTGATGCCGGCGGCGAGGTCGGAACACAGGAACGCGGCGGTGTTACCGACGTCCTCGATGGTCACGGAACGGCGCAGCGGCGAGGCCTGCTCGACGTATTCCTGCAATTTCCGGAAATTGCTGATTCCGGCCGACGCCAGCGTGCGGATCGGACCAGCCGAGATGGCATTTACGCGGATGTTCTCGGGGCCGAGGCTGTAGGCCATATAACGGACATTGGCCTCCAGGCTGGCCTTGGCCACTCCCATGATGTTGTAGTTTGGCAGGGCCCGCTCGGCGCCCAGGTAGCTCAAGGTGAGTAGCGCGCCCGCGCGCCCCTGCATCATCGGCCGCCCGGCCTTGGCCAGTGCGGCGAAGCTGTAGGAGCTGATGTCATGGGCGATGCGGAAACCTTCGCGGGTCACGTTGGCGAGGTATTCGCCCTCCAGCAGCTCCTTGGGCGCGAAGGCCACCGAGTGCACGATGATGTCCAGCCCATCCCAGCGCTGGCCGAGTTCGGCGAACACCGCGTCGATCTGCGCATCGACGCCGACATCGCAGGGCAGGGTGATATTCGAGCCGCATTCCGCGGCCATCTTTTGCACCCGTTCCTGGAGCTTCTCGTTCTGGTAGGTGAAGGCCAGTTCCGCGCCTTCGCGGTGCATGGCCTGGGCGATGCCCCAGGCGATGGAGCGGTTGCTGGCGAGGCCGACGATCAGCGCCCGCTTTCCCTTCAGAAAGCCCATGGTGTATCCCCGTTTCGTTATCAAAAGGTCGGCGTACTATATAATGGCCGTGAGCCGGCTTCCAGGGATTCACGCTGCGTGGCCGGCGGTGCAGTGCGTGTATAACGACCGTGCGGCCACGGAGGTGGTCGGTGGAATCTGACAAGGATACCCGCGTGCCGGTGTTTCGATTTGCCCTGTTAATGTTGCTGTGGCTCGTCGTCTGCGGACGTGCGATGGCAGCACCGGCGGTGGCCTTGGGCTATGCGCCGGAATACCCGGCCGACTTCGCGCATTTTGACTATGTCGATCCGGCCGCGCCCAAGGGGGGTGAGCTGGTGCTGTCGGGCTTCGGGAATTTCGACAGTTTCAATCCCTTCATTCTGCGCGGCGTGTCGGCGGATGGACTCACCACCTTGATGCTCGAACCGCTGATGGTGCAGAGCGCTGACGAACCCTACAGCCTGTATGCCCACTTGGCCGAGGATATTGAGTTGGCGGAGGATGGCCTGTCGGTGACCTTCCGGCTCGATCCGCGCGCGCGTTTTTCCAATGGCGATCCGGTGCTCGCGCAGGACGTCAAGTTCAGCTTCGATACGCTCAAGAGCGACAAGGCCCACCCGATGTACCGGTTCTACTGGGCCGACATCCAAGCAGTCGTGGTGCTTGATGAGCGTCGGCTGCGCTTCGACTTCGTCAGGCAGAATCCCGAACTGCACCTGATCGCGGCCCAGATGCAGGTGTTCTCGCGCAAATGGGTCGAGGGTGCCGAGTTCGACAAGCTCACCCGCACCCCGCCCATCGGCAGTGGCCCGTACACCATCGAGAAACACCGGCTCGGCAAGGACGTCACCTATGTGCGCAATCCGGACTACTGGGCCCGCGAGCTGAACACCCGCCGCGGCATGTTCAATTTCGACCGCGTGATCTACAAGTATTACAACGACGAGACCGTCCAACTGGAGGCGCTTAAGGCCGGCGAGTTCGATTTCACGCTGGTGCTCAATTCCAAGCAATGGGCGCGCGACTACGTCGGGCCGCAGTTTTCCGACGGACGCATCGTCAGGGAGGAGCTGGCGCACCGCAACAACGCCGGCATGCAGGGTTTCGTCATGAACACCCGGCGCGACAAATTCAAGGACCGGCGCGTGCGCCGGGCCCTGGCCCTGGCCTTCGATTTTGAATGGTCCAACCAGAACCTGTTCTATAACCAGTACAGCCGCTGCGACAGCTATTTCAGCAACAGCGAGCTGGCCGCCACGGGTCTGCCGCAGGACGCGGAGCTGGCGCTGTTGGCTCCGTTCCGCGAGCGCCTTCCAGCGGCGATCTTCATGCAGCCATGGCAACCACCCGAAACCTCGGAGCCAGGCGCCCTGCGGCGCAATCTCCGCGAGGCCAAGGGTCTGCTGGAGGCGGCCGGCTGGACGGTCCGCGACGGCCGCCTGCGCAATGCCGAGGGCGCCCCGTTCGATATCGAATTTTTGCTCGCGCAGAAGGGCTTCGAGCGCATCCTCGCGCCCTACGCGCATACCCTGCGTAAGCTCGGGATCGAACTGAAGTACCGCACCGTCGACGTCAGTCTGTATGTGCAGCGCCGCCGCAGCTTCAATTTCGACATGATGGTCGCGTCCTTCCCGCAGTCCCAGTCGCCGGGCAATGAGCAGTTCAACCTATGGCATTCCTCCGCGGCCGATCAGGAGGGCTCCAACAATCTGGCCGGGATCAAAGACCCGGTGGTCGACGCGCTGGTGGAGAAACTGGTGTACGCCAGCGATCGTGAGCAGTTGCTTGCTGCGGCACGGGCCCTGGACCGGGTGCTGTTGTATGGGGAATATGTGGTCCCGAACTGGTACATTGCCACCCATCGCGTGGCCTATTGGGACCGTTTCGCGCACCCGCAGACACTGCCGCTGTATTACGGTGCCGAGGGTTGGGTGCTGGAGACCTGGTGGCGCGCGTCGGCGCGGGAACAGTGAGATCATGGCCGCCTATATACTGAAACGTCTGCTGTTGATGATCCCGACCCTGGTCGGGGTGATGCTGGTGACCTTCGCCGTCACCCAGTTCGTGCCCGGCGGTCCGGTCGAACAGCTGATCCAGCAATTGCAGGGCACCGGCGTGCACGGCGAGGCCGCCGCCGGGGCGCAGCGACTCTACCGCGGCGACGCCGGCCTGGATGCTGAGCGCATCGAACAGCTCAAGGCCCTGTACGGTTTTGATAAGCCGGCTCCGCAGCGATTTCTGGACATGATGGTCAATTATGCGAGATTCGATTTCGGCGACAGCTATTTCCACGGCGAGTCGGTCATCGACCTGATCGTCTCCAAGTTGCCGGTGTCGATCAGTCTGGGCCTGTGGACCTTCTTCATCGTCTATCTGACCTGCATCCCACTCGGCATTGCCAAGGCGGTGCGTGACGGCACGCCCTTCGACCTGATCACCAGTACGCTGATCCTGATCGGTTACGCCATCCCCGGCTTTGTGCTCGGTATCCTGATGCTGGTGCTGTTTGGCGGCGGCAGCTTCTGGGATGTGTTCCCGCTCCGTGGCCTGGTGTCCGACAATTTCGAGGAACTGTCCTGGTACGGTAAGGTCGGTGATTATCTCTGGCATATAACCCTGCCGGTGATCTCGCTGGTGGTCGGTAGCTTCGCGGTCATGACCATGCTGACCAAGAACAGCTTCATCGAAGAGTTGCGCAAGCAGTATGTGCTCACTGCGCGCGCCAAGGGGCTTACTGAAAACCGCGTCTTGTACCGGCATGTGTTTCGCAACGCCATGATCCCGCTGGTCACGGGATTCCCCGCCGCGTTCATCGGCGCCTTCTTCGCCGGCAGCATCCTGATCGAGAAGATCTTCTCGCTCGACGGCCTGGGCCTGCTCGCGTATGAGTCGATCATGAAACGCGATTATCCGGTGGTGCTCGGCTCGCTGTACCTGTTCACCCTGCTGGGCCTGATTGCCAAGCTGCTGACCGACATTAGCTATGTGCTGGTCGATCCGCGCATCCAGTTCGAGTCGGCGCGCTGATGCAGCCGACCGCGACCCTGCCACGCACGGAGAGTTCCCGGCCAGAGGCGCGCTATTCGCCCGCGCAGCGTAGCTGGGGGCGCTTCCGCGCCAACCGGCGTGGCTATTACAGCCTGTGGATCTTCGGTTTCCTGTTCATCCTCAGCCTGGGCGCCGAACTGCTGTCCAATGATCGCCCGATTCTCGTGCAGTATCAGGGCGAATATTATTTCCCGCTGTTCAAGAGCTATTCCGAGTCGGCCTTCGGCGGCGACTTTGAAACCGAGGCCGATTACACCGATCCTTATGTGCGGGATCTGCTCAGCCAGAACGGCAACTGGGCGATCTATCCCCCCAATCCCTACAGCTACAACACCATCAACTATTTCACCCATCACCCCAACCCGGCGGCGCCGTCCGCGGAGAACCTGCTGGGCACCGACGATCGCGGCCGCGACGTGCTGGCACGGCTGATCTACGGTTTCCGGCTGTCGGTGCAGTTCGCCTTCGTGCTCACCGCCATCGGGGTCTTGCTCGGTGTGCTCGCCGGCGCCCTGCAAGGCTATTTTGGCGGGCGCTTCGATCTGTTCGCCCAGCGCCTGATCGAGATCTGGGGGTCGATGCCGGAACTCTACCTGCTGATCATCTTCGCCTCGCTGTTCGACCCGAGCATCCTGCTGCTGATCGTCCTGCTGTCACTGTTTGGCTGGATGGGGCTGGCCGATTATGTGCGCGCCGAATTTCTGCGCGGCCGCAACCTGGACTACGTCACTGCGGCGCGTGCCATGGGCGTGTCCAACCGCGCCATCATGTTCCGGCATCTGCTGCCCAATAGTTTGACGCCGGTGATCACGTTTCTGCCGTTTCGCATCAGCGGTGCGATCCTGGCCCTGACCAGCCTGGACTTCCTCGGCCTGGGCGTCCCGCCGACCACCCCGAGCCTGGGCGAGCTGCTGGCCCAGGGCAAGGACAACATCGATGCTTGGTGGCTGTCGCTGACCACCTTCGTGGTGCTGGTCGGCACCTTGATGCTGCTGATCTTCATCGGCGAGGCGTTGCGCGAAGCGATGGATACCCGGCGTGGCTGAGTTGCACGACGCCGACACGCTGCTCGAGGTCAAGGATCTCTCGGTCGCCTTTCGCGATCCGCATGGCGGCTACGGTCGGGTCGTCTCGGGTGTGGATTTCCAGATCGCGCCCGGCGAGAAGCTGGCCCTGGTCGGTGAATCCGGCTCCGGGAAGTCGGTGACCGCGCTGTCTATTTTGCGGCTGCACGACCCGCGGCTGACGCGTTTTCCGACCGGCCAGATCCGCCTTGCCGGCCGCAACCTGCTGGCGCTGGACGAGGCGGCGATGCGCGGTGTGCGCGGACGCGAGATCGCGATGATCTTTCAGGAGCCGATGAACTCGCTCAATCCCGTTTACCCCATCGGTCGGCAATTGATCGAGCCCCTAATGATCCACGAGGGCATGAGCCGCGAGCGGGCGCGGGCGCGCATGATCGATCTGCTGGAACGCACCGGCATCCCCGAACCGCATAAGCGTTTCGATGCCTTCCCGCACATGCTCTCCGGCGGTCAGCGCCAGCGGGTGATGATCGCGATGGCGCTGGCCTGTTCGCCGCGGCTGCTGATCGCCGACGAACCGACCACCGCCCTGGACGTGACCGTGCAGGCGCAGATCCTCAGCCTGCTGGAGGAACTGCAACGTGAATTCAGCATGGCCGTGCTGCTGATCACCCACGACCTCAACCTGGTGCGGCGTTTTGCCGACCGCGTATGCGTGATGCAGCAGGGCTCTCTGGTGGAACAGGGTGCGGTGACGCGGGTATTTGAGGCCCCCGAGCACGCCTATACCCGTCAGCTGCTCAATGCCCAGCCGCGACGCATGCTGAACGCACAGGATGCGCAGGGGCTGGAGACGCGCGCCACGCTGCTGGAAGGGCGCAATCTGCGCTGTTATTTCCCGATCAAGGCCGGTTTTTTCCGTCGCCGCGTCGGCGAGGTCCGCGCCGTGGACGATATCAGCCTGGTACTGCGCACGGGTGAGACCCTGGGGATCGTCGGCGAGTCCGGCTCCGGCAAGTCGACGCTGGGTATGGCGCTGCTGCGCCTGCAGGACTGTCAGGGCGAGATCCGTTTCGCCGGTGAGCGCCTGGACGGCCTGCGCCCGCGCCAGTTGCGGCCGCTGCGGCGCAATTTCCAGGTGGTCTTCCAGGACCCCTATTCCTCGTTGTCCCCGCGCATGACGATCGAGCAGATCCTGCGCGAGGGTCTGGAGATCCATTTCCCGCAGCAGAGTAACGCCGAGCACCGCGAACGCATCCTGCGCATCCTCGGTGAGGTGGGCCTGAGCGAGGACATGCTGTGGCGCTACCCGCACGAATTTTCCGGCGGCCAGCGCCAGCGCATCGCGATTGCGCGCGCGGCTGTGCTCCAGCCCAAGCTGATCCTGCTCGACGAACCCACCAGCGCCCTGGACGTTTCGGTACAGAAGCAGGTGCTGGAGCTGTTGCTCGGCCTGCAACGCCGTTACGGCATCAGCTACCTGTTCATCTCGCATGACCTGAAGGTCATCCGCGCCATGGCCCACCGCATCCTGGTCATACGCGGCGGGCGCGTGGTCGAGACCGGCGATACCGAGCGCCTGTTCGCGCAACCGCAACAGGATTACACCCGCACGCTGCTGCGTGCCTCACTGTTCAGCGACCATGCCACCTCCCCTGTCGACATCTGAGGCGCGTACCGGCGCGGTCGTGGTCGGCGTCAGCGACCTTCGGGTGCGTCTGGGCGGTGTCCATCCGGTGGATGGAGTCAGCTTCCGCATCGTGCGCGGCGAGACCCTGGTCCTGCTCGGCGAGTCCGGCTGCGGCAAATCGTTGACCGCCCTGGCGCTGATGGATCTGCTGCCCAACGGCGCCGAGGTCGTCAGTGGTCACATCGACTATGCCGGCCGCGAATTGCGTAGGCACGCGCCGCAGTCGCGTTATGGCCTGCGCGGGCGCCATCTGGCCATGGTGTTCCAGGAGCCCATGACCTCGCTGAATCCGGTACTGTCGATCGGCTGGCAGATCGGTGAGGCGGTGCGCCTGCATCAGAGGCTCAGCGGCAGCGCGCTCAGGGCGCGTTGCATCGAGTTGCTGGAGTCTGTCGGCATCGGCGCCGCCGGCGAGCGCCTGGGCGACTACCCGCACCAGCTCTCCGGCGGCATGAAGCAGCGCGTGATGATCGCCATCGCGCTGGCTGGCGACCCCGATGTGCTGATTGCCGACGAGCCGACCACGGCGCTCGACGTGACCATCCAGGCGCAGATCCTGCAACTGCTGGAACGCCTGAAACGTGAACGCGGCATGGCCTTGCTGCTGATCACCCACGACCTCGGCGTCGCCGCGCAGATGGCCGATCGCGTCGCGGTGATGTACGCCGGCCAAGTCGTGGAACAGGCCCCGCGCGAGGCATTCTTCCACACGCCCTCCCATCCTTATACGCAGATGTTGTTCCGCGCCCAGCCGGATATCGAACAGCGCGGCCGGCTGCTGGCCGCGATCCCCGGCCAGGCGCAGGCTGGCGCCGAGTTCGCCGTCGGTTGCCGTTTCGCCGCCCGTTGTGACCGGGTCATGTTGCGCTGTTGGGAAGAGACCCCGGCCTGGTATGGCACCACGGAGTGGGGCGTGCGCTGTTTCCTCGGCGAGCGCGGCGAGACCGCCCCTGTCTTGACGCTCACCACCGAGGCGGACGACCCGCCCGTGATTGCGCCCGGTGCGCCGCTGCTGGCGGTGCGCGACCTGAGCGTCAGTTTCGCGGTGCGCCGCGGTTTCGGGCGCCCGCGCCAGACCCTGTGCGCGGTCGATGCCGTGTCCTTCGATCTGGCGGCGGGCCAGACCCTGGCGCTGGTTGGCGAGTCGGGCTGCGGTAAGACCACGGTAGCCAAGGCGGTGCTGCAATTGCAGCGCGCCGACGCCGGCAGCGTGCATTTCGAGGGGCGCGATCTCGGCGCTCTGCACGGCGAGGCGTTGCGCCGCGCGCGTGCCGGGTTTCAGATGGTATTCCAGGACCCGTTAGCCTCACTCAATCCGCGCATGCGCATCCGCGACATGTTCCTGGAGGCCTTGGAAGTCCAGGCGATCGGCACTGACCGCGCGGATCGCCAGCAGCGTGCCCAGCACCTGATGGAACAGGTGGGCCTGAGTCCCGAGCAACTGCACCTGTATCCACACCAGTTCTCGGGCGGACAACGTCAGCGCATCTGTATCGCCCGAGCCCTGGCGGTGGAGCCGAAACTGCTGGTCTGCGACGAACCGACCAGCGCGCTCGACGTCTCGGTGCAGGCGCAGATACTCAACCTGTTGCGCCGTCTGCAACAGGCGCAGGGGCTTGCCTACCTGTTCATCACCCACAACCTGGCGGTGGTCGGCTACCTGGCCGACCGCGTCGCTGTGATGTATCTCGGGCGCATCGTCGAACGCGGCCCGGCCGCCGAGGTGCTGGCCCAGCCGCGGCATCCCTATACCCAGGCGCTACTGGCGGCCGTGCCGCGCATCGCTGACCGTCACCCACCGCTGGCACTCGCCGGCGACATCCCCTCGCCGCTGGCGCGCCCGGAGGGCTGTCACTTCCACCCGCGCTGTCCGCACGTCCGTCCGGAATGCCGCCACAGGCCGCCGCACGCCTACCCGATCAGCCCCGGGCATGAGGTCGATTGCCTGCTCTATCGGGAGGAGGCCGGGGGCGTGTGATCGCCATGCGCCTGAAGACCGGGGCGTAGATCACACGGTTGGCTGGGAGGCGAATGTCTCGACGGCTGATGCAACAGAGCAAACGCGGCTGTTCGCCCTGACGGACGCCTAATCATAATCGACTGATTAATAGGCGAGAAGCTGGTGTCGCGTTCGCAGGCCAAGCGCCTGTATCAGCGCTTTGAACGCTTCCGGCATGTGGTGCTGGATTTCGAGGGAGTCGCGGAGATCGGCCAGGCGTTCGCCGACGAGCTGTTTCGCGTGTTCGCGGCCGCGCACCCGGGCGTCGAGCTGACGCCGGTCAATATGACCGAGGCACCTGCCTGATCTGTTTCCACGCGAGGCGCTAATCGGGTCCATCGAAGCGACAGGAGGCTGATACCCTGATGATCTGCACTCACCAATCTTTTCGCTGCCGTGCTTGGCGTGCCATCGCTCTGTGGGTAGGCCTCGCATTGGCCGGCCTAGCCGGCGCCGCCGACTGCCGGCCGCCGTCGGGGCAGAATCGCTTGGCCTGCGAGACCAGTCCCTATCTGCTGCAGCACGCGGCCAATCCGGTGGACTGGTATCCCTGGGGCGCCGAAGCCTTCGACAAGGCGCGCCGCGAGGGCAAGTTTATCTTTCTCTCCATCGGCTATTCCACCTGCTACTGGTGCCACGTTATGGAGCGCGAGTCCTTCGCCGATCCGGATACGGCGAAGTTGATGAACCAGCTCGCCGTCAGCATCAAGATCGACCGCGAGGAGCGGCCCGACGTGGACGAAATCTACATGACCGCCGTGCGGCTCATGAGCGGCCACGGCGGTTGGCCGATGACCACGCTGCTCACGCCCGATCTGAATCCCTTCTTCGGCGGCACCTACCTGCCCCGGGCGCAGCTCCAGGAACTCATCACCAAGGCCGCGGCGAAATGGAATGACGACCGTGCTGGACTGGAGGCGCAGGCCGAGAGCATCGCCGACACCGTGCGCCGTGCCACCCGCCTGCCCGGTGAACCGCTGGCCCGTCTACCCGATGCCGCGCTGCCGGCGCGCGCCGTGGCCGAGTATGCGCAGACCTTCGACGCCTTCGACGGCGGTTTCGGTCCGGCGCCCAAGTTTCCTATGCCTTCCCAGCTTGAGCTCCTGCTCACGCACTACGAAATCAGCGGTGACAAAAAGAGCCTGGAAATGGTGATCACGACGCTCGACGCCATGGCCCGTGGCGGCATCCACGACCAGATCGGCGGCGGCTTTCACCGCTACTCCACCGACCCGCAATGGCTTGTGCCGCACTTCGAGAAGATGCTCTACGACAACGCCCAGTTGCTGCACGTCTACGCGCGTGCCTGGACGCTCACTGGCAATGACGATTTCAAACGCGTTGCCGAGGACATTGTCGCCTATGTGCGACGCGAAATGACCGGTCCCGATGGCCTGTTCTATTCGGCGCAGGACTCGGAAGTGGACACGGTGGAAGGCAAGTCCTATGTCTGGACAGTCGAGGAGATCGAGCGCGTGTTGTCGGCATCCGAAGCCAAGTTTGCCCGCCGCGTCTGGGGGTTCGACGGGTCGCCGAACTTCGAGGGCGCCTTCATCCTGCACTGGCCGAAGTCCTATGCCGACACCGCCCGGGCCGAGAACTTGAGCGTCGCGGAGCTGCACGCACGCCTGGTACCCATCCGCACCAAACTGCTCGCCGTCCGCGAGGAACGCGACCAGCCGCATCAGGACGACAAATCGATCACCGCCTGGAACGGCCTGATGATCGAGGCGCTCGCCTACGCCGGCAAGGTGCTGGACCAGCCGGACTACATCGAAATGGCTGCGCGCGCCGCCGACGCCCTGCTCACCACGCTGCGCGACAAAAACGGCCGACTGCTGCACGTCACACGCCACGGCCAAGCCAAGCTCGACGCCTACCTCGACGACTACGCGGCGACCCTCCTCGCGCTCCTGGAACTCGACCGGGTCGACTGCGACCTGCGCTGGAATCCCGCTGCGGTAGAACTGGCCGATACCATGATCGCGACGTTCTGGGATCCGGCTGGCGGTTTCTACTACACGCCGGCCGGCGTCGAACATCTGCTCGCGCGCGGCAAGGACAGAAACGACGGCGCGGTGCCGGCCGGCAACAGCCTCGCCACCCGTGCGCTGGTGACGCTGGCCCGACGCATCAATGCGCGCTATGCCGGTTACGCCGCGGCCACCCTGCGCACTTACGGCCCCGTACTGGAGCAGTCACCGCGCGACATGCCCTATCTGCTCTGGGGCTTGGCCGACTACCACCAAGCCAAGCTTGCCCCAGACGCTACTCTTACCGCTGCGTCCGCGGCACTGCAGAGCAGCGCCGACGTGGTACGCGCCAGCGTGCGACGCGACACCGGCGACCCGCGGCGTTTCGTCACCACCTTGCATCTGCGTGCGGGCTGGCACGTCAATGCCGCACCGGCCGCGCTGGATTTTTTGATCCCGATCAAAATCCGCGCACGCGCCGGCGACCGGACACTGGATTTAAATGTCGATTATCCTCAAGGTGAAATACTGCCAGTCGACCTCGACGCGCCCATCCGCGTCTATCATGACGGCGTGCAAATCCCCGCGCGGCTGGACACGCCTGCGCCCGCTGATCTCGAAGTGACGCTGCATATTCAGGTGTGCAATGACAGCGGAACTTGTCTTGCGCCGGCCGACATCCGCGCCGGGAAAGAGCCTTGAACAAGCCATCATGATTTCGCGACACGAGACCCGCATACTCGATCACGTTGCCTGACTCATGGCACCGCGAGGCTCACTCCGCTTGTAGTGACGCGATCAGCGGACAGGAAACATTCCGCTTGCGGACATGACAGGCGCGTAAAAGTTCAACCAGTGCGGACTCCATGCTCGAAGACACACCCTACTGGACCTCCACCGAAGCGTTGGTCAGCGACACGATTCCCCGGCGGCTGGCCGTGATCGGTTCGTCGGTTGTGGCGGTCGAGCTGGCGCAAGCCTTCGCCCGGCTGGGCAGTCAGGTGACGATCCTGGCGCGCAATACACTCTTCTTCCGCGAAGACCCGGCCATCGGCGAGGCCGTCACGGCTGCCTTCCGTGCCGAGAGCATCGCGGTGCTGGAACATATACTAGTAAGCCACATCGCCTGCGTAGGCGGGGAATTCGTGCTCGCCACCGGGCACGGCGAACTACGCGCCGACAAGCTGCTGGTTGCGACCGGCCGGACACCGAACACGCGCGACCTGAATCTCGACGCGGCGGGCGTTCAGATCAATCACCAGGGAGCCATCGTCATCGGCGCAGGCATGCGGTCTTGCGTTCCAACAAACCCGAAAGGATCTAGTGGTCCATGCGCAAAGTTCGGTAACTGTTTGCGGCGCCGGAACGCGCAGCTCTGCGTTGCGCAAGCTTGAAA
>JBHEOS010000170.1:0-302 GCA_046260695.1 Gammaproteobacteria bacterium
TCCTCGAACAGGCGCTCGAAGCCGTCGAAGAGGTCCTCGGCGAGGCTGCGTCGGACGACGGGGGTGGCGTACGGGTTGGGGGTTCGGACGAGGGACATGGGCACCTCCATGGGTGGGATGTCGCTGGGCGGTCGGCCTCGTGGCGCCGACGACCCCTTGCGAATACAGGATAAAACCTGAGTGCTTTAGTGTCAAGTTCCCTGAGGCCCAGCTTGGAGTCCCCTACCACGGCAGATTGAAGCCCCCGTGGTTCCCGGCGGCGTAGTACTTCTCGATCTCGTCGGGGATCCCCGCCACGTCGT
>JBHEOS010000170.1:627-863 GCA_046260695.1 Gammaproteobacteria bacterium
CCTTGTCCGTCTGGTAGGGATTCGGCGCCTGCTCGTGCGGCAGCGCGATGTTGAGGCCCACGCTACGGCCGCCCGCCTCGAAGGCGCCCTTGTTCGCCGCCTCCATGATGCCGGGACCGCCGCCGGTGACGACCGCGTATCCGCGGCCCGCGAGGTCGGCGCTGAGGGCCTCCGCCTTCGCGAAGTCGGGGTGGTCGCGACCGAGCCGCGCCGAGCCGAAGACGGTGACGGCCTTG
>JBHEOS010000171.1:0-847 GCA_046260695.1 Gammaproteobacteria bacterium
GTTTGAGGCGTGCCTGCTCGAAGCCCTGCTCGCGGCGTAGCTTCAATACGCCTTCCAGCAGCGCAAGACGGGTTTCGATATGCTGGTCCAGTTGGCGCAGCAATGCCTGCTGGCCGGGATCGTCCAATATGGCATCGCGGACGTTGCCGAACAGGACATGTATGCGGTCGATGTGAGTGTCTCGGGGGGCGAGGTGGCGTTCATCGCCGCTGATCAGATACATGCGCTGCCGTGTTTCCGCCTGGTTTGCCAGGGAGAAGATTTCTTCCAGGGAAGTGATGGTTTCCTGGCTGCGCGCGGCTTGGGTGGAAGCATGCATGAAATCTAAGGTCGACTGATAGGCAAGCCAGCCGATGATGGCGAAAATAGCCAGCGCTACGGCAAAGCCGGTAAACACCTTTTGTTCGATGGACCATTTCATGGGATATATATCGGTATTAACGACCTCAATGTATTCGATACTAATCTCAATGGCACTGACTTAATCGCAGGTTTCTGAAATGTAATCAGTAATTCCATGAGAAATGAAGAAAGGCTGGCCCCGGGTTGTTAGGATCAATGGGGTCAGACTCGATTGATCCTCCATTGATCCTGAAATGACCTATGAGACCCATCTCAAGGTCCAGAGTAACCGTTCAATCGAGGACGCTACTTCCCCAACCCAGCCAGAGCTTATTTCAACGGATTTTCGGCGAACAGTTTTTTCCATCGTCGCGGGGTAAGTTCCTAGGAATTTTTACTGACCCCAATTCCTCATTCCTCCCGCCAGGCTAGTGGTCCATGCGTGAAGTTCGGTGACTAAGAAGCACAGCCGGAACGTGCAGATCAAGGCGCGAGAGCGCAGGAA
>JBHEOS010000172.1:0-246 GCA_046260695.1 Gammaproteobacteria bacterium
TCGCAGGCTGAGGTATCCAGCCATTTCCTTGCGGCTGAAGTTATTGATGTCCCAGATACCCAGCGCGGCCGGGACATTGAATCCACCCATTTCTATTCCGTTGTGCGGTGTGGCGTAGGTGAACACCTTATCGACCGCTTTGGCCTCTTCGCTGTCGCGCAAATCCTTGCTCTGCAATAGCGCGCGACAGATGAGCCCACCCATGGAGTGGGCGACCAGGTAAACGCGGAAGGCTTTTCTGGCCTT
>JBHEOS010000172.1:566-844 GCA_046260695.1 Gammaproteobacteria bacterium
TAGAGGTTGTCGCCTCGATTTCCCCGCGGGTCATGGCAAAACCGCGGACGTAGATAATCGGATAGAAAGGAGCTGAAAGCGTTGTCACTGTCCTACCCTCGCCCGCCGGGGCACTCGGGCTAGACGAAGTTCGTTGTTGCCCTTTTCGTTAGGCACCTTGCCGAACGGGTCCAGGCCGGTCTTGCCTTCCTGGACCTTGCGGTTGGTGATTACGAACATTCCGGCGCTCCGGATACGAGCGGCGCGCAGGCGCGGCCGGGCGCGGCAAAGAACGGGGC
>JBHEOS010000173.1:0-342 GCA_046260695.1 Gammaproteobacteria bacterium
CCTGGGCTTTGGTCAGCGCGAACTTTCGGCCGCCTTTTCGCCCTCTGGCGCGGGCGGCCTTTAGGCCGGCGACCGTGCGCTCCCGGATCAACTCACGTTCAAATTCAGCCAGGGCGGCGAAGATTCCAAATATCAACCGCCCTGCAGCAGTGGTGGTGTCGATCTGCGCACCCTGTCCGGTAAGAACGCGCAGGCCGATCTCTCGATCCGTCAGTTCCTGCACGATTGTCAAGAGGTGACGGAGATCACGGCCTAACCGGTCGAGCTTCCAAACAACGAGGACGTCGCCTTTGCGCAGCGCTTTGAGGCAGGTGTCGAGCCCTGGGCGGATGTCGCGCTTGC
>JBHEOS010000173.1:591-831 GCA_046260695.1 Gammaproteobacteria bacterium
GTTATGCGCACTGCGATATCCAGGCCGGATGCTCGCTTCTGCCGAGGTCATCCCCTCGGAAGTCGCCAGTTTCTTGGGTGCGCAGCTTGATCTCAGCTCTGACGCCCTTGCCGAATATGGGGTCTGATGCCGGAGGGGGCAGGATCATACGCTAAGCACACGGTCATAGCCGCAACGTACGGATAAGGCACCCCTTTTGATATATTTATCGTACCACCTAAAACGAGACTTTCAGAAAGT
>JBHEOS010000174.1:0-828 GCA_046260695.1 Gammaproteobacteria bacterium
AGTAGAATCCGCTCGCCTTGCAGCCCGCTGAGCTAGCCGCGGCCATCGGCGCGCGCGTGGTGCTGACGGACAATGTTTAGCCACAGCGGTGCTGATGCCGGCCTGTTCCAGAAGCCTGTTTCAGTAACCTCGCGGAGCGCGGCGGGTGTGAGTGCACTTGTTCCCGTTGTGCGTCGGTGAGTGGCAAAGTGCCGGTCGGAAGGGTGTTCGGAGGGAGGGCCCCGTGCAGCGGGGAATTGCCGGGTGGTCGCGCCGTTACTCTGTGGTGGTGGGGGCAAGCCGCTCCGGTAGGAACAGCAGCGGATCGACGCGGCTGTTGTTCAGGCTCACGCCCCAGTGCAGGTGCGCGCCGGTGACGCGGCCGGTTTTGCCGATGGTGCCGAGTGTATCGCCGGCCTGGACCTCGTCGCCCGGCTGCACGTCGATGCGGCTCATGTGGCAGTACATCGTGACCAGACCCTGGCCGTGGTCCAGAAATACCGTTTTGCCGTTGAAGAAGAAGTCGCCGGTGTCGATCACCCGCCCGGGCGCCGGGGCGATGATCGGCGCGCCCTCGGGGCCGGCGATGTCCAGGCCACTGTGCGGGCTGCGCGGCTGATCGTTGAAGTAGCGACGCAGACCAAACGGGCTGCTGGTCGGCCCCTCGGCGGGCCATATAAAGTCAGTGACGACCTCGTCGCGTGCGCTGTGGTGGCGCAGGGCCTGTGCGATGCGCGGTGTCTCCCGGCGGATGCGTTCCAAATCCTCGGCGTTGGGCTCCACCTTGCGCGTGTCTTTGATGACCAGGCGTTGGGTCGCGTAGTCCTTTGCGACAACCTCGAACTGCAC
>JBHEOS010000175.1:0-670 GCA_046260695.1 Gammaproteobacteria bacterium
GCGACTGAGCCCCGCCCCGGGGACGAGATCGAGCAGCCCTTCCTCGGGCACTTGGTCGAGCTGCGCGACCGCCTGTTGCGCATGCTGGTCGCGGTGCTGATCGTGTTCCTGGCGCTGGCGCCGTTCGCCAACACGCTCTATTCCCTGCTGGCCGACCCGCTGATGCGGCACCTGCCCCAGGGCAGTTCGATGATCGCCATCGAGGTGGCCTCGCCGTTTCTGATCCCGTTCAAGCTGGCCCTGGTGCTGGCAATCTTCCTTTGCATGCCGCTGCTGCTGTACCAGGCCTGGGCCTTCATTGCCCCCGGCCTGTACCGGCACGAGCGCCGGCTGGCCCTGCCGGTGCTGGTCTCCAGCACCCTGTTGTTCTACCTCGGCGGGCTGTTCGCCTATTTCGTGGTGTTTCCGCTGGTGTTCGCCTTTCTGACCGCGAGCGCGCCGGAAGGCGTCTCGGTGATGACCGATATCGGCAAGTATCTGGATTTCGTGCTGACCCTGCTTTTCGCCTTCGGCGCCGCCTTCCAGGTGCCGGTGGCGACCTTCGTGCTGGTGCGGATGGGCGCGACCACCCCGCAGGCGCTCGCCGCGAAGCGCCCGTACGTGATCGTCGGGGCCTTCGTGATTGGCATGGTGCTGACCCCGCCCGATATCATTTCGCAGACCCTGCTGG
>JBHEOS010000175.1:680-825 GCA_046260695.1 Gammaproteobacteria bacterium
CACGCCGCCCGGGTCGGCGGCCCGCGGGGCCGAGCTGGACGCGGAACTCGACCGCATCGAGGCCGAGGAACGCGGGGAGACCCCGGGGCCGCCGCCGTAGCCGCCTAGCAGCCTGTCCTGAGCCAGCCGAAGGAGGCCCACCACG
>JBHEOS010000176.1:0-825 GCA_046260695.1 Gammaproteobacteria bacterium
GGCCCGTGTCTGTGCCTGTGCCCGTGCCCGTGCCCGTGCCCGCCCCGCGCGCGCAGCAGCTCGTTCCGCTGACCCTCGCGGGCCTGTCGGTGGTGCTGGGGATTGCCGCGACCGGGCTGTTCGATCTCCTCGCCATCGGGCATCCCGCGATCGAGGGGGCCGCCCCGTGACGGCGCTGCTCCCGCTGCTGGTCCTCGTGACGTCGCTGCTGCCGGGGCTCGTCACGTTCTTCCTCGCGCAGGAGAGCTACCGGCTGCGCAACACGCTCAACCTCGTGGGGGCGGTGCTCAAGCTCGCGCTGATCGTGGTCATGCTCCTGGCCGTCGCCGGGGGTGCGTCCTACGAGGTCGCCATCCCGCTCGCCCCAGGGCTCGAGCTGTTGCTGCGGATCGACGCGCTCGCGCTGCTGTTCGTGTCGCTGTCGGCGTTCCTGTGGCTGCTGACCACGGTCTATGCCATCGCCTATTTCGGCACGAAGGCGCAGCAGTCGCGGTTCTTCGGCTTTTTCGGCCTCTGCGTCGCCTCCACCACCGGCCTCGCGATGTCGGGCTCGCTGATCACCTTCTTCGTCTTCTTCGAGGTCCTGACGGTGAGCACATGGCCGCTCGTGGTCCACAAGCAGGACCGCCCCTCGCTGCAGGCGGCGCGGACCTATCTGGCCTATGCCCTGCCGTGCAGCGCGGCGCTGCTGGTGGCCATCCTGTGGCTGCAGGACGCGGTCGGGCCGGTGGTCTTTGCCGCGCCGCCGGACCTGTCGCAGGTCGATCCCGCGCGGCTGCGGGCGATCTTCGCGCTCTTCATCATCGGGGTGGGCATGAAGGCGGC
>JBHEOS010000177.1:0-818 GCA_046260695.1 Gammaproteobacteria bacterium
CTCCCAGACCTTGCCGCGCACGTAGTTGCCGATCTGGCGGTCGACATCGAGCCACACCGCTGTCGACAGGGCGCGCTCGCGCGGCAGGTAGCCGCTGATCCAGCCGACGATGCGCTGTTTGTCCTTCAGGAAGAAGAACACCAGCATCGGCACCAGGATCACATAGATCAGCACGATGACCAGTCCGACCAGCGAGGCGACCGACCAGGACAGGACCCGCTGCCCGAAGGCCCCGACCTCGGCGCGCGCCGCCGCGGTCAACTGCGCGATCTGTTCCTCGCTGATGAAGCTCGGGTATTTCTCCGGCAGCAGCAGCAGGCTCTTGTGGCCGCGGGCGATCATGTCGGGGAGCTGCTGGACGAACTGGGTAAACTGGTTCGACAACAGCGGCAGCAATCCAAACAGCATGAATACCAGTACCGCCAGGAACACCGTGAACACCAGGGTCACGGCCAGGGTGCGCTGCACCCCCCGCGTCTCCAGTGGACGCACCACGCCCTCCAGCAGGTAGGCGATCACCACGCTGGCCAGCACCGGCGCCAGCATATTGCCCACGGTCAGGACCAGGGCGAAGCCGATGATCAGCACCGCCGCCAGCGCGACGACCTGCGGGTTGTCGAGATGTCGCCTGAACCAGTCGCGGATGTGTTCCATGGGCCCTGCGCTCACGGCGTGTCGTTCGAGATCAACTGGGCGTAGTGGCGCTGGAACACCCGTTCCAGTTCATCGATGACCTCGACGGCATCGTGCCCCTGCATCACATGCCGCATCACCAACGCCGAGGTGTCGGTGAGCATCTTGTTCTTGTCGAGCATCGG
>JBHEOS010000178.1:0-314 GCA_046260695.1 Gammaproteobacteria bacterium
CATCACGACCGTGTTCACCGCCTATACCCTGACGCGCCTGATGATGGCCGTGTGGGTCCGGCGGACGCGGCCCAAGTTCGTGCCGCTGTAGGAGTTCAGGCATGTATCGTCCGATCCGCTTCGTCCCGGATGACACCAAGATCCCGTTCATGCGCTACAGCCGGGCGGGGTTCATCGGCGCCATGGTCGCGGTCCTGGTGTCGATCGCCCTGTTCGTCGCCATCGGCCTCAACTACGGCATCGACTTCGAGGGCGGCACCCTGATCGAGATCCGCACCGAGCAGCCCGCCGACCTCTCCGGACTCAGGAGCCGG
>JBHEOS010000178.1:514-815 GCA_046260695.1 Gammaproteobacteria bacterium
ATATCCCTGGTGCACGACGTCATCGTCACCATCGGCGTGCTGACCATCCTGCGCTACGAGTTCAACCTGGCGAGCATTGCCGCCCTTCTGACCATCGTCGGCTACTCGCTCAACGACACCGTCGTGGTGTTCGACCGCATCCGCGAGAACCTGCGCAAATACAAGCAGATGTCGATTTCGGACCTCATCGACCTGTCGCTCAACCAGACCCTGCCGCGCACCCTCATGACTTCGGTCTCGACCCTGATCGCGCTGTTTTCGCTCTATGTCTTCGGCGGCGAGGTCCTGCGCAGCTTCACCT
>JBHEOS010000179.1:0-428 GCA_046260695.1 Gammaproteobacteria bacterium
GTCGAGCATGAAGCCTATTCCCCGCCGCCCAGCGAATGGATGAAGACGGCGAGCTTCTTCACGGTGTCCTCGCCGAGGCGACCGGACCAGGCGGGCATGACGCCGTGCCTGGGCGCCTGGATCTGGCGGGCGATCTCGGCTTCGCTGGAGCCGTAGAGCCATATCGCATCGGCCAGGTTCGGCGCGCCGAGATCCTTGACGCCCTCGCCGCCGGGACCATGACACGCCGCGCAGTTGTCGGCGAACAGGGGCTCGCCTGCCGCAACCATTTCGGGATCGCTCTCGAGGCCGGAGAGGCTGCGGACGTAGGCCGCGGTCCTGAGGACTTCGCTCGGGCTAAGCAAATCCGCAAACGGCGGCATTTCGGAAATGCGCGTCTCGGGATCGGTCCTGTCGCGCACCCCGTGGGCGATCGTCTGATGGATCGT
>JBHEOS010000179.1:555-814 GCA_046260695.1 Gammaproteobacteria bacterium
CCGCGGCTGGAGTAGCCGAGCAGGCCGGGGGTCGCCGAGTTGATCAGCGGCCAGGCGGGATAGAGGATCATGTAGCCGAAGGCCCACACGATGGTGGCGTAGAAGGTCCACAGCCACCAGCGCGGCATCGGGTTGTTGAGTTCGCGAATGCCGTCCCACTCGTGCCCGGTGGTCTCGACGCCCGTCGCCTCGTCGATATGCTTGTTCTCGTCACTCATCTCGGTCGTCCTTGAACGGGATGTTCGCGGCATTCTTCGCA
>JBHEOS010000018.1:0-31655 GCA_046260695.1 Gammaproteobacteria bacterium
GCGCCGTGGTCGGGTGCGTGCCTGTGCCGAAGGCCAGACCCGGGTCCAGCAGCAGGTTCACGCCCGTCGGGTCGGGCGCCTCAAAGCCGGTCGGCACGATCCACAGCCGTGCGCCGAAGCGCATGGGCGCATAACCGTCCATCCAGGCGCGCGTCCAGTCACGCTCGTCGAGTGCCTCGATGCGCAGGCCTCGGGCGCAGTCCGGGCCGAAGCGCGCGGCGAGCCCCGCGCGGATGCACGCGACATCCGCCGAGTCCGCGAACAGGGCGGTGACCTGCACCTGCGACCACAGCGGCGTGGCCCCGGGCGGCGGTTCGAACAGCGGCTGGTCACCGGCGTCCTGCAAGGTCACCGACAGCGCCCCCTGCGCCTCGAAGACCGCCGCGAGGGCCTGGGGGTCGGCCTCGGCGGCCGGAAGGGTCAGCTGGATCCAGGCCATAGGCGAGTAGCTAGCGCGGGGGTGCTGTGGAGTGGCGGGAAAATAGAAGGCGGCCGGCAGGCCGGACGCCGGGACTCACTTCATCCCGAGCTTCTTTTCGAGGTAATGGATATCCGTGCCGCCGGCCAGGAACGCCGCATCCGCGCAGATATCCTGATGCAGCGGGATGTTGGTCCGGATGCCATCGACGACGATCTCGGCCAGGGCCCCGCGCATGCGCGCCAGCGCCGTCTCCCGGTCGGCCCCGTAGGCGATCAGCTTGCCGATCATGGAATCGTAGTTGGGTGGCACACGATAGCCATTGTAGATGTGCGAGTCCCAGCGGATGCCCGGCCCGCCCGGCGCATGGAACTGCACGATGGTGCCCGGCGAGGGCATGAAGCTGCGCGGGTCCTCGGCATTGATGCGGCACTCCACGGCGTGGCCGCTGATCTGGATGTCGGCCTGCCGATACGACAGGCCCTGGCCCGCAGCGATGCGCAATTGCTCGCGGACGATGTCCACGCCGGTGATCGACTCGGTGACCGGGTGTTCGACCTGCACCCGGGTGTTCATCTCGATGAAGTAGAACTCCCCGTCCTGAAACAGGAATTCGAAGGTGCCGGCGCCGCGGTAGCCGATCTTGCGGCAGGCCGCCGCACAACGCTCGCCCATGGTCGCGCGCAACTTCGGGGTGATGCCCGGGGCCGGCGCCTCCTCGACCACCTTCTGATGGCGCCGCTGCATGGAACAGTCGCGCTCACCCAGGTGGATCGCGCCGCCCTCGCCGTCGGCGAGCACCTGGAATTCCACATGCCGCGGGTGTTCCAGGAATTTCTCCATATAGACCACGCCGTTGCCGAAGGCGGCCAGGGCCTCGGCCTGGGTCAGGGAGATCGCATTCAGCAGGCTCGCCTCGGTGTGGACCACCCGCATACCGCGACCACCGCCGCCGCCGGCCGCCTTGATGATCACCGGATAGCCGATCTTGCGACCGAGTTCGAGGTTACGCGCGGGCTCGTCATCCAGCGGTCCGTCGGAGCCCGGCACACAGGGCACCCCGGCCGCCTTCATGGCACGGATGGCGGAGACCTTGTCGCCCATCAGGCGGATGGTGTCCGGCCGCGGCCCGATGAAAATGAAACCGCTGCGCTCGACCTTCTCGGCGAAATCCGCATTCTCCGACAGAAAGCCATAGCCGGGGTGGATGGCCTGTGCGTCGGTCACCTCGGCGGCGCTGATGATGGCCGGGATGTTCAGATAACTCTGCGCCGAGGGCGGCGGGCCGATGCACACCGATTCATCGGCGAGCCGCACATGCTTGAGATCACGGTCGACGGTGGAATGCACGGCGACGGTACGGATGCCGAGTTCCCGGCAGGCGCGCAGAATGCGCAGGGCGATTTCGCCGCGGTTGGCGATCACGATTTTTTCGAGGTTCATCTTTATTCGATCACGAACAAGGGCTGGCCGAACTCCACCGGCTGGCCGTTCTCGACCAGCACCTCGGCGATCACCCCGGCCCGATCGGCCTCGATCTGATTGAGCATCTTCATCGCCTCGATGATGCACAGCGTGTCACCGGCATTGACCCGCTGACCGACCTCGACAAACGCCTTGGCGCCCGGATTCGAGGCCCGGTAAAAGGTCCCGACCATCGGCGAATCCACGGTCTGACCAGCGGGCCGCGGGACCTCGGCGGCGACCACCGGTGCCGCGGCGGCGGGGGCGGCCAGAGGGGCCGGGGCCGGCATCATCAGCGGCGCGGCGTTGGGGCTGTAGCGGCTGATGCGCACCGACTCCTCGCCCTCCCGGATCTCGATCTCGGCGATCCCGGACTCTTCCAGCAACTCAATCAGCTTTTTGACTTTTCGGATATCCATGGCGGTCACTTTGTGGTCCCGGGCCGGGGCCTCGGGGCGGGTGGACGGTTACACCGGCGGGGCCGGGCGACGAGAGGCCATTTTAGCGAAAGTTCGCTGCAAATCGAGGGGGGATTCAGCTTTTTTGCAGGGAAGCCGCCGCCCGCAAGGCCAGCTCGTAACCGACCGGCCCCAGGCCGGCGATCACGCCCACGGCGATGTCGGACAGATAGGAGTGCCGCCGGAACGGCTCCCGGGCATGCACATTGGACAGATGAACCTCGATGAAAGGTATCCGCACCGCCGCCAGGGCATCGCGCAGGGCCACGCTGGTGTGGGTGTAGGCGGCCGGATTGATGATAATGTATCCGACCCCGGCCGCGGGCGCCCCCTGCACCTGCCCCACCAGTTCGTGCTCGGCATTGGACTGGAAGGTCTCGACGGTCAGCCCCAGCTCAGGCCCCAGGGCCCGCAGACGCGTATCGATCTCGGCCAGCGTGGCGCGACCGTAGTGTTCCGGCTCGCGGCTGCCCAGGAGATTCAGATTGGGGCCATGGAGGACGAGGACATTCATGGGCTGGGCATCCGCAGCAGGGGCTGGCGCGGAAGTGTAACGGAAAATCGCCCTCGGCAAGAACGGCCGCTGTCGGTCCCACGGCTCGCGCGCCAGGGCGCGCCTTGACGCCTCGGGCGTGTTTCTGTTGATATCCGTCCCTGGCCAGCAAATCCATACCCTACTTTCGAACAACCACGACGGCCCCCTGAAGGCCCTCTTTGAGGACGGCAGACATCATGGCAGCGAACCGCGGTTTCCGGACACTCTCCGGCCTTCTCATCAGCACGGCCTTGTGCCTCGCCACCCCCATCGCACGGGCCGCCACCCCGGCGGGGGAGGCCTACCTGATCGAGCCGGGCGATGTCCTGGAGATCTCGGTGTGGCGCGAGGAAGACCTGACCAAGCCGGTGATCGTGCGCCCGGATGGCGGGCTGTCGTTCCCGCTGGTCGGCAATATCCAGGCCAGCGGCAAGTCCGTCGAACAGCTGCAGACCGAGGTCGGCGAGCGACTCAAGAAGTTCATCCCCGATCCCTCCGTGACCGTGGCCATCCAACAACTGTCCGGCAACAAGGTCTATGTGATCGGCAAGGTCAACAAGCCCGGGGAATTCCCGGTGACCCGCCGGGTGGACGTGGTCCAGGCCCTGTCCATGGCCGGCGGGATGAATCCCTTCGCGGCCGCCAACAAGATCCGCATCCTGCGCCGCGAGGGCGGCAAGCAGACCGCCCTCCCGTTCGCCTACGGCGATATCGAGAAGGGCGAGGGCCTGGAGCAGAACATCCTGCTCAAGGCCGGCGATGTGGTGGTGGTGCCCTAAACCGCCACACCGTGCGGAGCGCTGGACAGGCCGCCACGAAATCCGGATCATCGCCCCCCTTCACGGGGCGCGGGTCCCGGGATTCAGAAGCGCCGCGTCAAGCCCGATGCGTAGACGCTGTTACATGAGAACCTTCCCTTTCAAAATGCGTGACCCGGAATTTCTACCCATGCCGCAACGCCGTTCCCGGGCGGGACTGCTGACCGCCACCCTTGCCGCCGCGAGTCTGAACCTCCATGCCGCCGAATGGCTGGCCGAACCCTCGGTCACGGCCCGGCTGGAGTACAACGACAACATCCGCCTGCTCCCGGTGGCCCAAGACGACGTCTGGGGCGCGATCCTCGACCCACGCCTCAAACTGAGCCGGCGTTCGCCGTTGTGGGATATGATCGCCAATGGCCGGCTGCGCGCATCCGAGTACCAGGGCCAGGATGGGCTGAACACCGTAGACAATTTCTTCGATGCCCAGCTCACCCGACGCTTCGAACGCGGGTCGTTTGCGGCCAGCGCGGGCGTGATCAACGACACCACGCTGCAAAACGAGAGCCTGGATCTGGACACTGGCCTGTCGATCCGGCAGATCGACCGCAGCCAACAGACACTGAACCTGGTAGCGCGGCATCAATTCACCCAGTCAACCTCGGTGGAGGCCTCGGCCGGCTACGGGAAGGTCGACTATGACGATGGGGCGCGTTACGGGTATTACGGCTATACCTACCTGGTCCCGAAGCTGCGCCTCATCCACCAGTACACCCCCAAGACCCAATTCTTCGCCGACGTCAGCCATACCCAGGTCGAATACGACCGCAGCGACGAGCTGGAGTCCAAAACCGACGCCCTGCAGATCGGCGCCGCGTATGACATCACCGAGACCTGGCAGATACGCGGTTCAGCGGGCAGCCGGCGCACCCGGACCCAGCAGCTCGTACCCATCGCCGTGCCCATCCCGGGGTTTGAAGCATTTTTCCCGTTTATCTATGCAGTCGAAGGTGTGTCTCGCGAAAGCGAAACCACCGGCCTGGTCTATGATGCCGCCCTGACCCGCCGCTTCGAGACCGGCCGCCTCAGCCTGAACACCTCGCGCTCGATCCAACCCAGCAGCTACAGCACGGATACCAGCACCACCACCGTCAACCTCGAAGGCGAACGCCGCCTCAGCGCTAAACTGTCGACCCACCTGGCCGTTAATTATCTCCAGTCGGAATCCGTGGACAGCAACCTGGGCCTGTATCGCCGCGACAGCCTGCGCATCGTGCCCCGCCTGTCCTGGCGGCTGGACCGGGATCTGACCCTGGGCGCCGGATACGCCTATACGCGCGTAAAGCGCGGCAGTAGCGGGGATGTCACCGCAGACAGCAATGCCGTGTTCGCCAGCCTCAGCTACAGCTGGCCACGCCTGGCGGTGTCACGCTGATTTGATGTGGTTCACCTCGCGGTAGGCAACGGCAACGGCATGAAGCGATCCGGTCGCCTGGATTTCAGCCCACAGGATTCTGTGCACACCCAACAAGGCCGTTTATGAACGAAGAAGTACAGATCAAGGACCTGCAGGATTACCTGACCGCCTTCAAACGCCGTCGCGCCCGCATCGCGGCGATCGCTGCAGTCATTTTCGGCATCGGCGTGATCGTCGCCCTGGCCTGGCCACCGACCTACCGTTCCGTTGCCACCATCCTGATCGAGGAGCAGCAGATCCCTGCGGAACTGGTGCAGTCGACCGTCACCAGCTATGCCTCGCAACGCATCCAGACCATCAGCCAGCGGGTGATGACCCGCAGCAATCTCTTGGAGATCGTGAACAAATTTGATCTCTACGTCGATGAACGCGAGCGCGAGACCACCGAGGAGGTCCTCGAACGCATGCGCGAGGACATCCAACTGGAGATGATCAGCGCCGAGGTCGTCGACCCGCGCACCGGCCGCCCGACCGCCGCGACCATCGCCTTCTCGCTGGCCTTCCTCGGCGAGCAGCCGCAACAGGTTCAGCGCGTGGCCAATGAACTGACCACCCTGTATCTCCAGGAAAACATCAAATCCCGCTCTTCCCGCGCCCAGGAGACCTACACCTTCCTGGCCGACGAGGCGGGCCGGCTCACCACCCAGATCGAGACCCTGGAAAAGCGCCTCGCCGAATTCCGTTCCGCCAACAGCGAGCGCCTGCCGGAACTCGCACCGATGCTGCGGGAACAGATGGACCGCACCGAGCGCGAATTCTCCGACATCGACAACCAGATCCGCGCCCTGGAAGACCGCCGCTTCTATCTCCAGGCCCAGCTCGGCCAGCTCGACCCGCACGGCCAGGACGTGACCATGAGCCCCGGCGCGCGCCTCAAGGCGCTGCGCACCCAATACGCCGGGCTGATCGCGCGCTATTCGGCCGATCACCCCGACGTGACCCGCATGAAGCGCGAGATCGAGGGCCTGGAGCGCGAGACCGGCCAGGTGGATAGCCGTGAATCGTTGCTCGAACAACGCGACGCCCTGCGCACGGAACTCGCCACGGCCCAGGAGAAATATTCGCCCGAGCACCCCGACGTGGTGCGCCTGAGCCGCGCGATCGAGACCACCGAGGCGGCGCTGGCCAAGGCCCGTTCGGCGCCGGCGCAGACTGCGCGCATGCCGGACAACCCCGCCTACGTCACCTTGCAGTCGCAGTTGCAGTCGGCGGACAACGACATCCGCGCCCTGAAGTCCAAGCGCCTCGGCCTGGAACAGCGCCGCAACGACTATGAGCAACGGCTCGCCAGCATGCCGCAGGTGGAGGGCGAGTACCGCACCCTGGCCCGCGACCTGGAGAACGCGACCGCCAAGTACCAGGACATCAAGGCCAAACAGATGCATGCCCAGATCGGCCAGCAGCTGGAGACCGAGAGCATGGGCGAGCGTTTCACCCTGATCGATCCGGCCGCCTTGCCCGAGGAGCCGATCAAGCCCAACCGCCCGGCCATCGTGTTCCTGAGCCTGGTGCTGGCGCTCGGCGCCGGGCTCGGCTACGCCGCGATGGCGGAGAGCCTGGACAAATCCGTGCGCGGCGCCAAGGGTGTGCTGACCGCGTTACAGGTTGCGCCGCTGGCGGTGATCCCGTATCTCGCCTCGAGCCAAGAGTCCACCGACAAACGCCGCCGCCACGCAATTCTGCTGCTGGTCGTGGTCGCGATCCTCGCCGGCGTGGCGCTGCTCGTACACCTGCTCATCGCACCGCTGGACGTGCTCTGGTTCCGCGCCCTGCGCAAAGCGGGCAACGTGACCGGGTTATGATGATCGTCGAGGCCGGCACTGGATCATCCTTGAGGTAAGACCTATGGAACGCATCAAAGAAGCACTGGAACGGGCCCGTCAGGAACGCGACAACGCGCCACCGGCCACGCGGCTAGAGACCCCCAGGGCCGCTGCGCGCGCCACGGAGATCAGTTATACCCAGACCCGCACGACCCAGGTCCCGGTCAGTCAGCTGCGCAATCAGCTGGTTGTCAGCGCACTGCCGGAGGGCGTCTTCACCGATGCCTACAAGATCCTGCGCACCCAGGTCCTGCAGCGGCTCCGGGAAAATGCCTGGAACGTGCTCGCCGTCACCAGCCCGGGCGAGGACGAGGGCAAGACCCTGACCGCCATCAACCTGGCCATCAGCCTGGCGATGGAGGTCAGCTACTCGGTGCTGCTGGTGGACGCCAACCTGCGCCATCCCAATGTCCATGAACACCTCGGCCTGCCGGCCAGCCAGGGCCTCAGCGAATACCTGCTCGATGACGTGCCCCTGCCGGAGCTGCTGGTCCATCCGGAGAACCTCGACCATGTGGTGATTCTGCCCGGCGGGCGCGCGGTACAGAATTCCGCCGAGCTGCTCAACTCGCCGAAGATGGTGCAATTGGTCGAGGAGCTGAAAAACCGCTATCCCAGCCGCATCGTGATCTTCGATCTGCCGCCGCTGCTGTCGGCTGCCGACACCCTGTCTTTTTCACCCTACGTCGATGCCGCCCTGCTGGTCCTCGAGGACGGCAAGACCACGCAGGACGATGCCCGGCGTGCGCTGGAACTGCTGGAATGCACCAATGTCATCGGTACCGTACTGAACAAGGCGGGCCGGGATTGAGCGCCGGTTGACCGCCCCCCTGCGCGTCAGTCCCTTGAGATTCGCAGCTCGCATGACCATGAATTGCCCTAACGCCCCCGGTCTTCCGCCGCCGATTTCCCTAAGCCCCGAGCACCCCGATGTACGAAGCCCACTTCGGATTACGTGAAAAGCCCTTCTCGCTGTTACCGGACCCGTCGTTCCTGTATCTCAGCGACAAGCACCGCATGGCCCTGGCACTGCTGCAATACGGGCTGTCCAGCCAGGCCGGCTTCACGGCGATCACCGGCGGCATCGGCACCGGCAAAACCACGCTTATCCGACACCTGCTCAACAACATGGAGCAGAACGTCACGGTCGGCCTGATCTCCAACACCCACCGCTCGTTCGGCGACTTGCTGCAGTGGATCCTGCTGGCCTTCAATCTGGACTATGCGGGCAAAGGCAAGGTCGAGCTGTATCAGACCTTCGTCGAGTTCATGATCCGCGAATACGCCAACCGGCGCCGCACCGTGCTGATCGTCGACGAGGCGCAGAACATGGCCATTGACGCGCTGGAGGAGCTGCGCATGCTCTCCAACGTGAACGCCGACAAGGACCAGGTGTTGCAGGTGATCCTGGTCGGGCAACAGCAGTTGCGCGACACCCTGCGCCGGCCCGAGCTGGTGCAATTTGCCCAGCGCATCGCCGTGGACTATCACCTGACCCCGCTGACCGCCGCCGACACCCAGGCCTATATCCAGCACCGCGTGAGCGTCGCCGGCGGCGACCCGGGGCTGTTCACCGAGGCCGCCTGCGCCGCGGTGCATCAACACAGCAATGGCGTGCCACGCCTGGTGAACCTGTTGTGCGACATCGCCCTGGTATACGGCTATGCGGAGAAGCGCGATCAGATCGACGTCGATCTGATCGAGGACGTGGCCCGCGAGAAACGGGCCGGCGGCATCTTCCCGGCCCCGGAGCAGGCCCTGGACGCCGAGTCCCCGCACGCGTCATCAGATACGCCGCCGGCGCCCCCGGCGAAAAAGAAGCGCCGACGCCCGCTGTCGTTGCGAAAAAACCGGCTCCGCGTCGCCATTGCCAGTGAAGCGCCGGCATTGCGCGAGCACCTCCGCGAACTGGTCGAAGATCAAGGTCTGACGGTGGTCGACGAGCTGCCGCTGGACGAGACCACGGTGAGTCGCATTGATGCGGACAAGATCGACATCCTGCTGGTGGACCTCGACGACGACGCTGATGATCGCATCGGCGAGCTGTGCGACACCCTGGCGCGTTGGAACCTGCCGGTGCTGTTCAACGATGCCCAGGTGACCGCGGCCAGCCTGCACGGCCACGACCCGCAGTTCGGCGAGAAGCTGACCTCGAAGCTGCTATCACTGCTGCCGAAGTAATCGGCCGGTGACCGCGCCGTCCATCCTTTCCCGAGCCCCGTAAAAAATGCCCTCGCGCCTGCGCCTGCTGAGCCTGACCCTCGCCCTGGGCTGGATGGGGACGCTGTATTTCCTGTCCTCGCAAACCGGGGCGACGCTGGATCTGGGCTTCTCCGGCCTGGACAAGTTCCTGCACTTTGGCGCCTACGCCCTGCTGGGCATGCTGCTCCTCGGGGCGCTACCGCTGCATGCGGGCGGCTATCGGCTCGGCCAGACACTGCTGGCCGCGGGCCTCGCGAGCCTCTATGGGGTGACCGATGAATGGCACCAGTTTCACGTGCCGGGACGCACTCTGGATGGTCTCGACCTCCTCGCGGACGCCGCCGGCGCACTGGCCGGGACGCTGCTGATGCGCGGTCTGTCGGCCTGCGGCGAGACGCGCGGCTGTCCTCAGAGATAGCGCGACCAATCCCGCGAGACGTCGCCGAACACGAAGAACTGGGGGTTCAGCAGCGAATCCTTGGTGTTGTAGCGCAGCGGCTGCATGTCCAGTCCGGTCACCCGGCCGCCAGCCTCCTCGACCACGCACTGAGCCGCCGCGGTATCCCATTCCGAGGTCGGGCCCAGGCGCGGGTAGATATCCGCGCGGCCCTCGGCGACCAGGCAGGACTTCAGCGCGCTGCCCATGCTCAGCAGCTCATAGGGACCGAGGTTTTCGAGAAAACGGCCAAGCGAATCGCCGCAATGCGAACGGCTGCCGGCCACCACCACCGGACCGCCGGTCAGCGCGCGCGCGTGGATCGCCTGCGGCGCCTGCCCGGCCGGCTGCTTGAAGGCCCCGCCGCCGGCACAGGCGAAATAGCTCAGGCGCGGGACCGGCACATACACCACGCCCAGCACGGCCCGGCCGTCCTCGATCAGGGCGATATTGACCGTGAACTCGCCGTTGCGCTTGATGAATTCGCGGGTGCCATCGAGCGGGTCGACCAGCCAGTAGCGCGTCCAGCCGCGGCGCTCCGCGAAGGGGATCTGCGCCGACTCCTCCGACAGCACCGGCAGTGGGGGCGTCAGCGCCTTCAGGCCGGCGACGATGGCGTGGTGCGCCGCCATATCGGCCTCGGTCAGGGGACTCTTGTCGTCCTTGTGTTCAATAGCGAAATCGCGCTCGTAGATCGCCAGGATGCGTTCGCCCGCGTCGACCGCGATCAGTTTGACGGCATCCAGCAGGGCGCAGGGGTCGAAGCTAGGGTCATCCACGGCAGTTACCTGGCGAATCGGGAGCCGGCATTATTGGGGATTGCCCCGGCGGGGACAACCCAGCGTCCGCCGTCTGCCCCGGGATCCGGTATAGTCGGGCGCAGCGCGCCCCATCACAGGCCCACAGAGATGCCCCTGCAACTACCCTGGCACACGATTGACAACGTCCTGCTGGACATGGACGGCACCCTGCTCGACCTGCATTTCGACAATCACTTCTGGCTCGAACACGTGCCGTTGCGCTATGCGCAACGCCATGACCTGGACCTCGATACGGCGAAGGCGGCACTGCGGGAACGCTACCGCGCCGTGGAGGGCCGCATCGAATGGTACTGCGTGGACTACTGGACGCGGGAACTGGCCCTGGACATCGCGACCCTGAAACGCGAGGTCGAACACCTGATCGCCGTACGCCCGCAGGTACTGGAGTTCCTCGACCGCACCCGCGCCAGCGGCAAGCGCATCACCCTGGTGACCAACGCCCACCAGAAGGCCCTGGACCTGAAGCTGCAGCGCACCCAGCTGGGCGGTCATTTCGACGCCCTGATCTGCGCCCACACGTTCGGCCGCCCCAAGGAAGACCCGCAGTTCTGGGACTGGCTGCGGGCCCGCGAACCCTTCCACCCCGAGCGCACCCTGTTCGTCGACGACAGCCTGCCGGTGCTGCGCGCCGCGCGCGACTACGGCATCCGTCACTTGCTGTGCGTGCGCCAGCCCGACTCCCGGGGCCCACACCGGGAGATCGCGGAATTCCCGGCGCTCAACCAGTTCGACGAGATATTTCCAGACCGCGTTGCCAGCCCGCTGTAGCGGCCTTGCCCGCGCCACCCGGCATCACGCAGACTGGCCGCCCCAGTGCTTGAAACGCCTCTGGCAGTAACTCAGTAGGCTCGGATAGCCCTCGAAGAACAGTTCGAAACCGTCCTCGGCGGGGGCATCGAATTCGCAGTAGTCGTTGCTGTGATCACGGCACACCTGCGGACGGGTCTGATAGATACCGCAGCGGCCATCGCCCTGCAGATGCCCGCAGCGGGTGTTGACCAGCAGGTACCAGCCGCCGTTGTCCTTGTAGGCCTGCACGTTGTCGTGGGCCAGCTGCCAGAGCAGATGCTCGAAATCCTCGCGCGAACGCGGCCCGGGGATCTTCTGGGTGATATAGGTGCAGCACTTCGAGTTGCTGCAGAACCCGCACTTGGTCTCGGGCGTGATCTCGGCCTTGATGGGGATGCGGCTGGGCATCGCTACGCTCCTCGCTTCGGGAATGACACCTGGCGGACAGGCCCCGGAGCCGGCGGTGTTGTGTGGCTCGGGACCGTCACAGCGTACCGGAGTAACGCAGCCGGTAGCGTCCTTGCGCGTCGGGCTTGCCGAGCAGGCTCAGCGCCTCGCGCAGCGGCGCAGCGGCCCCGGCGCGCGCCTGGAGCAGGGCATCGAGGCGGTAGCTGCGGTCCGGGGCCAGGATGAACTCGCCGGCGAGTTCCAGTGGGCCGCCCGCATCACCCAGGCTGCCGACGACCTGACCCTCACGCAGGTCGAGCTGCATGTGCAGATTTCCCAGGCCAAGCGGCTGTGGGCTCAGGAGTAGCGCATCCTGCCAGCGCAGTTCTCCCCGCAAGGCGCTGGGCCAGGCGCCGGTCAGACGCAGCGTATCGACATCGACCAGGAAATCGCCGCCCAGCCCGACCAGCGTCAGACGCAACTGGCGGGCAACCTCCGCCGCGGACAAGGACAACTGGGCATCATGTATATAGGGCGCACCGAACAGGGCGCGCCCGGCGCGCAGCTCGCCGCCGCCGCGGCCGCTCTGCACGAACAACTGGTATTCGAGGCGCCCGGTCAACAGCGGCGGCAGCCGTAGCTGCCAGACCACCGGGCCGAACTGGGTGCGCTCGAAGGCCAGACGCTGCAGGCGCCCGCGCCAGGGGGTGCCCTCGACATCCTGCACGGCGAGCTGGGCGCCGCCCAACCAACCCAGCACGTGGCGGGCCGGCAGGGTCGACACCAGGAAGATCAGAAACAGAAACGCCGCGGGCAGCGCCCAGCGCAGAACCGCGGCGCGGGTCATGCGGCGGCGGCGTGCAGGGTCAGGCGCACGGTCACCTGACCGGGCGTGGCCTCGCGTTCGATACTGACCAGGCTGGCCAACACCCCGAACTGGCGCGACAGCACATCCAACCAGGTCACGACGGCATCGAAGGACACGCCCTCCAGCCGCACCCGCACGGCATCGGCGCTCTCCGGTTCGACGCGCTTGAGGCCCGCGCCGAGCCCGGCGGCCCGCGCCGACTGATCGACCACCGCCAGCAGCGAACGTCCGCCGAGTCCGGCGGCCTGGGCCCCGCTGCCGCGCAGCTGACTGACCTCCGCGGCCGCCGCCTGCATCCAGCGCAGCTGTTCGCGCTGTTCGGCGACCTCCTGCTCCACCCGTTCGACCGCGCCGGCCAGGGGCCACCACAGCAAGGCCCACACCAGCAACGGAACTGCGAGCAACGTGCTCACCCCCAGGATCAGCCGCTCACGCTCACCCAATCCATCCCACCATTCCTTCATGATTGCCTACCTTCCACCCGCAGACGGCCCTGCACGCGCCGATCGGCACCGGTGGTCGCCGACTGGATGTCCACGCTCAGGGCGCCGGCCTCGGTCAATTGCTGTTTGAGCTGGTCCAGGGCCTGGATGTCGGCGGCGCTGAGTTCCAGGTCCAGTCGGCCCTCGCGGAAATTCACGCCGCGCAGCTCGATGCCGGGACTGGCCGCGATGACCCCGCCCAACTGGCCCACCAGCCCCAGAAAATCGTTGCCGCCACCACCCTGCTGGCGGCGCAGCAGGGTGAGCTGCTGCTCCATCTGCACGCGGGGATTCACCACCCGGCCGCCGGGGATAGCCTGGGTGTAGACCTGTTCGATCTGCGCCCGCAGTTCGGCAGACTCGACGCTGAGACGGCGATAGAGCAGTCCATGGTGGAGCATGGACAGCAGAACCCCGATCAGCAGCAGCGCCGCGGCCGCGCGCCAGGGCCGCCACAGCCGGCCGTACTCTTCCTTGCGGCTGTAGGCCGCTTGCAGCAGATCGGGCAGATCGTCCCGGGCCAGACCGGCCGCGAGCACCGCCAAGGCGCCGCCGGGGCAGGGTTCGAGGGCGGCCGAAATCGGCGCCTGCCATACCGGCAGTTCGCCGCCGCAGTGCCAGACCGTCAAAGCGATGCCGGCCGGATTACGTTCGCCCAGTAAGGCCAGCAGGTCAGGCAACAGGCCCGCGGACACAGTTTGCGCAGAACCGGGCTGATCCCGCAGCAGCGCCTGACCATCCTCCAGCAGCAGGCTGGCGCTCCCCGCGGCCAGCGGCAGCAGGACCGCCTCCGGGTACAGACGATCGGGCCGCAGGCCGGCGTCATGCAGCTGCGCCAACCAGTCGTCCATGCGCGCACGCGCCGCCACCGCGACCAGCCATTGGCCGTCGGCATCGACCCCGCCCAAGGCGAAGTGCAAGTCCTCGACATCCTCGGCGAGTTGCTCCTCCAGCGCGAACGGCACCGCCTTGCGGGCCCGCTGGCGGTTTTGAGTCGGGACCTTGGCGCTGACCAGCAGCACATCGGCGCTCGGCACCAGCACCACCACACGCCGGCCCTCGACCTCCGCGCCGGCCTCGGCGAGGCTGCCGTGGCGCACCGGCGCCTGGGGACGATCGGCCGCGTCGAGGCGGACGAAGTCCACACCCCCGGCGCTGTCTTCGGCAAACCGGATCAGAAGGGTTTCACGCATAGGTTTAATGGGTCCAGAAGTTGGGTGACCTTACCGCAAACGGGTGCTGGTTGGAAAGCAGGACACCCGGGTTCGACACCGCGTCTACCAGGTCCCCTGGGTCCGCGCCAGTATGCGCAGACCCGTGGGCTGACGCGCCGCCACGCTGAACAACCTTGCACGGGCCGTGCCGAGCGTGACCTCGGCACGGATCAGGAAATACTGGCTGGCCACGCCCAGCCCATCGGTCGCCACCTCCCGACCGGCGAACAGCTCGTGCTGCAGGAACCCGTCGACACCGTCGTAACCGACCGTGCCGCGCGCCTCCACCAGCCGTTCGGCGTCCTGCGCCGTGAGCTCCTCGGTCAGGGCCTGGAGCAACGGCGCGCTGGCGGTGTTGATGTTCAGCGTGGTGCGCCCCGGGAGTGCGCTGACATGCGGTGCCAGGACATCCCACACCGCGCTCTCCACGCCGCGGATCAGGCGCAGCTCGCTGGGACTCTGCAGCGGCCAGTTGGCGGCCCGATAGGGACGTTCCAGGAGCAGGTAATAATCGTCCTCGGCCCCGTCGGGAAAACGCGTATCGAAATCGCTGTCGATCCAGTCGAGCACGGCCGTCGCCAGGCCCTCGTTCAGACCCAGGACCCGCAACAGGCGCTGGAAATAGGCCATGTCCGGGGCGCTGGGCTGACCGTCGGCGGTCAGCAGATTGTTCAGGTTGAAACGCCCCTGCAAGTCCACGACGAAGCCATCGAGCTGACCGCCCGGCACCGGGATCGGCGACAAGCGCTGCGCCCAGGCGTCGCCGAGGGTGTCGCTGGTGTTCTCCTCGGCGTCCCGCCTGAGGATCACGCCGGCCCAGCGCTCCACCCCCAGGGCATAGGCGTAGGCCTGATCGCCGTCGAGGAGATTGGCGGTACGCCGCACATCCAACTGCTGACGCGCGGCCATCGCCACCGCCGTAACCGTCGCCAGCGCCACCACCAGCAGGGCGGTGATCAGCGCGACCCCCCGCTGGCGCGCGTGACGATTCAGTTTGGCAGACGGAACAGCCATCGCAGCTCCCCCCATGCGTCGGTGATCACGGTCACCTCCATGGCGCGCGGCGGCGGCGACTCGGCCTGCTCGGCGCCGGCAGTCAGCAGTTCTTCCGGCGTCGGCCAGCCCGGCTGCCAGGCATCGTTCTCATCCAGAAATCGCAGCCGCAGTTCGCGCACCCCGTCGAGCAGCACCTGCTCCTGCGGCAGTGCGTTGGGCTCGCGGTCGAGATTCAGCCAGCTGCTGCGCAGCAGTTGGTCGTCGCGCAGGCCGTAAGCGACCCGCTGCAAGGTGCTGCGCGGCTGCCCGGCGGGATTGCGCCAGCCGCCGCGGGTCAGCGCCAGGGCGATGCCGATCTCGTGACCGGCCAGCAGGGCGCGCCGGGGCGTAGCGTATTCGTCGCGGATCGGCCGCGGCACCCATTGCTCGATGTCACGACTCAGGGTGCGGTAGGCCAGTTGCAGCTCGATCAACGCATCGGCCTTCTGATCGGTCAGCGCGCGGGTGTTCAGCATGCCGCTCAGGCCGCCATAGGCGAGCATCGCCAGCACACCGAAGATCGCCAGCGCCACCAGCAGCTCGATCAGGGTGAATCCGGCCGGACGGCGGCGCGCGGCCATCAACGCCTCTCCAGGAAGCCGGTCAGCCCGGCCAACGGCTCGCCCCGGGTCTCGCGCCCGCGCCACACCGACAGCTCGATGCGCCGCAGATCCGGTTCGGGCGTCTCGGAGACGGTCGCGCGCCACTCCCAGTCCAGATCGGCCAGGCGCGCGCTGTCGCTGCGCTGGCCGATGCCCGGCCACTCCGTCTCCAGCTCGATCTCGGTCAGGGCGTTGCGGGCCACCCAGTGCGCCAGGGTGCGCTCCTGGAGATACACCTGATTGCCGACATAGGCGCCGCTGGCACGGATCGCCGAGGCCAGCGCCAGCGCCAGCACGGCCAGCGCGACCAGCACCTCCAGCAGGGTGAAGCCCGCGCTGCGGTCGGGGCGCCGGCTCATCGCGCCAAGCCCTCCCAGCGCACCGCGCCGCGCGCATCGGTCGAGACCCGGTAGCGGTGTTCGGTCGCAGAGGCCGCGAACTCGGCAATGAACGGGCTGGTTTCGCCGCTGGACAGCAGCAGCAGGGTGGGCATCACGTCGCCGGTGGTTTCCAGCGCCAGCTCGCGCCCCTCCAGCTCGACCTCCAGGCGGGTGTCTTGGGCCAGGCGGCGGGTCCGGAACAGGTCGTCGTCGGCGAGCACCGCCCAACCGGCATCGGTGTAGATCAGGAACCGGTAGTCCTCTGGGGTGAGCTGCACCGCCCATTCCTCGCCGCGCAGCACCGCCTGTTCGCTGGCCAGACGCAGCAGCTCGGCGAACTGTCGCGACTCGCGCTCCAGCTCCTCGGCGCGGCGATCGCCCCCGATGGACAGCACGGCGAACGTCAGCACGATGCCGATAATGACCACCACCGCCAGCATCTCCAGCAGGGTGAACCCGGCCGGCCGGCGGCGCATCGGCCTATTGCAGATTCCAGTTGCCGATGTCGTCATCGGTCCCGGGTTGTCCGTCGCGGCCCATGGAGAAGATGTCGATGGACCCGCGCGAACCCGGGCTCATGTACTGGTAGGGGCTCTGCCAGGGATCGACCGGCAAGCGGTCCAGATAGCCGCCCTCCTTCCAGCGCGGCGGTTCGGGCACCGGTTTCTGGGTCAGGGCCTCCAGGCCCTGGTCGGTGCTCGGATAATTGTAATTGTCCAGCCGATAGAGGTTCAGCGCCGCCTCCAGCGCACGGATGTCCTGGCGGGCCTTGGTGATGCGCGCCTCGTCGGGGCGGTCCATGATGCGCGGCACGACGATCGCCGCGAGGATGCCCAGGATGACCACCACGACCATGACCTCGATCAGGGTGAAGCCCTGGACACTGCGTCTACGCTGACTGACTCGATACATGTCTCTCTGATCCTCAATAGGGGTGACGCGATTATACAGGCGCCCGATACGGCTCCGACAGGCTGCCTGGATTCTGCCTGAACTTCCGTAGCACGGCATACGGCGGCCGCAGTCGGTGTTTCATGAGGCTAGGCCTGCCTGTCGGATTTGGGCGATCATAGCGAGCAAGGTGGGAGAGCGGCCTAACTCCGAAGGCGCCTAGATCACCACCAGCTCGAACTCATCCTTGCTCGCGCCGCAATCGGGGCACACCCAGTTCAGCGGGATATCCTCCCACCGGGTGCCGGGCGGAAAGCCTTCCTCGGGCAGGCCCTTGGCCTCGTCGTAGACGAATCCACAGATCACGCACATATAGCACGTGTAACCCGGTTCACTCATCAGCGTCCCCCGCGCAGTGCACAGAATGCGTCCAGTGTACGCCTCGACCCGCTGACGCGGCACCTGTGACGCGCCCGCCGCCGCCGGGCCGGGGTGCTACAATCGGCCGACACGACCTTGCCCGCCCAGGAATTCACCCCATGCAGGAACCGATCAGCACCCTTCCCGTCGTCCTCGCGCTGTCGGGCAACGACCCAAGCGGCGGTGCCGGTATCCAGGCCGACATCGAGGCGCTGGCCAGCCATGGCTGCCACTGCGCGCCGGTGATCACGGCGCTGACCGTGCAGGACACCCAGGACGTCAAGAGCTATACGCCGATCGATGGCACCTTGATCATGGAACAGGCGCGCGCGGTGCTCGAAGACATGCCGGTGGCCGCGATCAAGATCGGCCTGCTCGGCAGCAGCGAGGCGGTCGAGGCGATCTACGGCGTGCTCCAGGACTACCCCAACATCCCGGTGGTGCTCGACCCGGTGATGACCTCCGGCAACGGCTCCAGCCTGACCGACGATGAGGTGCTGGAGGCCATCGAAAGCCTGTTGCTGCCGCACACCACCGTGCTGACGCCCAACAGCCTGGAGGCGCGCATCCTCGCCCCCGAGGCCGACAATCTGGAGGCCTGCGCGATGGCGCTGCTGGAGAAGGGCTGCGAGTTCGTGTTGATCACCGGCACCCACGAGAACACCCCGCAGGTGACCAACAGCCTGTACGGCAATCACCGTCTGCTGGAGACCTACACCTGGGAGCGCCTGACCGGCAGCTACCACGGCTCAGGCTGTACCTTGGCCGCCAGCATCGCCGGCCTGCTGGCCCAGGGCCTGGAACCCTTCTCCGCCGTCCACGAGGCCCAGGCCTATACCTGGGAGACCCTCAAGCACGGCTACCGTGTCGGCATGGGCCAACCGCTGCCAAACCGGCTGTTCTGGGCGCAAGCGGAACAGGACTGAGTCAAGCCCTCTGACCCGGCACCCGTGCGCGGCCTCTACGCCATCACCGACACCGCCCTGACCCCCGGCGCGCAGCTGCTCCCGGCCGTCGCCGCCGCGCTGCGCGGTGGCGCACGCGTGATCCAATACCGCGACAAGGGCCTGGACCTGCCGCGTCGCGCCGAGCAGGCCGCCGCCCTGGTCGCGTTGTGCGCGGGCCACGGCGCGCAGCTGATCGTAAACGACGATGTTGAACTCGCCGCCGCGGTCGGTGCCGCCGGTGTGCACCTGGGACGCGACGACGCGGACCCGCGGGCCGCGCGCCGGCGCCTCGGGGCGGCGGCGCTGATCGGCGTGTCCTGCTACAACCAACTGGCGCGGGCCCAGGCCGCCGCGGCCGCGGGCGCGGACTATGTGGCCTTCGGCCGCTTCTTCCCCTCCTCGACCAAGCCGCAGGCGGTCGCCGCGACGCCGGAACTGCTGAGCGCCGCGCGCCGCGCGCTGGACCTGCCGCTGGTTGCGATCGGCGGGATCACGCCCGACAATGGCGCCCGGCTGATCGCGGCCGGTGCCGACTTGCTCGCGGTGATCCACGGCGTATTCGGTCAGGCGGACATCGAGGCCGCGGCGCGGCGCCTCGCCAGATTGTTCCTTATCCAGGATTCCCACGCATGACCCAATCGCACGAGTTGTTCCAGCAGGCCCAGCGGCATATCCCCGGCGGCGTGAACTCGCCGGTACGCGCCTTCAAGGGCGTCGGCGGCGAGCCGGTGTTCTTCGCCCGCGGCACCGGCGCCTACCTCTACGACGCCGATGGCAAGCGCTACGTGGACTACGTCGGCTCCTGGGGGCCGATGATCCTCGGCCATGCCGACCCGGACGTGATCCGCGCCGTGCAGGAGACCGCCGCCAACGGCTTGGGCTTCGGCGCGCCGACCGCGATCGAGACCCGCATGGCCGATCTGCTCTGCCAACTGGTGCCGTCGATGGATCTGGTGCGGATGGTCAACTCCGGCACCGAGGCGACCATGAGCGCGATCCGCCTGGCGCGCGGTTTCACCGGGCGCGACAAGATCGTGAAGTTCGAAGGCTGCTACCACGGCCATTCGGATTCCCTGCTGGTCAAGGCCGGTTCCGGCGCGCTGACCCTCGGCGTGCCGACCTCGCCGGGCGTGCCGGTGGCGCTGGCCGAGCACACCCTGACACTCGAATACAACAACCTCGACCAAGTGCGCGAGGTGTTCGCGCACCTCGGTGGCCAGGTCGCCGCGGTGATCGTCGAGCCGGTCGCCGGCAATATGAATTGCGTGCCGCCGCTGCCGGGCTTTCTGGAAGGCCTGCGCGAGATCTGCTCCGACTACGCCAGCGTGCTGATCTTCGACGAGGTGATGACCGGTTTCCGGGTGGCCCTCGGCGGCGCCCAAGCGTATTACGGCGTCACGCCCGACCTCACCACGCTGGGCAAGGTGGTCGGCGGCGGCCTGCCGGTCGGCGCCTTCGGCGGCCGGCGCGAGATCATGGAACAGATCGCGCCGCTGGGCCCGGTCTATCAGGCCGGCACCTTGTCGGGCAATCCGGTGGCCATGGCCGCGGGCCTGGCGACGCTTGCGAAGATCCAGGCGCCAGGCTTCTTCGAACGCCTGGGCGACACCTGCGGACAACTGACCGAGGGGCTCACCCAGCGCGCCCAGGCCGCCGGCATCCCGCTGAGCTGCAACCGCGTCGGCGGCATGTTCGGGCTGTTCTTCACCGAGACCCCGGCGGTACACAACTTCTATCAGGTCGGCCAGTGCAACCTGGACCGGTTCCGGCTGTTCTTCCACGCGATGTTGAACCACGGCGTGTACCTGGCCCCGTCGGCCTACGAGGCGGGCTTCGTCTCAGCGGCCCACGACGCGGCGGCGCTGGCGGCGACCTTCGAGGCGGCCGAACGCAGCCTCGCGGCACTGTAGGCCTCGGTCGGCCGCAGCCTTCCCGACGCTCGGGGGATATACTCGCCGGCCATGCTCGCCGACCTCTTCAACGCCCTGCTCGCGTGGATCCAGCAGAACCCGACCTGGGCCTACCTCGGGGTTTTCCTAATCTCGGCGGGCGAATCGCTGGCCATCGTCGGGCTGTTCCTGCCCGGCGTGGCGATCATGTTCGGCATCGGCGCCCTGGTCGCGGCCGGCGCCCTGGAACTGTGGCCGACGCTGGGCTGGGCGGCGGCCGGCGCGGTGCTCGGCGACGGCGCGAGCTTCTGGATCGGCCGGCATTTCCACCAACGCCTGCGGGTGATCTGGCCGTTCAGGCGCTACCCCGCGCTGCTGAACCGCGGCGTGGATTTCTTCCACCGGCACGGCGGCAAGAGCGTGGTGCTGGCGCGCTTTCTCGGGCCGGTGCGGCCGATCCTGCCTGCGGTAGCCGGCATGCTGGACATGCCGCCGCGACGCTTCTTTATCGTCAACCTGCTCTCGGCCCTGCTCTGGGCGCCGGCCTATATCCTGCCCGGCGTGGTGTTCGGCGCCTCGGTGGGACTGGCCGCCGAGGTCGCCGGGCGGCTGGCGGTGCTGGTGCTGGTGCTGGTGGCCGTGGTCTGGTTCGGCCTCTGGCTGGTCGGGGTGGTGTACCGCTACCTGCAACCGCGCGCGGACTTCGCGCTGACCCGGATGCTGGCCTGGGGCGGACAGCACCCGTTGTTGCAACCGCTGGTCGCGGCGGTGCTCGACCCAGAGCACCCCGAGGCGCGCGGGTTGGCCGCGCTGATCGCGCTGTTGGCGCTGGCCAGCCTGGCGCTCGCCTGGCTGTTCGGCGGTTGGCTGACCGGGCTGGACCTGTTCCTGCACACCGCCCTGCAAGACCTGCGCACCCCGGTCGCCGATCGGGTGCTGGTGTTCATTTCCGCACTCGGCGACAGCGCGCTGCTGTTTGGCGTGCTGGGGGCCGGCTGTGTCTGGCTGTGGCTGCGCGGCCGTTGGAATGCCGCGCTGCACTGGCTGGCGACTGGACTGTCGGTGCTGCTGCTGACGCGCCTGCTGAAGTTCAGCGTCGCCGCACCCCGGCCGCAGGCGCTCTACGAAGGCATCAGCGCCTACAGCTTTCCCAGCGGGCACGCCAGCCTGAGCATGGCCGTGTACGGCTTCCTGGCCGTGTTGATCGCGCGCGAGCTGAGCCTGCCGCAGCGCTGGGTTCCGTATACCGGCGCGGCCCTGCTGATCATCCCGATCGGATTTTCCCGGCTCTACCTGGGCGCCCACTGGCTATCCGACGTACTCGCCGGGACCGGGCTCGGGCTGACCGCGGTGGCCTTGTTCGGCATCGCCTACCGGCGCCACCCGGCGCGGCCGCTGGGCTGGCCGATGCTGGCCCTGGTCAGCCTCACCACCCTGGCGACCCTCGGCGGCTGGCGCCTGCAGCAGCACTTCGCCGCGGACCTCGACCGCTACGCAGTCCCGCATGAGGTCCGCGAGCTGGACGCCGGGCACTGGTGGTCGCAGGAGTGGCGCCGCCTGCCGGCCTACCGCCACGACCTGCGCGACCGCAACCGGCAGCCGCTGAACCTGTATTACGCGGGCGAACCGGCGCGGCTGCGGGCCGTGTTGGGCAGCCGGGGCTGGCAGACGCCGACCCCGCTCAGCCTGGCCCACGCCCTGCAATGGCTGACGCCGCAGCCGGACATCACCGCGCTGCCGGTACTGCCGCAGGTGCATGACGGTCAGCACGATGCGCTGCGCCTGCAATACCTGACGCCGGACGGCCGACTGTATCTGCTGCGCCTGTGGCCGACGGGCCGGCAGTTGCAGCCCGGGGCCACCGCGCTGTGGGTCGGCAGCGTGACCGAGTCGGTGCTGCACCGGCAGCGCCTGTTCGCCTATCGGGTCACCGGTGAGGTGGACGCGGCGGTGTTCGCGACCCTGCGCGCGGATCTCGCCAGCGCCTGCGCGACGCAGACGCAACAGCGTGACGGCATGCCCGGGGCGGTATTGCTGGTGCAGGGCTGCGCCCCGACCCCCGATTGACGACCGGGCTGGCGGCCAGATTGATGGCCGGGCTCAGGCGCCCCAGCGCGTGACCAGTGTGTGCGGGATGTCCAGCTGATCGAGGATCCGGGCGACCACGAAATCCACCAGGTCGTCGAGCGACTGCGGCCGGTGGTAAAAACCGGGATTCGCCGCCAGCAGCACCGCGCCGAGGCGCGCGAGCTTGAGCATGTTCTCCAGATGAATCGCCGAGAACGGGGTCTCGCGCGGCACCAGGATCAGTTTGCGACCCTCCTTGAGCACCACATCGGCGGCGCGCTCGATCAGGTTGTCACTGGTGCCCGCGGCGATCCCGGCCAGGGTGCCCATGGTGCAGGGACACACCACCAGGGCCCGCGGCGCACCGGAGCCGCTGGCCACCGGCGCGGTCCATTCCTTCTGGCCGAACACCCGCAGCTGGCCCGGCGCGGCGCCGAAATATTCAGTCAGAAACCGCTGCATGTCCGCGCTGCGGCCGGGCAGGGCGAGGTCAGTCTCCATGCCGATCACGATCTGCCCCGGCTCGGAGACCATCAGCTGCACCGCCTCGCCGGCCTCGATCAGGCATTGCAGCAGACGCAAGGCGTACGCCGCGCCGGAGGCGCCGGTGATGGCCAGGGCGATGGGTCGGGTCATGGGCGCGGCCTGCATATTGAACTAGGCCAGGGCCGCCAGCAGCTTGGCATGGAGACCGCCGAAGCCGCCGTTGCTCATCACCACGATATGGTCACCCGGGCGCGCCTCGGCGATGATCGCGGCGACCAGGCCATCGAGGTCGCCGACCACCGCGGTCGGCGTGCGGGCGGCCTGCGCCACCTCGGCGAGATCCCAACCGAGATCGGGCGGGGCAAACAGCCAGACCCGGTCGGCCGCCGCCAGCGCCGGCGCGAGGGTCGCGCGGTGCACGCCCAGCCGCATGGTATTGGAGCGCGGCTCCAGAACCGCGAGGATGCGCGCGGCGCCGACCTTGCCGCGCAGGCCCGCCAGGGTGGTCTCGATCGCGGTCGGGTGGTGCGCGAAGTCGTCGTACACGGTCACCCCGCGCACGCTGCCGCGCACCTCCATGCGGCGCTTGACGCCGCGGAACGCTGCCAGCGCGGCCAGCGACTGGGCCACCGTCACCCCGACGTGGTGCGCGGCGGCGATGGCGGCCAGGGCGTTGTGCACGTTGTGCTCGCCGAGTTGATCCCAGCCCACCTCGCCCTGCCGCTCGCCCTTAAACCAGACCTCGAAACGGCTGCCGTCGGCGACGCAGCTGCGGGCCTGCCACGGGGCGGGGCAGGCGCCGGCCGAGACCGTCTCGACCGGCGTCCAGCAGCCCATCCCCAGGACCTCGGCGAGGTTGCCGTCCCCGGCGTTGCTGACGATCAGGCCGCCGGCGGGGACGGTGCGCACCAGGTGATGGAACTGGCGCTGGATCGCGGCCAGGTCGGGAAAGATGTCGGCGTGGTCAAATTCCAGGTTGTTCAGGATCAGCGTGCGCGGCCGGTAATGCACAAACTTGGCCCGCTTGTCGAAGAACGCGGTGTCGTATTCGTCGGCCTCGACGACAAAGCAGCGACCCTCGCCCAGGCGCGCCGACACACCGAAATTGTCGGGCACCCCGCCGATCAGAAAGCCCGGCTTCAGGCCGGCGTGATCGAGGATCCAGGCCAGCATGCTGGCGGTCGAGGTCTTGCCGTGGGTGCCGGCCACCGCCAGCACCCAGCGTCCGGCGAGCACGTGCTCGGCCAGCCATTGCGGGCCGGAGGTGTAGGCGAGCCCCGCGTCGAGCAGGTATTCGACCGCCGGATTGCCGCGCGACAGGGCGTTGCCGACCACGACCTGATCCGGCGCCGGCTGGAGGTGCGCGGGCCGGAAGCCTTCCTGCAAGGCGATGCCCGCGGCCTCCAGCTGAGTGCTCATGGGCGGATAGACATTCGCGTCCGAGCCCGAGACCGTGTGTCCCGCGGCGCGCGCCAGTTGCGCGATCCCGCCCATGAACGTGCCGCAGATACCGAGAATGTGGATATGCATGTCCGACCTGTCGCTGAGCGCCGATTCCGAACCGCCAGGACGCCCGGCGGTGCACACTTGACGATCCTGTCACCCGCCCTGTCACCCGCCCGGAAACACCCCGCGCACGATCATCACCGACAGCAGGCTGTAGAGTACCCCGAGCCCGACCCCGGTCATCAAGGGGATGCTCAACGCGTGACGCAGGATATGCCCGAGGATCAGCAGACTCCAAACCAGCACCGCGAGCCAGGCCAGCGCCAGTCCGGCGTTCGCCTCGCCCGCCGTCTGCGCCGCCGTGAGACCCTGAATCAGCGGAAATGCGATCAGGCCCAGCAGCATCCCGGTGCCGGCCAGGGCGGCCAAGGTCTGGTTGAAGCGTTCCGGCTTGGCGGCCAGGCGCAGCAGCAGCTGCGTGAAGGCCGCCAACAACAGCGCATCCAGCGCGCTCACGGCCAGCGCCGCCCCCAGACCGAAGCTCAAGCGCGAGATCAGCACATTCACCAGCAGATACCCGGTCACCATCAAGGCCAGGAACCGCGGCGCGGCCGGCAGATCCTGCGGACCGGTGCGCAACAGACAGATCTCCACGAGTTTCCACAGCATCCCAGGCATCCCGATCCGTATCCGGGGCACGCTCCAGGCCCCGGCGCATGATAACGGGTTTGCCAGGGCCGTGCAGACGCGCGCCTTGCCTCGGCGGGTGGCATTGGGTAGCGTCGCTGCGTGAAAGCCCACACCGCCCTGCCCTCCATGCGCTGGCGCCACGGTAACCGCTTCCGGTTGCGGATCGACGGGGCCGCGTTCTTTCCCGCCATGCTCGACGCCATCGCGGCCGCGCGCCGGCAGATCCTGCTGGAGATGTACCTGGTCGAGTCGGGCCACGTGGTGGATCGCTTCAGCGCCGCGCTGACCGCCGCGGCCGCGCGCGGCGTGCGGGTCTGCCTGTTGCTGGACGACTTCGGCTGCCGTGGCTTGCAGACCGCGGACCGCGCGCGCCTGCAACAGGCCGGCGTGGAACTCGTGCTGTACAACCCGTTGCGCCTGGGCGGGGAACTGCGCCGCAATCTGTTTCGGGATCACCGCAAGCTGCTGGTGGTGGATGCCGACTGCGCCTTCGTCGGTGGCGCCGGACTGACCGACGCATTCGCCCCCGGCGACCGCCCGGAGGCCTATTGGCACGAGGTGATGGTGGAGATTCGCGGCCCGCTGGTCGCGGAATGGCAGGCCGTGTTCGCCCGCAACTGGGCGCGCTGGTCACGGACCGGCGCGGTGGCCGTGGATCCACCCGGCGCACCGGCGGGCGACCAGACCGGGCGGGTCAACCTGTCGGGGACGGGTCTCCGCACGCCCATCAAGCGCAGCCTGCTGACCCGCATCGGTCACGCCCGGGAACGGGTCTGGCTGGCGACGGCCTATTTCGTGCCGTCCTGGAAGCTGCGCCGGCGCCTGGCGCGGGCCGCGCGCCGGGGCGTGGACGTGCGCCTGCTGCTGCCCGGGGCGCATACCGATCACCCGGCGGTACGCCACGCCGGGCGACGTTTCTACGCCGGTCTGCTGCGCGCGGGCGTGCGCGTCTACGAATACCAGCCACGCTTCCAGCACGCCAAGCTGGCCCTGGTCGATACCTGGGCCTCGATCGGCTCCAGCAACCTGGACCGCTGGAACCTGCGCTGGAATCTGGAGGCCAATCAGGAGGTCCATGCCGCGGACTTCGCCGCCCAGACCGCGGCCCTGTTCGAGACGGATTTCAGCGACAGCCTGGAGCTGCATTACGCGAGCTGGGGACAGCGTCCCTGGTACGGACGCCTGGCCGAGGCTTTCTGGGGCGCCGTCGACCGTTGGGTGGATCGGCAGGCACAGCGCTGACCCCCTGCGCGGCCACGGGCCAAGGGCGCCGGCGCAGCCGGACCCGACCCCGTCGGCGGCTAACGCCTTTTCTTTGCCGGTGACTTCTTCGCGGATTTTTTCGCCACGACCTTTTTGGCGGCGGGCTTCTTCGCAGTAGGTTTCTTGGCAACCGGCTTCTTGGCAACCGGCTTCTTGATCACTGCCTTCTTGGCAACTGCCTTCTTGGCGGCCGGCTTCTTGGCAACGGCCTTATTGCCCGTAGGCTTCTTCACGGCGGTCTTCTTGGCCACTGTCTTCTTACCGGCCGGCTTCTTCACGGCGGACGGCTTCGCGACCGGCTGCTTGGCAGCGGCTGTTTTCGCGACGGGCTTTTTCGCCACCACCTTTTTGGCCGGTTGCTTGGCCTCGGGTTTTTTGACAGCGGGTTTCCCTGCCGCCGGTTGTTGGGGCGCCGTCTTCTTCGGGGACGCGGCCTTGGCGGGCACCGACCGGGCCTCCAGGCTGGCGGCCCGTTGCGCGGCGATGGCCTCGGCGGCGGACTTGCGCTCCCGCTTCGGCTGCCGCACCACCTCGCGGTTGGCCACGCCCTGGTCGACGATCTTGGTGATGGCCGTGAAGATGTCCTGGACATCGCCGACGCCCTGGACGCTGCGCAGTTTACCCTGGCCGCGGTAGTACTCGATCAGCGGTGCAGTCTGGGTCTCGTAGACCCGCAGGCGATTGCCGATGGTTTCTTCGTTGTCATCGGCGCGGTGGCGCAGGTTGCCGCCACAGGCATCGCAGATGCCATCGACGCGCGGCGGCGCAGTGTAGATGTTGCAGGCCCAGCCGCAGGAGACGCAGGTGCGGCGGCCGGTCATGCGCTGGATCAGCGCATCGAAATCGACATCGATCAGCAGGGTCTGCTCCAGGGGCTTGCCGATCTCGGACAGCAGCTGATCAAGCGCCTGGGCCTGGGGGATATTGCGCGGGAAACCGTCCAGGATGAAACCCTTGTGCGTGTCGCGCTCGGCCAGACGTTCGCGGATCATGCCGAGCACCACCTCATCCGACACCAGTTGTCCGGCGTCCATGGCCGCCTTGGCCAGGCGGCCCAGCGGGGTCCCCGCCGCCACGGCGGCGCGCAGCAGGTCGCCGGTCGATATCTGCGGAATCTTGTAGCGCCCTTCGAGCAGCTTGCCTTGGGTCCCCTTGCCGGAACCGGGCGCACCCAGCAGTACGATTCTCATGACAGCGATTCACTCCCTCAGGTCGTAGTGGTTGTTTCCCGACGGTCTTCAAAAAACGCCGGTTTGCCCCAGGCCTTGCGCGACACGGCACTCCGGCACTCTCGGCCGACCGGGGGTCTTCGCCCACGGCCAGGCACACCGTCCGTGTCGGAAGTCGTCGGGTTTATCCACCGGGTTGGTCCAGGCGCCCCTTAAAAATTTTCCATGGGCGCATACATTTTTTTAGATAGCCCCCGCCGTTGGCTGCGTTTAAGCTACCCCCAGCCACCCGCTTAAGTCAACGAAGAATCTGGAAAAAAACCCGCTTCCGGCCGACCTGGGGGCAGGCCAGGCCTGGGTCGGGCCACAGCCCGCCCGGTCCACCCAGCCACGCCGCCACCCACTCAGCGCCGCCGACATGAGCACCCTCCCCGATTTCAACGACAGCGAACTCTGGACCGTGCGCTCCGCCCTCAAGGAACGCTACGGGCACGACGTCGAGGTGCAACTCGCCGAGACCGAGGTGCGCCTGAGCCGGCATACCACTAACATGACGCCCTGCCCGACGCTCTACTGGCAGGCCGGCGATGGCTGTCATTTTCTGGTGGTGAAGACCGGCGCCGAACGCTTACCGCTGCCAGTTCTTCTACCGGGTCCATCAGATGTACGGCACCGGCAATCGAGGATTGCGACAACCTCACCGAATGCGTCGTGACCCTGCTCCAGGTGCAAGCGGACTTCGTCGCCACGCAGCGCGGGCGCGATGAATCTGAGTGAGCCGCGCCGGTCACGCGACTGGCTGCGGCGACCCTAAATCGGGAACGGGCCGGACTTGACCTGTCCCACACGACATCAACCAAACGACACGGGAGTATTTTGCACATGGCCACAAAGAAAGCGCCCAAGAAAAATGCCTTCTATGCCCAATCCGGCGGCGTCACGGCGGTGATCAACGCCAGCGCCTGCGGCGTGATCCAGGCGGCGCGCAAACACAAGGACAAGATCGGCAAGGTCTACGCCGGCCGCAACGGCATCATCGGCGCGCTGACCGAGGAGCTGATCGACACCAGCAAGGAGTCGGCCAGCGCCATCAAGGCGCTGCGCCATACCCCGAGCGGCGCCTTCGGTTCCTGCCGCTTCAAGCTCAAGAGTCTGGAAGAAAACCAGGCTGAATACGCGCGTCTGATCGAGGTGTTCAAGGCGCACAACATCGGCTATTTCTTCTATAACGGTGGCGGCGATTCCGCCGACACCTGTTACAAGGTCTCGCAGCTGTCCGAGACGATGGGTTATCCGGTGCAGGCCATCCACGTGCCCAAGACCGTCGACAACGATCTGCCGATCACCGACAACTGCCCGGGCTTCGGCTCAGTCGCCAAATACATCGCCGTCTCCACCCGCGAGGCGAGCTTCGACGTGGCCTCGATGTGCAAGACCTCAACCAAGGTGTTCATCCTGGAAGTGATGGGCCGCCATGCCGGCTGGATCGCGGCCGCCGGGGCCCTGGCCTCGACCCAGGACACCGAGATCCCGATCGTCGTCCTGTTCCCGGAGGTCAGCTTCGACAAGGAGAGATTCCTGGCCAAGGTCGACGGCCTGGTGAAGAAGTTCGGTTACTGCACCGTGGTGGTCTCGGAGGGCGTGAAAAATCCCGATGGCCAGTTCCTGGCCGATCAGGGCCTGCGTGATGCCTTCGGTCACGCCCAGCTCGGCGGCGTCGCGCCGGTGGTCGCCTCCATCATCAAGGACGGCCTGGGTCTGAAGTATCACTGGGGCGTGGCGGATTATCTGCAACGCGCCGCGCGCCACATCGCCTCCAAGACCGACGTCGAGATGGCCTATGCCATGGGCAAGGCGGCCGTGGAGTTCGCGCTGAAGGGCCACAACTCGGTGATGCCGACCGTGGAGCGCATCTCCAACCAGCCGTTCAAATGGAAGGTCGGCATGGCCCCACTGTCCAAGGTCGCCAACGTCGAGAAGATGATGCCCGCGAACTTCATCACCAAGGACGGCTTCGGCATCACCGAAAAATGCCGCGCCTACCTGCTGCCGCTGATCAAGGGCGAGGACTATCCGCCCTACAAGGACGGCCTGCCGCAGTATGTGCGGTTGAAGAACCTGGCGGTCACAAAGAAACTGCCCGCATTCAAACTGAAGTAGGCACACCACGCAAAGGGGCCTGATGGCCCCTTTGTTTTTTGTACTACGCTGGATACCAAGCCGCCAAGGCGGGCTCAGCCGGGCCGTCTTGCGGTTCACCGCTCCCCCGAGGGATACCCATGAACATCGATTGCGCGGGAGCTTTTACAGGTCCAGATTGGGCTGCGCAGCGGCTACAACCGCAACTCGGCGCGACTGATCCTGGCCGAGAGCCAACGCGAGCACGGTCAGACCACGGCCGATCGCCTGATCCGCGAGTTGGATCTGGAAGGCGCCTTCGGCCTCAAGCCGGGCACGGAATTCAAGAGTCCCTGATCCGTATCGATTTGATGCGGGTCAAGGCCGGAGGTCGGCACAGAACCATAATGCGCTGACCGCCCCCGTCACTTAGGTCGAAGGAGAGCGCCGATGTCTGCTGGACTTGTCTTCGCACTGCTGTGCGCTGTCGGCGCCATCGCCTACGGGGTGTTGTCGGCGCGCTGGATCCTGGCCAAGCCGGCCGGCAACGCGCGGATGCAGGAGATCGCCGCGGCCATCCAGGAAGGCGCCTCGGCCTATCTCAACCGTCAGTACCTCACCATCGGCATCGCCGGGAGCGTCCTGTTTGTGCTGGTGGGCGTATTCATCAACTTGGCCACCGCCATCGGCTTCGCCATCGGCGCGGTCTTCTCCGGGCTGGCCGGCTACATCGGCATGCATGTCTCGGTGCGCGCCAATGTGCGTACCGCCGAGGCCGCCAACGAGGGCCTGGACGCCGCCATGCAGGTGGCCTTCCGCGGCGGTGCCATCACCGGTCTGCTGGTGGTGGGCCTGGGTCTGCTCGGGGTGGCCGGCTATTACGCCGTGCTGGTACAGATGGGCGTCGCCGATCCGCTGCACCCGCTGATCGGCCTGGCCTTCGGCGGTTCGCTGATCTCGATCTTCGCCCGCCTGGGCGGCGGCATCTTCACCAAGGGCGCCGACGTCGGCGCCGATCTGGTCGGCAAGGTCGAGGCCGGCATCCCCGAGGACGATCCGCGCAACCCGGCGGTGATCGCCGACAACGTCGGCGACAATGTCGGCGACTGCGCCGGCATGGCCGCCGACCTGTTTGAAACCTACGCGGTCACCGTGATCGCCACCATGCTGCTGGGCGGCCTGCTGCTGAAGGACGCCGGCGACGCCGCGGCCATCTATCCGCTGGTGCTGGGCGGCGTGTCGATCATCGCCTCGGTCATCGGCACCTTCTTCGTGCACGTGCGCGAGGGCGGCAAGATCATGAACGCCCTGTACCGCGGCGTGATCGTCTCCGGGGTGCTGGCGGCAATCGCCTTCTACCCGGTCACCGTCTGGCTGCTCGGCGACAGTATCCATCTGGACGCGGGCGTGACCATCAGCGCCATGAAGGTGTATCTCAGCGCCCTGATCGGCCTGGCGTTGACCGCGGCGATGGTCTGGATTACCGAGTACTACACCGCCACCGAATTCGCCCCGGTGCGGCATATCGCCCAGGCCTCGACCACCGGTCACGGCACCAACGTGATCGCCGGTCTGGGTGTATCGATGAAGTCCACCGCCGCGCCGGTGCTGGCGGTCTGCGCCTCGATCTGGGGGGCGCATGAACTGGCCGGGCTGTACGGCATCGCCATCGCGGCGACCTCGATGCTGTCGATGACCGGCATCATCGTGGCCCTGGACGCCTACGGCCCGATCACCGACAACGCCGGCGGCATCGCCGAGATGGCCGGCCTGGACGAGAAGATCCGCAACATCACCGACCCGCTGGACGCGGTCGGCAACACCACCAAGGCGGTGACCAAGGGCTATGCGATCGGTTCCGCAGGTCTGGCCGCGCTGGTGCTGTTCGCCGACTACACCCACGGACTGGAGGCGGCCGGCAAGAGCGTGTCCTTCGAGCTCTCGGACCACCGGGTCATCATCGGTCTGTTCATCGGCGGCATGATCCCCTATCTGTTCGCCTCCATGGCCATGGAGGCGGTCGGCCGCGCCGCCGGCGACATCGTCAACGAGGTGCGGCGGCAGTTCCGGGAGATGCCCGGCATCATGCTCGGCACCCAGAAGCCCGATTACTCCCGGGC
>JBHEOS010000180.1:0-301 GCA_046260695.1 Gammaproteobacteria bacterium
ATCCCGCTGACCGATGCCGCGCGCGCCTCCGGCCGCATCCGCCAGCTCAGCGTCGCCGAGCTGCTGGCCGAGACGATCCGCCGGATCGCCTTCGGCGAGTCGGTGAGTTCGTTGTACGTGGATTGATTCTCGGGACCAGCGAGCCAGGACGAACAGGAGCCGTCCGCGAAAGGCGCAAAATACGCAAAACAGGCAAAGATCTTTCCATTCAATCCTTCGCTCCTTTTTGCGTACTTCGCGTCCTTTGCGGACCGTATCTGCTCTTCCGGGTCTCCGGTCCCGAACACCACTCACCTGGTCG
>JBHEOS010000180.1:544-800 GCA_046260695.1 Gammaproteobacteria bacterium
CGCCAACCAGCCGATCAAGGTCGCGGTGCCGCTGCACTTCATCAACGAGGACACCTCGCCGGCCGGCAAGGCTTCCGACGTCGTGGTCACCCACGAGCTCAACGAAGTTGAAGTCAGTTGCCTGCCCAAGGACCTGCCGGAGTTCATCGAGGTCGACCTGGCCGACCTGAAGCTCGGCGAGATGGTGCACCTGTCCGAGGTCAAGCTGCCCAAGGGCGTGGAGATTCCGGAACTCAAGCTGGGCAAGGAGCACGAC
>JBHEOS010000181.1:0-229 GCA_046260695.1 Gammaproteobacteria bacterium
GGTGACGGTCCGCGGTGGCGGCCCGTCCGGGCAGGCCGGCGCGATTCGCCACGGCATCACCCGCGCGCTCATGGACTACGACGAGACGCTGCGGCAGACGCTGCGCCGCGCGGGGTTCGTGACCCGTGATGCGCGCGAGGTCGAGCGCAAGAAGGTGGGCCTGCGCAAGGCGCGCAAGCGGCCGCAGTACTCGAAGCGCTGATCGGCTGTTTCCGGCCGCTGTCGGAAG
>JBHEOS010000181.1:499-799 GCA_046260695.1 Gammaproteobacteria bacterium
TGCGCCATTCCGCTTCCCGGCCTTCACAACACCATCTCGATGAGGGAGTGTGCTTCGTGAGCGAAGGCGAAGTGAACCTTGCCCGCCGCCGATTCCTGATCGGCGCCACCTCGGTGGTCGGCGGTCTCGGTGTCGTGGGTGCAGCAGTACCCTTCCTGGCCTCATGGCAGCCCAGCGCTAAGGCCCGTGCGCTCGGCGCTCCGACCCGGGTCGACATCGGCAAGCTCGGCCGTGGCGAAATGCTCGGCCCACTGCCGGAATGGCGCGGCAAGCCGATTTTCGTCGTCAACCGCACCGACG
>JBHEOS010000182.1:0-433 GCA_046260695.1 Gammaproteobacteria bacterium
GCAATTGCCCTTGCCGGGCTTTCACCCGCCTGACCGCCCGGTCGAGGCCCGCACCGCCCGGGCCGCACTTGCCCGCTATCCCGACCTGGATGGCCCGACGCTCAGTCGCTACGGCAAGCAACTCGGCACGTCGGGTGAACTTCTGTTCGACAGCCTGATGATGCGTCTCGGCGAGCGGGTTGTGCCCGCTGACGAACACGAGCATTTCGACCGGGTTGTCTGGCTGCCGGACCGGTTCCTGCGCGTGCAGATCAAGACCCGGAATGTGCCTTCGGGGCCCGGCTATCATTTCGAAATCCGGAAGGGTTACCAGCGCGGCCCGGTCGGCACCAAGCCCTACCAGCGGGCTGATTTCGACCTTCTGGCACTGGTGGTACTGCCCGAGAGCGTGATCAGGTTCACTGCCGAGTGGCGCCCGTCCCATGTCGTTGCG
>JBHEOS010000182.1:474-785 GCA_046260695.1 Gammaproteobacteria bacterium
CCGAGCCTGCCATGCCATACCCTGAGAGGATTTCTCATGTCCGACACCCGGACCAACGACCACCTTCCCGGCCTCGAAGAGGCCATCGCCTGGCTGAGCCGCGACACGTCCGCACGCGGCGATGGCGACGATCCCTACGCCGATCTTTTCGATGACCCGTTGCCCGAGGTGTCGGACACCTGCCCTCTGGACGTTGGCAGCGCACTGAAGGCCCTCGCCACCCTTCAGCTCGGTGCGGCGCACGCCGCCGCCGGAAGCCCGGGGATGATCCCGCCCGCCAGCGTGCTGCACCTGATCGAGGTACCGGATAC
>JBHEOS010000183.1:0-354 GCA_046260695.1 Gammaproteobacteria bacterium
GGTAATGCACCAGCGTATGCGGCTCGGCATTGAGCGCGGCTTTTTCGAGCAGGTCCGGGTAGATGCCGAGTTTGGTGATCAGCTCGGTTTCGTGCGACTCGGTCAGCTGTGCCAGATTGGCGTGGCCCTGATCGACATCGTGGCTCAGGTTTTTTTCCTTGAGCTGATTCAGCACGCTGCACACGCGGGCGTGGGCATACTGAATATAGTAAACCGGATTTTCGTTGCTCTGCGACTTGGCCAGATCCAGATCGAAATCCATGTGCTGTTCGCAACGACGCATAACGTAGAAAAAACGTGCGGCATCGTTGCCGACCTCTTCACGCAGCTCGCGCAGGGTGACGAAGGAGCCGG
>JBHEOS010000183.1:499-774 GCA_046260695.1 Gammaproteobacteria bacterium
ATGTCGGAGGCGAAATAGGTGGGCTGGCCGTTGTCACGAATCACCACGCGATCTTTTTCATCACCGAAGTGGGTGGACTTGAACCAGAGCGCGCCTTTCTCGGTGTAGATGTAGCCCGCCGCCTGCAGCTGTTCGACGGCCGTGGTGATCAGGCCGCGATCGGCCAGTGATTTTTCCGAATACCAGTAGTCGTAATGCACGCCGAACTCGGCCAGATCCTGTTTGATATCCGCCAGAATGGTGTCCAGCCCGGCGTTGTAGACGATCAGGTATTC
>JBHEOS010000184.1:0-257 GCA_046260695.1 Gammaproteobacteria bacterium
GCCTACCTCGACGACGACACCATGCTCCTCTCGACGACCACCGCAAGTGGATCGCCCCGTGAGCACCTCGACTTCTTCCCCCTCACCGTCGACGTCGAAGAGCGGATGTATGCCGCGGGCAAGATCCCCGGCAGCTTCTTCCGCCGCGAGGGCCGGCCGAGCACCGAGGCCATCCTCACCTGCCGTCTCACCGACCGCCCGCTGCGCCCGTCCTTCGGCAAGGGCCTGCGCAACGAGGTCCAGATCGTCATCACCGT
>JBHEOS010000184.1:515-755 GCA_046260695.1 Gammaproteobacteria bacterium
CTCGACCCTCATCTCGGGTCTGCCGTTCTCCGGCGCGATCGGTGCCGTGCGGATCTCGCTCATCGACGGCCAGTGGGTCGCGTTCCCGAACTACTCCGACAACGAGCGCTCGACCTTCGACATGATCGTCGCCGGGCGAGTTGTTTCGGACGGCGCAGGCGCCGATGACGTCGCCATCATGATGGTCGAGGCCGAGGCGACCACCTCCACCTGGGACCTCGTGCGCAACCAGGGCAAGAC
>JBHEOS010000185.1:0-335 GCA_046260695.1 Gammaproteobacteria bacterium
AGCGCCAGCAGGTCGGCAAGGCGCGGGGCCGCCAGTTCATCGCGCGGCAGAAAGGCGCGGTTGGCCGCGGCGCTTTCGGCGAACCGGTTCCACGGGCAAACCGCCAGGCAGTCGTCGCAGCCGTAGATGCGGTTGCCGATGGCTTCGCGATAGTCGTGCGGGATCGGGCCGTGATGCTCGATGGTCAGGTAAGAAATGCATTTACGAGCATCGATCCGGTGCGGCCCGGTGATGGCGCCGGTCGGGCAGGCCTCGATGCACTGGCTGCATGTGCCGCAGTGCAAGCCAGGCTCGGCCGGTGCGTCGGGCACGAGCTCCAGGCTGGTGTAGATGAT
>JBHEOS010000185.1:488-751 GCA_046260695.1 Gammaproteobacteria bacterium
CGGCCCAGCGCCTTCAGGGCCTGCTTGACCGTCTTGTGATAGTCGCCGCCCTGGGCATAAGCGGAAATGCGGCCGCGGTCCCTGGCGTCGGCCAGCGCCAGCGGATCGACCGCCGGCGCGTAGCTCATGGCCAAAGCGATGATCGAATTCGCCTCGGGCCACAGGCCACGCGGGCTGGCGCGCTGGGCGGCGCGTTCCACCATCCAGATCATGTCGCCGTGGCGGCCATCGGCCAGCCATTCCGCCAACTCGCGGCCGGCCTC
>JBHEOS010000186.1:0-248 GCA_046260695.1 Gammaproteobacteria bacterium
GCCGAACCACAACTGCATAAAGGGAGCGTAGACGAATAACAGTTGAAAGCAAGCCAATACCCCAACGGCTATCCAGGCCGCCGGATTGGCAATAAGTCGGCTGATTTTAAGGCTGGTACGCTTAAGGTAGCGGCTGTTGAACAGGTAAAACGCCTGACCACAGACCAGGGTATTGACGGCCAGGGTGCGCGCCAGATCGAGAGAGAGCCCGAGGCTCTTCTCGTAAAGAAAGATCGCGATGGTGGCGC
>JBHEOS010000186.1:500-751 GCA_046260695.1 Gammaproteobacteria bacterium
GACAAAAATACCCCCCAGGATTGAGGCTCCGGGTCGGCGCGGTGGACGTTCCATAACTCCCGGTTCGGCCGGTTCGAAGGCCAGGGCTAACGCCAGGGTGACAGCAGTCACCATATTGACCCAGAGGATCTGCACCGGGGTCAGGGGCAGAGCAATGCCCAGAATGATCGCGGTCAGGATGACCAGCCCTTCAGCACCGTTGGTCGGCAGAATAAAAAGGATTGCTTTGCGCAGGTTGTCATAGATGGTGC
>JBHEOS010000187.1:0-285 GCA_046260695.1 Gammaproteobacteria bacterium
GCCTTGCTCTGCGGACTCACGGTCGCCCGATGGCCTGGAGTGGATTTGACATGTGGAGTTTCGCATATATGATTCGGGTAATGTAGCAACGGTCGCCGGGTCGATTGACCTTGCCGAATCACTCATGGCGAGGGCCGACCCTGCTCGACGGGTACAGCCGTTGCGGTGGCGTGACTCACGGTCGTGCGGCCGATTCTTCTGCAAATTTCTCCGGAGATTCACGATGTTTGATTGGTTCGCCTCGCTGCTGGTCTACCAGTGGCTTGGCCTGAGCGAGGAGAGCGC
>JBHEOS010000187.1:445-749 GCA_046260695.1 Gammaproteobacteria bacterium
GTCGTACTCCTGGCCGGTATTCTCGGCTGGGAACTGGCGTTGATGTATGTACTCGCCGGTGTCGTCGTCGCCTGGGTCGGCGGGGTGGTCATGCAGGCCTTCCGTCCCGAGCGCTGGGTGGAGGACTACGTCTGGAAGATCCAGATGGGCGAAAGCCAGCCCGGGCCGGTCGACAACAGTTGGCGGGGGCGCAACCGCTTCGCGATTGCCGAGGTCAAGGAAATCGTCGGGCGGATCTGGAAGTGGGTCGTGATCGGCATCGCGGTCGGCGCCGGTTTCCACGGCTTTGTGCCCGGTGAATGGG
>JBHEOS010000188.1:0-249 GCA_046260695.1 Gammaproteobacteria bacterium
GTCGCGGATTGACGGGTTTTCCCTGAAAAGCTGGGTCGTGTGGTTCATCAGGTCCGAAAAATCCACGGCATTCTGTTCCGAAAGGGATCTCTGGTACGATTTGTAGATCTTCGTGAAACCGGGCGTGTCGATCTGGTCGAGAACCCGGACCCACGGCCGCAGCATCGGATGAAGTTCTTTTCTGTTCTCCCTGTGCTCCTCGACTTCGCGCTCGCGCCGCGCCAGAATGTCCGGCGTGATCATCCGGGC
>JBHEOS010000188.1:509-742 GCA_046260695.1 Gammaproteobacteria bacterium
CCTCAGGATCCGCAGCGAGAGGCCGTGAAAGGTCCCGATCCACGGATCTCCACCACGGATCTGCGGATTGGCCTCACGGATGTCATCGAGAACGGGCGCGATCCGTTCGCGCATCTCGCGCGCCGCCTTGTTGGTGAAGGTCACCATCATGATGCTCGAGGGATCCGCCCCGAGCCCGCCCTGATCGCGCGGCAGGACAAGATGCAGGAACCGCGCGATCAGCGTGCGTGTCT
>JBHEOS010000189.1:0-335 GCA_046260695.1 Gammaproteobacteria bacterium
GCTGCCGTCGGTGGACGTCACCTGGCCACGAAGGCTGGCCGAAGTTTGCTGCGCCAGAAGGCTTTGCCCGCTGAACCCGCAAGCCAGTGCCGCGAGCACCAGCAGTTGCGCAAGCCGCCGGAAGCGGAGCGTTTGTACAGTTTTCATTTGGACTACTCCCAAGAACGAATGACAAGAACGAGTGATGTATATCTGCGAGGCGGGCTGGCCGTGATCTCTCTCGACCGGTTCACGACCATTCCGTCTGCGATAGCGAAAGCAAGGCTATAGGTTGCGAATTACAGGCCGGTTACAAAACTAATGTAATTTTAACGTAACCCGACGCCCAATGACGG
>JBHEOS010000189.1:471-742 GCA_046260695.1 Gammaproteobacteria bacterium
TTTTTCGGTGCCGGAACCTGCTTTGGAAGAGATGAGCGTCAACCTGTTGCCCCTGAAGACCAAAGGCACTATACTTGCCGGCTAACGCTCGGGGTGTAGCTCAGCTTGGTAGAGCACTGCCTTCGGGAGGCAGGGGCCGGAGGTTCGAATCCTCTCACCCCGACCACCTTCGCTGGCGTGCGATGCGTGGTTTCAGCTCGGGCGACTCAGGGGACCTCTGAACACCGCTGCGCGGGTCCGACTCAACTTCGATTCAGCCCCACCCGTCGCG
>JBHEOS010000019.1:0-6482 GCA_046260695.1 Gammaproteobacteria bacterium
TACTCCGAGGGCGACTTCCTCGCCAAGCGCGTCTACAAGCCCGGCGTCTATGCCATCCCTTATGAAGGCGAAGAGGTGAAGCTGCACTGGACCAACAAGGACCAGTACTACATCAAGACCAGCGAATACCTGCGCGACTATAGACAAAGGTGCAATGGAGGCGCAGCACATCCTGTTCCAAGAAGAGGATCAGCATACCTATATCCATAATATGCTCGTATCCGCTGCTGGGTTGTAACTATGATGCGTCCTTAACAGGCCAGCCGTTTGATCCGGGTATTTCTCGAAGCGACTTATTCTGCTGCCAGCGTCTGCATCCAAGTGACCAAGCTTACGCGTCCCCACTCAACGCCATCGCCACGAACACCGCCGCCGCCGCGCCGAACAGCCAAGTCAGCAGTGGCGCGCCGCCGAGCATCGCCGGGGCGTAACCATCAAGCCCGTAGATGACCGCGGCGGCGATCGCGGCGCCAGCGCCGAGCGTGGCGGCGATGCGGCGGCGGTTGGCGGCGCGCAGTTCGCGGCGCAGTTGCCGCAGATCATCCGAATGCCATTCGACGCGCAGGCGGCCATTGGCGGCCTGGTCGAGCGCCTGATGCAGGAGCAGGGGGATCTCCGGCAGCTTCTCGCTCCACTGCGGCACGTGGGTGCGCAGGCTGCGCACGAAGGCGCGCGCGCCGACCTGTTCGCTCATCCAGCGCTCCAGGAACGGCTTGGCGGTCTGCCACAGGTCCAGTTCGGGATACAGTTGGCGACCCAGACCTTCGATGTTCAGCAGGGTCTTCTGCAACAGCACCAGCTGCGGCTGCACCTCCATGTTGAAGCGGCGTGCGGTCTGGAACAGCCGCAGCAGCAGGTTACCGAAGGAGATGTCACTCAGCGGGCGTTCGAAGATCGGTTCGCAGACGGTGCGGATGGCCGACTCGAATTCGTCGACGCGGGTGTCGGCCGGCACCCAGCCGGATTCCACATGCAGCTCGGCGACGCGGTGGTAGTCGCGGTGGAAAAAGGCCAGGAAGTTTTCCGCCAGATAGCGTTGGTCCTGCGGGCTCAGCGTGCCCATGATGCCGAAGTCCACCGCCAGATACTGGCCGTCCGGGGCGACGAAGAGGTTGCCCGGGTGCATGTCGGCGTGGAAGAAGTTGTGGCGGAATACCTGAGTGAAGAAGATCTCCACGCCGCGTTCGGAGATCTGCTTGAGGTCGATGCCCTGGGCGCGCAGGCTGGCGACGTTGCTGATCGGCGTGCCGCTGATGCGCTCCATCACCATCACCTCGCGGCGGCATTGCGGCCAGTACACCTCGGGGATGTAAAGCTCCTTCGATCCGGCAAAGTTGCGCCGCAGTTGCGAGGCGTTGGCGGCCTCGCGCAGCAGGTCCAGCTCGTCGAGCAGGGTGGTCTCGAATTCGCGGATCACCTCGGTCGGGCGCAGCCGTCGGCCCTCGCGCCAATAGCGCTCGGCGAGACCGGCGATGTAATACAGCAGCGACAGGTCGCGGCGGATCATCTTCAGGATGTTCGGCCGCACCACCTTGACCACCACCTCGGTGCCGTCGTGCAGGCGCGCGGCATGCACCTGGGCAATCGAGGCCGAGGCCAGCGGCTGCGTTTCGAAGGCGGCGAAGATGCTGTCGATGGGCTGGCCGTAGGCCTTCTCGATCAGCGCGCGCGCCTCCGCGCCGGGAAACGGCGGGACCCGGTCCTGCAGGCGCGCGAGTTCATCGGCGATGTCATCGGGCAGCAGGTCGCGGCGGGTGGACAGTATCTGGCCGAACTTGATGAAGATCGGCCCGAGTTGTTCCAGGGCGCTGCGGATGCGCAGCCCGCGCGGGCGGGTCTCGCGGCGCAGCCAGTTCCACGGCGCGAGGTAATACAGGAAGCGCAGCGGCCGGAACAGGTGGGTGGCGAACACGATCTCGTCGAGCCCGTTGCGCAGCAGGACAATGTTGATGTTCAGCACGCGCCACAACTGGCTGGGTCGGATCATCATGCCGGGTCCGGGTGTGCCGCCAGCGCCGCCTCCAGCCGCTGGAGCCGCGCCTCCAGCCGGTCGGCGTCCTCGCGCAGCGCATCGACCGCGTCGAGCCAGGCCCCGACCGCGTGCGGGTCCACGAGCAGCCCGGCCTCCTCGCGCAGGTATTCCCCGAGGTCGAGCTCCAGGGTGTGCCCTGCGTGGCGCGCCTGGCTGCCGAGCGCGCGGGCCAGACGACCGGCCTGGTGCGCGAGCGTATCGCCGGTCACCCGGGCCAGCAGTTCCTCGCCGTCGAGATTCAGCGCGCGCAGGATCGCCTGGAACGCCTGGCCGGTGGCGGTGTCGCCGCGCAGCTCCACGCCGCCCTCGAACAACTGGTCGGCGGGTTGCGCGCTGAGGCCCAGGCGCAGCAGCGACAGCGGCGCACCGCGCAGCACGGTGTCCGGGGTGCCTTCATAGTGGGAGAGGATCTGCACGCCCTGCGCCGAGGGGAAGCAATACAGCACCACGCCGAGGCCCAGCAGTTCGACCGCGATGACCTTGCCGGCCAGCGTCCCGAGCCGCGCGCGGACCTCGGGGTCCAGCGCCAGCGCGCCGTTGCAGGCGGTCTCCAGCAGGCCGGCGAGGGCGGTGTCGAGCGTGCTCATCGCAGCTCGGCGCTCAGTTGCCGCAGGCTCTTGGCGGCCTCGTCGTCGGCCACCACCAGGGTGCGCGCGAGCTTGTCGTGCCAGCCCTGACGGCGCCGGTCCCGGAACATCCACAGCAGTCCGAGGCCCGCGGGTGCGACGGCGACGGCGTAACCGAGCAGCCGCACCAGCACCTGCCAGGCGCGCGGTCGGCCGCCGTCGCGGGCATCGACGATGTGGCAGCCGAGCAGCAGTTTGCCCGGGGTGCCCTGGAACAGCCACCACGCCAGCAGGGTGACGGGCGCGGCCAGCAGCGCGAGGGTCTGGCGCGCCTGGGCGGTCAGCGCGTCGGAGTCCGGGTAGTGCAGCCGCAGTAGCCAGGCGATCACGCTCAGCAGGAAACCGGCCAGCAGCAGGTCTACCAGCAGCGCGGCGAGCCGCCGGCCGGGTCCGATGTAGGGCGTGTGGGGCGCTGCGCTCAATATTTGAAACCGCGGTGCACGGCGACGATGCCGCCGCTGAGGTTGTGATAGTCGGCATCCTCGAAGCCGGCGGCCTCCAGCATCGCGCGCAGGTGTTCCTGGTCCGGGTGCATGCGGATCGACTCGGCCAGATACTGATAGCTGGCGGCGTCCTTGGCGATCAACCGGCCCATCAGCGGCAGGCACTTGAAGGAGTACAGGTCGTAGAGCGAGGCCAGCCCGGGCCACACCGGCTTGGAGAATTCCAGCACCAGCAGCCGGCCGCCCGGCTTGAGCACGCGGTACATGTCCGCCAGCGCGGCGTCCTTGTCGGTCACGTTGCGCAGGCCGAAGGCGATGGTGATGCAGTCGAAGCTGTTGTCCGGAAACGGCAGGTCTTCGGCGTCGGCCTGCACGAAGCGTAGGTTCCCGGCCAAGCCCTGGTCCAGCAGCCGGGCGCGGCCGTGTTCGAGCATCGCGGCATTGATGTCGGCCAGCACCACCTCGCCCTGCGGACCGACCAGGTGCGCCAGCCGCGCGGCGAGATCACCGGTACCGCCGGCGAGATCGAGTACCCGCTGGCCGGCGCGCACCCCGGAGAGTTCCAGCGCGAAGCGTTTCCACAGCCGGTGGATGCCGAACGACATCACGTCGTTCATCACGTCGTAGCGGCCGGCGACCGAATCGAACACCGCGCCGACCCGGCGCACCTTTTCGTCCCAGCCGACCTGCTCGAATCCGAAGTGGGTGGTCTTGTCGGTCATCTCGTCACCTGCGCGCCGTCATTGGCCTCAGAAGTTCTGAATCAGTCTCCCGTTCGCCCTGAGCTTGTCGAAGGGCAAACGGGAAATGCCGTGATACTGAAGGCGATTCGTCGGTTCGTGGTTCGACAGGCCTGTCCTGAGCACACGTCGAAGGGCTCACCACGAACGGGCGACTTGATTCAAGCGCCCCTCAATTCATCGCCGGTTCGCGGCGCGGGTGGCCGGCCTCGGCCAGCTTGTCCAGGTAGTCCTGCCAGTACTGCGCCTGATGTTGGCCCAGATCATACAAGGTTTCCCAGGAATAGATGCCGGTGTTGTGGTTGTCGTCGAAGAACAATTGCAGGGCGTAATGGCCGACCTGCACGAGGCTTTCGATGTTCACGTCTTCCTTGCCGAGCTGGAGCACACCCTGGCCGGGGCCGTGCCCCTGAACCTCGGCCGAGGGCGAGTGCACGCGCAGGTATTCGGCCGGCAGGTGGAAGCGCGACCCGTCCTCGAAGGCGATCTCCAGGATGCGGGACTTGGTGTGCAGATTGATCTCGGTCGGTTGGATACTCATGACGTGTTACCTCGTGCTTAAAGGATATACCGGCTCAGGTCTTCGTCGCCGGCCAGATCGGCGAGCTGTTGATCGACATAGGCGGCGTCGATGCTCAGGCTTTGGCCGGACTGGTCGGCGGCGCTGAAGGAGATGTTTTCCAGCAGACGTTCCATCACCGTGTGCAGGCGCCGCGCGCCGATGTTCTCGGTGCGTTCGTTGACCTCGAAGGCCACCGCGGCGATCCGCGCCACACCCTCCGACGTGAATGCCAGATGCACCCCCTCGGTGGCCAGCAGCGCGCTGTATTGTTCGGTCAGGCTGGCGTCGGGTTCGGTCAGGATGCGCACGAAATCCTCGACGCCGAGCGCGTCGAGTTCGACGCGGATCGGCAGCCGGCCCTGGAGTTCGGGGATCAGGTCCGAGGGCTTGGACAGGTGGAACGCGCCCGAGGCGATGAACAGGATGTGGTCGGTCTTGACCATGCCGTGCTTGGTCGACACCGTGCTGCCCTCGACCAGCGGCAGCAGGTCGCGCTGTACGCCCTCGCGCGACACGCCCGGCCCGCCGGTCTCGGAACGCTGGGTGACCTTGTCGATCTCGTCGATGAACACGATGCCGTTCTGCTCCACTGTCTGGAGCGCGCCCAGCTTGAGGTCCTCCTCGTTGACCAGCTTGGCGGCCTCCTCGTCGATCAGCAGCTTCAGGGCCTCGCGCACCTGCAGCTTGCGGCGCTTGCTGCGCGCCCCGCCGAGGTTCTGGAACAGGCCCTGCAGCTGGTTGGTCATCTCCTCCATGCCGGGCGGGGCCATGATCTCCACGCCGATCGGCGTGGCCGAGACCTCGACCTCGATCTCGCGCTCGTCGAGCCGGCCCTCGCGCAGCAGCTTGCGGAATTTCTGCCGGGTCTCGGAGCCCTCGGCGGCGCCGGCCTCGGTCTCGGCGAAGCCGGTCGGGTGCGGGCGCGGCAGCAGCGCATCCAGCACCCGCTCCTCGGCGGCGTCCTCGGCGCGGTGGCGCACCTTGGCCACCGCCTGCTCGCGGGTCAGCTTGATGGCGACGTCGACCAGGTCGCGGATGATGGATTCCACGTCGCGGCCGACATAGCCGACCTCGGTGAACTTGGTCGCCTCGACCTTGATGAACGGCGCATTGGCGAGCTTGGCCAGGCGCCGCGCGATCTCGGTCTTGCCCACGCCGGTCGGGCCGATCATCAGGATGTTCTTGGGGGTGATCTCGTTGCGCAGCTCGCCGTCGACCTGCATGCGCCGCCAGCGGTTGCGCAGCGCGATGGCCACGGCGCGCTTGGCCGCGGCCTGGCCGATGATGTGCTTGTCCAGCTCCTGGACGATCTCGCGGGGGGTCATTTCGGTCATGGACTACGGGCTCAGTTCTTCGATCGACAGATTGTGGTTGGTATAGATGCAGATGTCGGCGGCGATGTTCAGGCTGCGCTCGACGATCTCGCGGGCCGACAGCTCGGTGTTCTCCAGCAGCGCGCGCGCCGCGGCCTGGGCGAACGGGCCACCGGAGCCGATGGCGATGATGCCGTGTTCGGGTTCGACCACGTCGCCGTTGCCGGTGATGATCAGCGAGGTGTTCTTGTCGGCCACCGCCAGCAGGGCCTCCAGCCGGCGCAGCATGCGGTCGGTGCGCCAGTCCTTGGCCAGCTCCACGGCGGCGCGGGTCAGGTTGCCGCGGTGCTTTTCCAGCTTGGCCTCGAAGCGCTCGAACAGGGTGAAGGCGTCGGCGGTGCCGCCAGCGAAGCCGGCCAGGATCTGGTCCTGGAACAGCCGGCGCACCTTGCGCGCATTGCCCTTGAGCACGGTGTTGCCGAGCGTGACCTGGCCATCGCCACCGATGACCACCGAGTCGCCGCGGCGCACCGAGAGGATCGTCGTGCCGTCGAACTGTTCCACCGGAAACCGCCTCACATGCTGCCAACAGGCGGCCGATTCTACACCATCGCGAAGCGCCGCCGCAGTCGGAAATTCCAGGAAATTCCAGGGGTAGCCGTGATCAAAGTCCGTGGGACACCGGCCGCCGCCGCGGCCTATTTGCGGCGCCGGGCGCGCGGGTGGGCGCGGTCGTAGACCTCGGCAAGGTGCTGAAAATCCAGAT
>JBHEOS010000019.1:6492-30856 GCA_046260695.1 Gammaproteobacteria bacterium
GAATCGAACACCGCACGCACGCGGCGCGCTTTGTCCTCGCGCGGGACCCGTTCGAACCCGAAATCGGTACTTTCCATCGCGCCAGTTTACCGCAGCCGCTACTGGTCGCGGCCGAGCGCTGCGAGGACCGCCCAGGAATACAAGCCGGAATCGTGGCCGTCGTCGAACACGAGGCGAACCGCGTAGTTACCGATTGGTTCGATGGCGCTGATCCCCACGTTCTCTTTTCCGGTCACGGGCTTCATCGGGCCGCCGTGGCCGCGGACTTCGGCCGACGGGGAGTTAACTCGCAGGTATTCGGCGGTCAGAAGGTAGCGCGTGCCGTCGTCGAAAGTGACCGCGAGCGTGCGATCGACTTTGTTGTAGCGGATTTCAGTTGGCGTCACCGGCGTTTCGCGCGCGGATGCGCGGCGTCGTAGACCTGCGCGAGATGTTGGAAATCGAGGTGCGTATAAATCTGCGTCGTCTTGATGTCGGCGTGTCCGAGCAGTTCCTGCACGGCGCGCAGATCGCCACTGGATTCCAACAGGTGGCTGGCGCAGGCATGCCGCAGTTGGTGCGGGTGCACCCGTCCCTCCAGACCCTGGTGACGCGCCCAGCGCGCCAGGCGCTGCTGCACGCTGCGCGGCGCCAGGCGCCGACCGCTGCGGGCCAGGAACAAGGCCGGCTCAGTATCCCCGGCCGGCAACAGGCCCGGGCGCACCGCGAGCCAGCGCCGCAGCGCCGCCTGGGCCTGCCGCCCGACCGGCACCAGCCGGGTCTTGCGGCCCTTGCCGGTGACGGTGACCAGCCCCGCGGCCAGGTCCAGGTCGGGCAGGTCCAGGCCGGTCAGTTCCGCCAGGCGCAGCCCGGCGGAATACAGCAGTTCCAGCAGCGCCAGATCGCGCACCGCCAGTGGGTCATCCGCCGGCAGGTCGAGCAGGCGCGCCATCTGATCCACGTCCAACACGGAGGGCAGCTTGCGCGGGGCCTTGGGCGCGCGGACACCCCGCCCCGGGTTGTGGCCGACCCGCTGCTCGCGCAACAGATAGTCGAACAGGCCGCGCACGGCCGACAGCCGGCGCTGGATGCTTTTGCCGCCCAGGCCCTCGCGGTGACAGGCGGCGGCGTAGGCGCGCACCGCGTGGGCGTCGAGCGCCGCCCAGTCGGCCAGCCCCTGGCGCACGCAGAACGCCACCAGGCCCCGCAGGTCGCGCGCGTAGGCCGAGAGCGTGTGCGGCGACAGCCGGCGTTGTTGGCGTAGGTGGTCGAGGTAGCGGTCGAGGTCTTCGTGGGCGGCGGGGTTCACGGCGGGGTGGTGGTCGGCGCCGGCACGCGGCGCGCGGCTCAGGCCGTCGGCGCCAGGTGCGGGGTCAGCACGCAGACCAGCAGCTCGCCCAGACAGCGCAGGAACAGGGTGTCCATGGCCGGGTGAAAGCGCTGTTCATCGTGGCTGCCGATGGCCAGCATGCCGAGTTCGGCCTCGACGCCGAGCGGGATCAGCGCGGTGGAGGCGATCGCCTCGGCCTGATCGCCATACAGGAACGCCAGTTGCTCCGGTTTAAGCTCGCCGCACACCGGGCGCACCGCCCGGAAGAACGCCGCGAACGAGGCCAGTTCCGGGTCGCCGGATTCCAGCGGCAGCGTGCAGGTCTCGGTGGCGAAGTCCGCCGGCAGCCGGGTCAGCCGCAGCGCCACCGCATCGGCCTTGAAATCGTCACGCAGGTGGCCGTGCACGCGCTCGACCACCTCGGCCAGGTCGTGGGCGCGTATCAGCGCCAGGGTCAGCAGGTGCAGGTTGCTGTGCAGGGCGTCGTTGTCGCGGCCGACCTGCACCAGCTCCATCAGCTTGCGCTTGTACTGCTGGTTCTGGTCGCGCAGCACCGCCACCTGGCGCTCGATCAACGACACCGCGGGGCCGGCCGCATGCGGGATGCGCAGGCTGGCGATCAAGGGCAGGTGCTCGTTGAAGAACTCGGGGTGCTCGCGCAGATAGTGTTCGACCTGCGCGGCGGATGGCGCGGCGGATGGGGTACTGGCGTCCAGCGATTGTGTGCTCATAGTGTGATCTGGCCCTCGAAGACGCGCGTCGCCGGCCCCGTCATGAACAGCGGCTGTCCGGCGCCGGCCCAGCTTAGCATAAGATCTCCGCCCGGCAGGCTGACCCGCACCGCCGACCCCAGCCGCTCCTGAAGCTGCCCGATCACCGCGGCCGCGGCGGCGCCGCTGCCGCAGGCCTGGGTCTCGCCGGCACCGCGCTCGTACACGCGCAGGCGGATGTGGTCGCGCGCGAGGACCTGCATGAAGCCGACGTTCACCCGCTGGGGAAAGCGCGGATGCGCCTCGATGCGTGGCCCGAGCGTGGCGACCGGCGCGGCGTCCACATTATCGACCACCAGCACCGCGTGCGGATTACCCAGCGACACCGCGCCGATCTCGACCGTCTGGCCGTCGACCTCGAGCGCGTACTGCGGCGCCGGCGCCGGCGCATCGAACGGGATCTCGGCCGGCACAAGCCGCGGCACGCCCATATTCACCGTGACCTGGCCGTCGTCGCGCAGCACCAGCTCCAGGCGCCCGGCGGCGGTCTCGACCGGAATCCGCGTTTTGCGGGTCAGCCCGGTCTCGAACACGAAGCGCGCAAAGCAGCGCGCGCCGTTGCCGCATTGCCCGACCTCGCCGCCGTCGGCGTTGAAGATGCGGTAACGGAAGTCCGCATCCGGGCCCTGCGGCGGCTCCACCAGCAGCACCTGATCGCAGCCGACCCCCCGGTGACGGTCGGCCAGCAGGCGCACCTGGTCGGGCGTCAGCGCGATGCGCTGGCGCACGCCGTCGATCACCACGAAGTCGTTACCCAGGCCGTGCATCTTGGTGAAGGCGAGAAGCATGCCGCGCAGTCTGCCCGAAAGCCGCCGCGCGGCAAAGCGGCGGTAAGAAAGATTTCAGACCGTTCGGAACGCCAGACAGTCGCGGTAGATGCAGCGGTCCATGATCACCTCGATGCCCGCGGCCTGTGCGCGCAGCGCCTCGGCGGTGTTGACCACGCCATCCTGCAGCCACAGCCGCGGCAGCTTCAGTGCGATGCAGGCATCGACGATGGGCGCGAGCTCGCGCGGATTACGGAACACGTTCACCAGATCGACGGGCCCGGGGAGCGCATACAGATCCGGATACGCCGGCTCGTCGAGCACGCTGTCTACCGCCGGCCGCACCGGAATGACCTGATAGCCGAACCCCTGCAGGGCCTGGGCGACCTGATAGCTCGGCCGGCCCGGCCGCGGCGACAGGCCGACGACCGCGATGGTGCGGATCTCGTGCAGGAGTTCGCGCAGGCGGTCGGGGGGTGGGTTGTGGAATTCAGACATCGGATCCGCCGGCGGCGAGAGTGCTTCTGGTGCGTATCAAGTGATTTATAAAGCGAGGCGCCGGTCGGATTTGGGGCTGAACTATTGCGCCGCTCTTTCACCGTGCTCGCAACGATCGCCCAAATCCGACCGGCGCCTGATAGGTCTAGGGCAGCACCCGCTCCCCGCGCCATAGGTCTTCCAGCGTCTCGCGCGCACGCACGACATGCGCGTGGTCGCTGTCGACCAGGATCTCGGCGGCGCGCGGGCGGGCGTTGTAGTTGGAGCTCATGGAAAAACCGTAGGCGCCGGCCGAGCGCACCGCGAGCAGATCGCCGGGTTCGAGCGCAAGTTCACGGTCCTTGCCGAGGAAGTCGCCGGTCTCGCAGACCGGGCCGACCAGGTCGTAGACGCGCGGCGGTATGTCGGTCCGCGGGCGCACCGGGATGATCGCCTGCCAGGCGCCGTACAGCGCCGGGCGCAGCAGATCGTTCATGGCCGCATCGACGATCGCGAAGTCCTTGTGGTCGGTGTGCTTCAGGTATTCGACGCGGGTCAGCAGCACGCCGGCGTTGCCGACGATGGCGCGGCCGGGTTCGAGCAGGATCTCGACCTCGCGCCCGCCGAGCGCGGCGAGGATCGGTGCCAGGTATTCATGCGGCTCGGGCGGCTGTTCATCGCGGTAGCGGATGCCCAGGCCACCGCCCAGATCCAGGTGCTTCACGACGATGCCGCGCGCGGCGAGGCGGTCGGTCAGGGCCAGCACGCGCGCCAGCGCGTCGACGAAGGGCGTGACCTGGGTCAGCTGCGAGCCGATGTGGCAGTCCACGCCGATTATCTCCAGGTTGGGCAGCGCGGCGGCGCGCGCATAGACCTCTTCAGCGATGGCGATGTCGATGCCGAATTTGTTTTCCTTCAGGCCGGTGGCGATGTACGGGTGGGTGCCGGCGTCGACATCGGGGTTCACGCGCAGCGACACCGGCGCGCGCCGGCCCAGTTCGCCGGCGACCTGGTTCAGGCGTTCCAGTTCCGGTTCGGACTCGACGTTGAAGCAGCGGATGCCGATCGCCAGGGCGCGGGCCATCTCGGCGGCGGTCTTGCCCACCCCGGAGAACACGATCTTGCCCGGTGCGCCGCCGGCCTTCAGCACCCGCTCCAGCTCGCCGCCCGAGACGATGTCGAAGCCCGAACCCAGCCGCGCGAGCAGGTTCAGCAGGCCGAGATTCGCGTTGGCCTTGACCGCGTAACAGATCAGGTGCGGACGGGCGCCGAGCGCGCGGTCGAAGGCCCGCCAATGCCGTTCCAGTGTGGCGCGCGAGTACACATAGGTCGGGGTGCCGTGGCGCGCGGCGATATCGGCCAGCGCCACGTCCTCGGCAAACAACTGGCCGTCGCGATACGCGAAGTGGTCCATCAGGTTCAGTGCGCGCTATCGGCGCGGTCGGGCAGGTACAGGTCGCCCTTCTGGCCGCACCCGGTGCTGGCGAGCAGGCCGACGGTGAGCAGGGCGATGAGCAGCAGCGGTCGGAGGCGGTGCATGGAGGATCTGCCGGTTGAAACTGCGCGCGACATTAGCGCAAAGCGCGGCGCGGGGAAAGCGCGCCCGCGCTGACTGGCGGGTCACGCCGGGCGTCGGTAGGATGCGCGGATGTCCGAGCCGCACCTGGAAAGCCTGATCCTCGAACCGCCCGGCGCGGTCACGGCGTGCGTGATCTGGCTGCACGGCCTGGGTGCCGATGGCCACGATTTCGAATCGCTGGTGCCGGAGCTCGGCCTGCGCGAACGCGGGGTGCGGTTTATCCTGCCGCACGCGCCGTTCCAGCCGGTCACCCTCAATGGCGGTTATGTGATGCGCGCCTGGTACGACCTCCGCTGGCCGGACCCGTACCGGGAGACCGATGTGGCAGGCATCCAGGCCTCGGTGGCCGCGGTCAATGACCTGATCGCCGCCGAAGGCGCGCGCGGGCTGAGCCCGGAGCGGATCGTGCTGGCGGGTTTCTCGCAGGGCGGGGCCATCGTGCTCCAGGCCGGGCTGAGCCACCGGCAGCGGCTGGGCGGCATCCTGGCCCTGTCCACCTACCTGCCCCTGCCGGAGGCGCTGACCGAGCCGGCCCTGCCCGGACGCGCCACGCCGGTGTTCATGGCGCACGGGCGCGAGGATCCGGTGATCCCGTTGCCGTTTGCCGAGGCCTCGTACGCGCGCCTGCTCGAAGGCGGCTGCAACGTGGAATTCCATGCCTACCGCATGCCGCACAGCCTGTGCGCCGAGGAGGTGGTGGACATCCGCGCCTGGTTCGAGCGCCGCTGGCCGCGGCTGGGGTGAGTGGTCCGGGCTAGAGCCCTTCGAGCGCCTGATTGAGCCGCGCCTCGATGCGTTTCTTGTAGTTCAGGAAGTGCACCGTCTGCAGGCCCTGCGCGGCATCCACCCCCAGCAGGCCGCGGGCCAGATCGATGTCGGTGATATAGATCGGGTAGGTCTGGCCGCCCGCGCGCCGGCTGAGCACGTAGCGCGCGACCTCCTCGAACAGGCGGTCGCCGAACTCCAGGGTCGAGAACTCCTGCTCGTTGCAGTACATGGTCAGCACGCTGCGGTTCTCTTCAAGCACGTTGCCGATCACCTGCACGCTGAAATAACTGTTCGACTGCCGGAACGGGTTGATGTTCTGAAGTTCCAAGCGGGGCTTCGAGCCCGGCCGCGAGACGATCTGGTAATAGGCGATCTCGCCGCCGTCTTGCGGCGTGTTGGCCTCGCGGGCCAGGAAGTCGCGGCGATACTGCACCTTCTCCAGAAAGCGCTGGAACTGGGTCAACAGGGTCAGGTTGTCGTGGAAGGCGACCTGTTGATGAAACAGCGAGCCCATTTCGTCGAGCACATAGACCTGCGCCTGGTCGCCGCTGACTTGATAAAACAGCTGCACGCTGCCGGCGCGGTTGGCGCCGAAGATCAGCGGCAACGGCGTGTCCGTCAGCATCTGCGCGTCACAGTGCAGGGCGCTGAACTGTTCCTGCGGCGCGCCGAGGTGCTTGAGCAGGGCCGGCAGGCCGCTGAACCGCTGGTAGCGGGGCGCGTCGTTTTCCGGTTGCAGTACGAAATACTGGTGTCCCACCTGCAGGATGTAGCGCCCGCCGGCGCCGCCCTTGCCCTGGTAATACCAGTCGATCACGTCGTGGAACACGGCCTCGACGCGGTGCGCGATCGGCGCGCCGCGGGTCGAGGAAAAACTGAAACCGGTGATGTCCGCTGGCGCCTGTGCCGCGGACAGCGGCGCCCAGGCGAGGTAATCGCAGAGTGCATCCAGCAGGGCGGTCTCGCCCGCGTAGTGGAAGGTCAGTACCTCCTGCCAGCTGGTCACCGCGATCATTTCAAAGCGCAGTGCCAGGTTCTCCCAGCGCCCGCCGTAGCTCAGCGCATCGGTGCGGCTGCTGACCAGGTGCATACCGTCGCGGGTCAGGCTGGCCATCGGATCGACGCCGATGTTGATGAACAGGGCGGCCTGGCGCACCCGTGCAGGTTGCCCCAGGTCGGCGATCTCGGCCTCCTGGAGCGCGCCGTCCGGAAACAGCTGCTGGAGGCAGTCGATGATCGAGTGCAGCTCCCAGTTGCTGACCTCGCATTCGTCGGGGTGCAGGCTGACCATGCTGGCGAACGGGTGCAACAGCCGGTTGAAGTGGCACCAGGCGAGCATCTCGATCAGGCTGTGGGTGCGCTTGAGGGGCCGCTCGCCGGGGCTGTCGAGCGCGCGGACGTCGCCGCGGTAGAGCGCCCAGCCGTCCTCGGTTCCGCGCAGCTGGTGCAGCGACAACCGCTCCTCGACCAGGTCCGTGGAGATGCCCGGATTCACGAAGTCGACCTTGCCGGCCTTGCGTTCGAAGGCCGCGTACAGGCGCCGCCCGAGCAGGTTCAGTTCGGCCGGATCGATGGCGTGGCCGCCGTCCTGGTGGCGGGCGAAGTCGGACAGCGCGCGGTAACTCTGGGTCAGGGTCTCGACCAGGGCCTGGCGTTCCTCCAGCACCCGGTGAATCTTCCAGCCCGGGCGGGAATCGAGCATCAGCAGGTGTGCATCCGTCCAGCCCCAGGTGCCGACCAGGCCGCGCATGACTTCGCGCCGCCAGGTCAGGTTGCCGGCGCGGTCGGGCCGCCCCATGCGCTCGTTGACCTTGAAATAAAAACAGCGGCGCGCAATCTCCAGGCGGGCGTGCTCGGCGCGTTCGAGCAGATATTCCTCGACCCGGGTGCACATCTGCACATACGGGTCGAGCGCGTCGAGGCTGGCCTCGCCCGCCCAGACCGCGGACTTATAGCGCTGGCTGAGCAGTTCGGTGTGCGGGTATTCGGCGGCGTAGGCCTCCATCAGCAGGATCTTGAGGGCCGATTTGTACGGCGAAGACACCGCCTTGTAGAGCTGCCACAGGGCCGCGCCGAAGAATTCGTTGGCCGGCATGGCGGAGAGGCCGCCGAAGTCCACGGTCTCGTGGGGTCCGACGAAGCGTTTGTGCTTGAGTGCCTGGACGTAGCTGTCGTAGTGCGTCTCGGCCTGCGGCGGCACCAGCCACCAGATCGGGTAGCGACCGGCGATCAGCAGACCGGTGCGGTAGAACTCGTCGAGCAGCAGGTGATGCTGGGCGCTGCCGCTGTTCTCGTGCGACAGCGCGGCGCTCTCGCCGCGCCGAAAGGCCTCGTCATTCATCAGAAAGAAGTGCACCTCCAGACCGAGCGTGGTGGCCCAGGCCTCGATGGCCTCGGCCTTGCGCGCCAGCGCCTGGCGGTCCTCCTGACCCAGGTCCGGGCGGATGCACACCCAGAGGTCGAAATCGCTGCTGTCGGAGTAGGCGATGGTCCCGCTGGAGCCCATCAGGAACAGCGCGTGGATATCGAAGTGCCGCTGGGCGCGGCGCTGATAGGTGAAGCTCTTGGACAGCCGGCGTCCGGCCTCGATGCTGCGGTTGGACGGGCTGTAGTCGGCGATCCCGGCCGGGGTCTTGTTGCTCAGGTAGCCGGGCAGCAGCGGGTGATTGATGTGGAACAGCAGCGGCAGCAGTTCGAAAAAGATCTTCTGCCGGTCGCGCAGGCTCAGATAGACGCGCTTGAGCCGGTCGTTGTTGAGCGCCATGAAGCGGCGTTTGACCGCGCGCAGGTCGATGCCGTCGATGGCCGGGTCGGCCCCGCCGGGCGGTGTGATCGGTTGCTGGGCCGGGTGCGGCACGGCCTCAGAGCAGAAACGCGCTGCGCCCGTCGCGGGCGGCGCGGGCCTGGGCCAGCGCGGCGCGGGCGCGGCTGAGCAGCGAGCCGGCATCGTCGGTCTTCTGCCATTCGACCACGCCGTAGGCCGCCCAGACGCTGGCGCTGCCCGGGAATTCGCGGGTCAGGCGCTCGTTGAGCTTGTCGGTCAGGCTCAGCGCGTCGTGGCGGCGGGTCTCGGGCAGGATCAGGATGAATTCATGGTCCTCGCTGTGGCCGATCACGTCGGCCCAGCGCAGCTGGTCTTTCAGGATCTGGCTGACGCGGGTCAGCAGACCGTCCTGGGTGGCGTAGACATCCATCACCACCACCGCCAGCGGGCTGTTGTAGCGGCGGCTGCGCGAGACCTGGGGTTCCAGCGCGACCATCAGGCCCCGCGGGTTCAGCAGTCCGGTCAGCGGGTCGTACAGGGCCTGCGCCTGCAATTCCGCCTGCAGCCGTTCGTTCTCGGCGTGCAGGTGTTCGCGCTCGGTGATGTCGCGCAACAGCCGCGCGCGCACCGCCCGTGCGCCGGGCGGCAGGCGCAGGTCGTGGGCGAAAAAATAGCCCGGGCGTTGCCCGGCATCCTGGAAGGCAAAGCTCCCGCGGGTGACGAACAGCGGTTCCAGGCGGCTGCCGGCCAACTCCGCGGCGCGGCGGCCAATCAGCCCGTCGGCCTCAGCGCCGAGCAGCGCGCGCAGGGCGGCGTTGGTCGCCACCACGCGGTCCTCGGCGTCGAGCAGCAGCAGCGGATCGGGCCCGTTGTCGATCAGGGTCAGCGCCTGTTCCAGTGCGAGGGTGTCCTGCATCGGCTTTTCCTTAGGTCTCGGGTTGAAGGGCCGGGGCTCTGCGCCGCACTGCCGGGCGTCCACGCTGCACGCCCCCGATCACGCTATAGCGACCCGGCGGGGAGGGACTTTAAAGCGGCGTCGGGCGGGGGCTTAGGGAGCCTGAATTAAGTATCCCGTTCGCCCTGAGCTTGTCGAAGGGCGAACGGGAAATGCAGTGCATAGTGAAGGCGATTCGTCCGTTCGTGGTTCGACAGGCTCACCACGAACGGACTTAAATTTTAGAGCGAACGGTCCGGGAGAGACCGGTTCGCGGCCAGAGGCCGCTCTTGTCAACCGGCAGGCCTCGCTACGACTGTTCATGAAGCGCCCAGGTCAGGGCGCGGCGTCGTCGGGGTATTCGTCCGCCCGGCGGGCATCGCCGCGGACCCGCTCGGCCGGGTAGCGGGTTTCGTTGAGCGCGATCTTGTCGTTGGCCGCCGCGACCAGATCCACGTTCAGCTTGTCGCCCAGGCGGATCAGGTAGATCAGGATGTCGGCCAGCTCCAGGCGCACGGCCGCGTGCTTGGCGGGCGGGAGCGCCTGGCTGGCGGCCTCGCTGAGCCATTGGAAATGCTCCACCAGCTCGGCGGCCTCGGCGATCAATGCCATGGACAGGTTCTTCGGCGAGTGAAACGGGTCCCAGTCGCGGGCGGCGGCGAATCCGGCCAGCCGTTGGCGCAGCTGTTCGAGGCTGTCGGGTGGGGGCATGTCGGCGGTTCCTGAGTCGGGTGGGGGCTGGCTGACGTTCAAACCTCACGGACGGCGGCCGCTATCTACGGTGAAGGTACCGCTGCCCATATCGGGGCTGCGGCTCGCCCGCACCCGCGGGCCCGTGAATGCTGCGCCAAGGATATGCCGAAAACTCAGCGACTCAAGACCGGCCTGGCCCTGGCCCTGGCCCTGGCGAGCCTGACGACCGCCGCGGCCGAGTTCCGTGGCCGGGTCAGCGTGCAGCAGGCCGGCCTGTCCGGTGCGCACGGCGAGGGCCTGGTGGCGTTCCCGGTCAGCGTCGCCCTGTACCCGGCCGAGGGCCAGGACATCGTCTTCGGCGCCCCCCGGGAACATGAGATGACGGTCTCCGGCAACCGCATCGAGCCGCTGTATTTGGCGGTCAAGCGCGGCGACCGGGTGCACTTCCGCAACCGTGACGGCAGCTACCACGAACTGTTTTCCCAGGCTCGGCAGGAGACGGTGCTGCGACTCGATCGGGCCGGCCCGGACTCGGCGATCGGCCAGACCCTGAGCGAGGTGGGTGACCTGCACTGGTTCTGCCGGATCCATGCCAAGAGCTATGCGCGCATCGATGTGCTGGATACCCCGCTGGTACGCATGCTGCGCGCCGGCGATAGCTTCGAGTTCCGCGATTTGGCCCCCGGCAAGTGGCGCCTGCGGGTGGCTGCCCCCGGCGCCGAGACCCGGTTCCTGGAGGTGACGGCGATGACCGCCCCGCCGCCGTTGGACATTGAACTGGCCGTCAAAGGGTTCGGCCCGGGTCTGAATCCGCCGCGCGCGGTGACAGTGGACGAGCTGTTTCCCGCCGAGCCGGGGATTTGAAGCGATGAATATCGGACAGAAGAACGCCCTGTTCATCATCACCCTGGTCGCCCTGGTGCTGTGCAGTGTGTCGCTGTCGGGCTATCTGCTGATCCGCAACCATGTGCAGGCCGAGATCGGGCGCGACTTGGCCCGCGCCCAGCGGGTGTTCGTCGAGGCGCAGAAACACGCCTTCGACCGCATGCTCACCGCGGCCCGCGGCCTGAGTCGGGAGCCCAGCCTGCTGGCGGCCGCGTTGACCGCGGACACGGCCACGGTGCGCGGCATGCTCGAAGACCTCTACCCGCGCCCCGGCATCGACCTGCTGGCGGTATATCTGGGCAGCGGCACCGGCTCGGCGGTCGCCGAGGGCCGCAAGCCGCACTTCACCACCCCCCAGGTGCTGGGCTCGGAGCCCCTGCGGCAGTTGCTGGACCAGGTGAGCGCCGGCGCCCCGCTGGCCTACGGCAACGCCCTGGTGTTCGATACCTTTCTGCGCCTGACCGCGATCCCGATCCAGAGCCCGCTCGGCGGGGCCATCGGCGTACTGGTCATCGGCGAAGAGATCGGCCAGGCGGCCGTCGACGACTACAAGCAGCTGGTGCGGGCCGAGGTGGCGCTGTTCTCGGGTAATGTCCTGCTGGGCAGCAGTCTGCCGGCCGAGGTGGACCTGACGCGGCTGAGTTATGTCGGGGGTGACCTCAGCCCGTTGCAGTTCGGCGTCGGCGACGCGACCTACATCGGCCATATCTACCCGGTGCGCGGCGGCGGCACGGCCGGCACGGTCGCCCACGTCCTGCTGGCGCATTCCAGCGACAGCTACTGGGCGCCGTACTGGCGGCTGGGCAAGACCGGCGCGGTGATCTCCACGGTCATCCTGCTGGTCGCCCTGGGCGCCGGCATCGGCGTCAGCCGCGTGACCCTGACCCGGCCGATCATGGCCCTGGCCGAGGCGACCCGGCATATCGCCGCCGGTGAACTGACCTATCAAGTCCGGATCCACCGCAGCGATGAGCTCGGTGAGCTGGCCACCTCCTTCAACAGCATGCTGGCCGATCTGAGCGCCTCGCGGGCCGAACAGGAACTCGGCCGCAAGCGCTTTCACGACTTCGCCGAGAGTTCCTCCGACTGGCTGTGGGAGACCGACTCGCAGGGCCGTTTCGTCTACGTCTCGTCGGGGGTGACCGAGACCCTGGAGATGAGCCCGGAGGACTTCGTCGGACGCACCCTGGCGCAGGTCTTCCCGCGCGACCAGCTCGCGGAGGTTATGGGCCACCTGCGCTGCGACATCGGCCCGAGCTACCCCTTCAAGGAGCTCGAATGCAGCGTCACCCGACCCGACGGCGCGCGCCGCCACCTGCGCCTGAACGGCCTGCCGATCGACGACGCGGCCGGCGCCCAGGGTTACCGCGGCACCGCGCGGGATATCTCCAAGGCCAAGCAGGACGAGGAACGCCTGGTGCTGCTGGCCAATCAGGACCAGCTCACCGGCCTGTCCAACCGCCGCCGGTTCCTGATCGACCTGGCGCACGAGATCCGCCACGCCCAGTCGCGCAGCCGCGGCGGGGTGCTGATGCTGATCGATCTGGACCACCTGAAGATGATCAACGACACCGCCGGTCATACGGTCGGCGACGAGCTGATCGTGCAGATCGCCGGGGTGCTGCGGCGCCTGTCGCGTAACGAGGATCTGGTCGCGCGGGTCAGCGGCGACGAGTTCGCGATGGCCTTCCCGGACATGGACGAACGGCAGGGCCGGGAAAAGGCCGCGGCGGTGCTGGAGGCCATCGGCGAGTGCCGGCCGGTCTACCAGGGCCGTGCCCTGAACGTCTCGGCGAGCATCGGCCTGGTGCTCTTCCCCGCGCGGGGCGGCGACGGCGTGGAGCTGCTGGCCAAGGCCGATACCGCGATGTATTTGGCCAAGGACGCCGGGCGTAATCGGGTCAAGTTCTTCGTCGAGGGCGATATGTCGCGCGAACGCATGGGCACCCAGCTGGCCTGGCGTTCGCGCATCGTCGAGGCCCTGGACAACGACCTGTTCGAGCTGGCCTTCCAGCCGATCGCCGCGCTGGTGGACGGCGCCGTGCACCACTTCGAGACCCTGGTGCGCATGCGCGACGGAGCCGGCGGCCAGCTGATGCCCGGCAATTTCATCCCCACCGCCGAACAGTTCGGCCTGATCGGCCAGGTCGACCGGGTGATCCTCAGCAAGGCCCTGCGCTACCTGGTCACGCTCCCCCCGGAGCTGGGCACGGTCGGCATCTCGATCAACCTGTCCGGCATGTCACTGGGCGACGAAGGGGTGTTCGAGCTGATCGACACGGAGCTGCGCGAGACCGGCATCGACCCCCGGCGGGTGACCTTCGAGGTCACCGAAACCGCGGCCTGCGAGCAGATGGCCAAGGCCGCGGAATTCATCACCCGCATCCGTCAGCTTGGCTGCCGGATCTCGCTGGACGATTTCGGCGTGGGCTTCTCCTCGTTTTCGTACCTGAAGAACCTGCGCGTGGACACCCTGAAGATCGACGGCAGCTTTATCCGCGACATCGCCCAGAGCCGCGACGACCAGCTGTTCGTCAAGGCGCTGGTGGACGTGGCCCGCGGGATGGGCATCCGCACCATCGCCGAGTTCGTGGAGAACGCGGGCTCGCTGGAGGTGCTGCGGCGCCTGGGTGTGGATTATGTGCAGGGCTATTACATCGGACGCCCGGCCAAGGCGATCACACCGTTCAAGCTGGGGAGCTCGGGCGCGGACGGCGAGGACCGTGTCGCGGCCAGTTAGGGAAGCTCTGAATCAGTCCGTTCGTGGTGAGCCCTTCGACAAGCTCAGGGCGAACGGGAGATACATGATAGTGAAGGCGATTGGTCCGTTCGTGGTGAGCCTGTCGAACCATGAACGGACTTATTCAGCGTGCTTAGGCCTCAGTCGCCAACCGCTGCCGGGCCCGCGCGATGGCCGCGCGCACCTGGGCCGGCGCGGTGCCGCCGAGGTGGTCGCGCGCGGCGACCGAGCCCTCCAGGGTCAGCACCGCGAACACGTCCGCGTCGATCGCCTTGGAGAAGCGTTGCAGTTCCTCCAGCGGCAGTTGCGCCAGATCCCGGCCGAGCTCGATCCCGCGGCGTACCGCCTGGCCGACGATCTCATGGGCGTCGCGGAACGCCACGCCCTTGCGCACCAGGTAGTCGGCCAGATCGGTCGCGGTCGAGAAGCCGGCCAGCGCCGCCTCGCGCAGGCGGTCCCGTTTCACCTGCACGGCCGGCATCATGTCGGCGAACACCCGCAGGCAGCCCATGAGGGTGTCGACGGTGTCGAACAACGGTTCCTTGTCTTCCTGATTGTCCTTGTTGTAGGCCAGCGGCTGACCCTTCATCAGGGTCAGCAGCGCGACCAGGTGGCCGGTCACGCGCCCGGTCTTGCCGCGCACCAGTTCGGGCACGTCGGGGTTCTTTTTCTGCGGCATGATCGACGAGCCGGTGCAGAACCGGTCGGGCAGCTCGATGAAGCCGAACTGCGCCGAGGTCCACAGGATCAGTTCCTCGGAAAAGCGCGACAGGTGGGTCATCAGCAGCGCCGCGGCGGCACAGAACTCGATCGCAAAGTCGCGGTCGCTGACCGCGTCCAGGGAGTTCTCTGCCGGCCGCTCGAAGCCCAGCAGCTCGGCGCTGTAGGCGCGGTCGATCGGGTAGGTGGTCCCGGCCAGGGCCGCGGCGCCCAGCGGCATCACGTTGACCCGCGTGCGGCCGTCGCGCAGGCGTTCCTGATCGCGCGCCAGGCTCTCGAACCAGGCCAGCATGTGGTGGCCGAAGGTCACCGGCATGGCGACCTGCAGGTGGGTGAAGCCGGGCATCAGGGTGTCGGCCTCGCGCTCGGCCAGATCCAGCAGGGCGGTCTGCAGCCGGCGCAGTTCGGCGGCGATGGCGTCGATGGCGTCGCGCAGGTACAGGCGGATATCGGTGGCCACCTGGTCGTTGCGCGAGCGCCCGGTGTGGAGTTTCTTGCCGGCCGGGCCGATACGCTCGGTGAGGCGCGCCTCGATGTTCATGTGCACGTCCTCCAGGGCCACCGACCAGGTGAACGCGCCGCGCTCGATCTCGGCGCGGATCGCGTTCAGACCCTCGACGATGGCCGTGCACTCGGCGTCGCTCAGTACCCCGACCCGGGCCAGCATCCGCGCGTGGGCGATTGAGCCGGCGATGTCGTAGGGATACAGGCGCTGGTCGAAACCGACCGAGGCGGTGAAGGCCTCGACGAAGGCGTCGGTGGACTCGGTAAAGCGGCCGCCCCAGGGCTTGGCGCCGGTGGTGTCGCTGGACATTGAGGGTTTCCGTGTGTGGACCGCGCGAGGCGGCCAAGTATACCCAAATCCCGGCTTGTACACGGACCGGGGAACGTCGAGACTGAGGCCGATGCGCGCAACCAAACCCCGCCCCGCCCGGGCGCCCACCCCGAACGAGCCGTTCTTCCTGCCCAGCTTCTGCGGCATACGCATGGTGTTCTCGGTGGTGGTGGTGGCCGAACTGGTGGTGTTCATCCTGGTGCTGGCCACGCCCTGGGGCGGCGACAAATGGGGCGAGCTTGGCCGGGTATCGCTGTTCGTGCAGTGGGTGGCCCTGATCGGCGCGGCGGTGCTGTGCGGGTTGCGGCCGTGGCTGATGCGGCTGAGCCCGGCCGCCGCGGCCGGGCTGAGTTATCTGTCGCTGTTGCTGGTGACCGCGGCGGTCAGCGAGATTGCGATCCGGCTGCTCGGCGCGCCCGACCGCGCCGATTTTCTGCTGCGCAACCTGGCCATCGGCGCCGTGCTCAGCGGCATGGTGCTGCGCTATTTCTATGTCCGCCACCAGTGGGCGGAGCAGATCGAGGCCGAGGCCCAGGCGCGGGTGCAGGCCCTGCAGGCGCGGATCCGCCCGCACTTCCTGTTCAACAGCCTGAACACCGTGGCCGCGCTGACCGCCCAGGACCCGCGCCTGGCCGAGGAGACGGTGCAGGATCTCGCCGAGCTGTTCCGCGCGACCCTGCGCGACATGGGCGAGCGGGTGCCGCTGAGTCAGGAGCTGGAGTTCACCCGCAGCTACCTGCGCATCGAGGCCCAGCGCCTGGGCCCGCGTCTGCAGGTCGACTGGACGCTGAAGAACCTGCCGCTGGCCGCGCCGGTGCCGCCGCTGATCCTGCAACCGCTGGTGGAGAACGCCGTGTATCACGGCATCGAGCCGCGCCCCGACGGCGGCCGGGTACACATCCTCGGCACCTACAACCGCGGCGTGTTGCGGTTGGAGGTGCGCAACCCCCTGCCGGACGCGCCGGCCCCGCGCGCCGAGGCGGGCAACCACATGGCCTTGGACAACATCCGTGAGCGGCTGCGGCTGGCCTACGGGCCCGAGGCCCGGCTGGAGTGCGATCAGCGCGACGGACTGTATCGGGTGCGCCTGTTGTTCCCCCTGTCCGATCCCGGGGCGCCGGCATGAAGGTGCTGCTGGTCGATGACGAGGCCCTGGCCCGCGACCGCCTGCGTCGGCTGCTCGCCGAACTGCCCGGCTGGGAGGTCTGCGGCGAGGCCGGCGACGGCCGCAGCGCCCTGCTGCGCTGCGCCGAGCTGCACCCCGACGTGGTGCTGCTGGACATCCGCATGCCCGGCATGGACGGCCTGGAGGCCGCGCGCCACCTCGCCGGGCTGCCCGATCCGCCGGCGGTGATCTTCACCACCGCCTTCGGCGACCACGCGCTGGAGGCCTTCGAGACCCGCGCGGTGGATTACCTGCTGAAACCGATCCGCAGCGAGCGGCTGGCCGCCGCGCTGGGCAGTGCGCGCCGACTGACCCGCGCCCAGGCCGGGCAACTGGACGGCGCCGGCGCGCGCCGCCACCTGTGCGTGCGGGTGCGCGGCAATCTGCAACTGATCCCGGTGGCCGACATCCGGTTTTTCCGCGCCGACAACAAATACGTCACGCTGCGCACCGGCGAGGCGGAGTATCTGATCGAGGAACCGCTGAAGGCCCTGGAGGACGAATTCGCCGCCGAGTTCGTGCGCATCCACCGCAACGCCCTGGTCGCGGTGGGGTTCATCGTCGGGCTGGAAAAGGACGCCGAAGGCCAGTGCCGGGTCGCGCTGGCCGGGCTGGACGAGCGCCTGGAGGTCAGTCGCCGGCATCAGGCGGCGCTGCGTGCGCGGCTGAAGGCCTGAGTCGGGGTCGGGGTCGGGGTCGGGCTCAAGGCCCCCGGTCGGGCGCCGCCTGCAACTGCGCGGTTGCGGCATCGATGGCAGCTTCAAGGTAGCCGCCGTAGAAGTCCGGCGTGGTCAGCCCGACCAGGCGCTCGGCCAGCTCGCGGCCCTGGGCATCGACGAAGATCAGGGTCGGCGCCAGGCGCACCCCATAGCGCTCGGCCAGCGCCGCCGGGGTCACCCGCGTACCGTCGAAGTCCCGCAGCTCGCCGCCCGCGTCGATCAGCAGCGTGCGGATCAGCACCCGGTTCGTCTCGTAGTCGTTCAGCAGCAGTGGCACCAGGAAGTCCGCCTCCACCTGCGTGCAATAGCGGCAGTCGTGGCGGGTGAAGGCCAGCAGGATCGGCAGGCCGCGGGCCTCGGCCAGGCGCGCGTCGGCGTGCAGGTCCTGGGCCGGTGCCACGCGCGGCAGCTCGGCCCGTCCGGGCCCGCCCCCGAGCGCCAAGGCAAATACCAACAGCTTGAGATACTTGAACTTGCAACCGGCTTCGCGCACTGGGTATCCTCGCGGCCTGCGCCGGCGGCCGGCTTGCCGCCGGTCGCCGCGGCGGTCATGATCCGCCTGCTTCATCACTGTGTGGCCGCCAAGCCGGCCTGTCAAACCACGGCGTCTTCAGCATGTCCCGACCCGCGTTACGCATCGCCACCCGCAAGAGTGCCCTGGCCCTGTGGCAGGCCGAGCATGTCCGCCAGGCCCTGGAGCAGCGGCACCCCGGCCTGGTCGTGGAACTGGTCGGCATGACCACCCGCGGCGACCAGATCCTCGACAGCCCGCTGGCCAAGGTCGGTGGCAAGGGGCTGTTCGTCAAAGAGCTCGAACAGGCCCTGTTGGAGGACCGCGCGGACCTTGCCGTGCATTCCATGAAGGATGTCCCGGTGGCGTTGCCCGAGGGTCTGGAACTGGCGGTGATCCTGGCACGCGAGGACCCGCGCGATGCCTTCGTCTCGAACCACTATGCGCACTTCGAGGCCCTGCCGGTGGGGGCGCGGGTCGGCACCTCCAGCCTGCGCCGCCAGTGCCAGCTGCGCGCCGCGCGCCCCGACCTGAGCTTCGACGACCTGCGCGGCAATGTGAACACCCGCCTGGACAAACTCGACCGCGGCGATTTCGACGCGATCATCCTGGCCTGCGCCGGCCTCAAGCGCCTGGGCTTCGCCGGGCGGATCCGTCAGGCGCTCGGCCCGGAGATCCTGCTGCCGGCGATCGGCCAGGGCGCCATCGGTATCGAATGCCGGGTCGATGACGCCGCGACCCAGACCCTGATCGCGCCGCTGGCGGATGCCCTGACCAGCCAGCGGCTGCGTGCCGAACGCGCGCTGAACCAGCGCCTGAACGGCGGCTGCCAGGTGCCGATCGCCGGTTACGCCGAGATCGATCACGGGGTGGTGGTGCTGCGCGGCCTGGTCGGGCGGCCGGATGGCACCCAGCTGATCCAGGGCGTGATCAGCGGCCGGCCCGAGGACGCCGAGGAACTCGGTCAGGCGCTGGCCGAGGACCTGCTCGGGCGCGGTGCGGCCGTGATCCTCGATGAACTCTATGCCGGACCGTGAGCCCGCGCCCGGCGGCCAGACCCGGCCGCTGGCCGGGCGCGGTGTGCTGGTGACCCGGCCAGCGCACCAGGCCGAGGCCCTGTGCGGGCTGATCGCCGCCGCCGGTGGACGCGCCCTGCGCTTCCCGGTGCTGGAGATCCGGCCGGCCGCCGACCCGCAGGCGGTCCAGGCGGGCCTGGCGCGGCTGGCCGATTACGCTCTGGCGATCTTCGTCAGTGCCAATGCGGTGCGCTACACCCTGGACTGCCTGGCAGCGCGGGCCTGGCCCGCGGGGGTCGAGATCGCCGCGATCGGCGCGGCCACGGCGCAGGCCCTGGCCCGTGCCGGGCGGCGGGTGACTCACTGTCCGACGCAGGCGTTCACCAGCGAGGCCCTGCTCGCGCTGCCGGCGTTGCAGCGCATGGCCGGCCGCCGGGTGTTGATCCTGCGCGGTGCCGGGGGCCGCGAACACCTGCGCGCGGCGCTGCGCGCGCGGCGCCCAGGTGGACTATCTAGAGGTGTACCAGCGGGCGAGCGCGCCCAGCGACCCGGCCCCGCTGCTGGCGCAGTGGCAGGCCGGGGCGATCGATGCGGTGCTGGTCGCCAGCACCGAGAGTCTGGAGAAGCTGCTGGCGATCATTGGTACACTCGGACAGGCGCTGCTGCGCGCCACGCCCCTGGTGGTCGGCAATGCCCGCACCCGTGAACAGGCGCGTGACTGGGGCCTCGACGGTCGGGTGCTGGTCGCCGCCGACGCAAGCGATGCGGCGATGGTCGCGGCGCTGTCCGAGTATTTTGCCCAGGCCTGAGCGCGGGTGCGTATCAACGAGTCTGCGGGGACGTCGAATCATGAGTGAAGAACAACAGAAACCCGAGGCGCCCACCGAGGTGCCATCCGCCGCGACAGCCGTCGTGCCACCCGTCGTGCCATCGGGCGCGCCCGTTGTCGCACCTCGGGCCCCGCGCCCGCTGGCCCAACCGTTGGCGATCGCCGCGCTGGTGATTGCGCTGGTGATTGCCCTGGGCACCGCGGTCGGCGGTTATTTCGTCTGGCACGAGGTGCAGCGTCAGGGCGCCTGGCAGCAGCAGGTGCTCGGTCAGATCGACGCCCGCAGTCAGACCCTCGATCAGCGGCTCCAGGGCTTCAAGGACCGCCTCGACGACGACCTCGCCGCGAGCGAGCGCAGCCGCCGCGAGCTTGAGGCGCAACAGGCCCGGCTGGTCGCCGCACAGGCCGGCCTGGAGGATGCGCTGGCGCTGCTGCGCGCCCAGGTCGGTCGCAGCCAGCACGACTGGGTGCTGGCCGAGGCGCAATATCTGATGATCGTCGCCAGTCAGCGGGTGCAGCTGCAGCGGGATGTCGCCACGGCGATCGCCGCCCTGCAGGCCGCCGACCAGCGTCTGCAAAGCCTGGCCGACCCCGGCCTGACCCCGGTGCGCGAACAGCTCGCGCAGGAGCTGGCGGCCCTGCGCGCGGTCGCCCTGCCCGATCTGGCCGGCATCGCGCTGACCCTCGACAGCCTGGCCGGCGACCTCGCCGGGCTGCCGTTGCGGGAAACCCGCGTCGCCGTGCCCGCCGGGCTGACCAGCCCGGACGCGCAGGTCGTCGAGGCACCCGCCGCGGATGACTGGACCCGTCTGCCGCGCCAGCTCTGGGATGCGCTGCGACGGCTGGTGGTGGTCCGCTACAACGATGCCCCGGTCGGCCCGCTGTTGGCGCCCGAGCAGCAGTTCTTTCTGCACGAGAATCTGCGCCTGCACCTCGGCACGGCCCGGCTGGCGGCGCTGCTCGGCGACAGCGCGAGCTACCGCGCCAGCCTGAACACCGCCGCGGCCTGGCTGGGCGCGCACTTTGCCGAGGACGCGCCCCGCGTCGTCGCCGCGCGCGCGGAGCTTACGCGCCTGGCCGGCCTGGAGCTGCGCCCGGCGTTGCCGGACCTCAGCGCATCGCTGCGCCTGTTGCGCGAGCGGGCGCGGCTGGCCGAGCTCGGCGGCCCGCCGGCCGCTGACGGGGTGACGCCGTGAGGCTGCTGATCTTCCTGCTGGTCAGCCTGGTCGCCGCGGTGGCCCTGGGCCTAGTCCTGGCCCGCGAGCCGGGCTATGTGCTGATCGGCTACGGTGCCTGGACCCTGGAGACCACCGTGTCGCTGCTGGCGCTGGCCCTGCTGGCCGGCTTCGCGCTGCTGTATCTGCTGCTGCGGTTTCTGGCCGGGCTGCGCCACGCCCCGCAGCGGCTGGTCCAGTGGGACCAGCGGCGCCGCGCACTGCGCGCGCGCAGTGCGCTGAATCACGGCCTGATCGCCCTGTCCGAGGGCGACTGGTCCAGCGCCGAGAAGCGCCTGCTCAAGCACGCCGGCGACAGCGAAACGCCGCTGCTGAACTATCTGGCGGCGGCGCGCGCCGCCCAGCACCAGGGTGCGCACGAGCGCCGCGATCACTACCTGCGCCTGGCGCACCAGGGCATGTCGGGGGCCGACATCGCGGTGGGCCTGACCCAGGCCGAGTTGCAGATCGCCCATCGCCAGATGGAGCAGGCGCTCGCCACCCTGACCCACCTGCGCACCCTCGCCCCACGCCATGCCTATGTCCTGAAGATGCTGATGCGCCTCTACGAGCGCCTGCACGACTGGGAACACCTGCGCGACCTGCTGCCGGAGCTGCGCAAGCGCAAGGTGCTGGAGGCCACGGCGGCCGATCAGCTGGAGGCCCGCCTGCACGGCGAATTGCTGGCGCAGGCCGCACGCGGCGGCGACCGGGAGGCGCTGTACGACGCCTGGAACCGCGTGCCGCGTCGGCTGGCGCACAACCCCGATCTGGTGTTCGCCTACACCACCCAGCTTCAGGCCGTGGGCGATGTCGGGGTGGCCGCCGACCTGCTGAGCGCGACGATCAGAAAATCCTGGGACGCACGGCTGGTGGATCTGTACGGGCGCCTGCCCGGCGACGCCGCGTCGCTGACCACGGCCGAGGAGTGGCTGCGCGAGCACGAGCGTGACCCGGTCCTGTTGCTGGCGCTCGGCCGGCTGGCGGTGCGCGCAAGGCTCTGGGGCAAGGCGCGTGAATACTTGGCGGCGAGCAGCGCGATCACGCCGACGGTGGAGGGTTACCAGTTGCTCGGCGGCCTGGCCGAGCAACTGCACGACGGCGAACGCGCCACCGAGTATTACCGCAAGGGCACCCTGCTGGCGGCCGGCAGCACCGCCCTGGTGGTGCCGGCGGTCCTGCCGGATGAGGCAGAGCTGCCGCGCCTGGGTGTATAGCGGTTGACGGGCCGGCGGCGCGTCCGGGTCACGGCGCGTCTGGTTGGGGTCGGGGCCGGGACTGGGTCTGAGTCTGGGCGCGGGTTTCCGCCGCGAATTCGAAGGCGTCCGAGAACATCTGCTCGACCGGCAGGCCGAGGGCCAGAAAGCGCGCCCGCGCGGCCGTGCACATCGCCGGCGGGCCGCTCATATAGATATCGTGGCCGCGCAGATCCGGGTAGGCGCGGGTGACCGCGTTCATCACCAGCCCGGTCTCGCCCGACCAGGCGTCCTCGGGCACGGGCTCGGACAGCACCGGCGTGTAGCGGAAGTTCGGGTGCCGCACGCACCACTGCCCGATCAGGCCCTGCAGGTACAGGTCGCGGCGCGCGCGCACGCCCCAGAACAGGTGCAGCGGCCGGTCGAGCCCGACGTGGAACGCGTGCTCCAGCAGGCCCTTGAGCGGCGCGAAACCGGTGCCGCCGCCCATCAGGATCACCGGGCGCGGCGAGTCCTCGCGCAGGAAAAACGTGCCCAGCGGCCCCTCGATGCGCAGCAGCGCCTTGGGCCGCATCTCCCGGAACACATATTCGGTGAACTCGCCGCCGGGGATCAGGCGGATGTGCAACTCGATCAAGGCATCGTCGTGCGGCGCATTGGCGAGCGAGAAGCCGCGCCGGCGGCCGTCCTTGAGCAGGACCTCGATATATTGCCCGGCCAGGAATTGCAGCCGCTCGCTGGCCGGCAGCTTCAGGCGCAGCCGCAGGGTGTCGTGGGTCAGCGGCGTGATCGTCTCCACCCGGGCGGGCAGATTCTTGATCGCGAGCTGCGCGGCCGCGACCTCGCGGACCTCCAGGGTCAGATCGGTCTGCGGGTGGGCCTGACACGGCAGGACCCGGCCGGCCTGGAGATCCTCCGGGGTCAGCGCGGGCGGCGGCGGGCCCTGGTACTCGATGCGCCCAGCCACCAGGGTCGCCAGGCAGCTGCCGCAGGACCCGGCCCGGCAGCCATAGGGCAGCACCAGACCCTGGCGCAGCGCGGCCGCGAGCACCGACTCGCCGGGCTCGACCGTGAAGCGGCGACCGCTGGGTGTGAGCTGGACCTGAAAAGACATGGACTGGCGCTGCCGGGACCGCGGGTGGGCCGGCGATTGTCGCTGATTTGCCTGGGGAGATAAACCGATGAAGTCTGTGACAACTGGCCTGCCGCCGGTGCTGATCGTGGGCTGCGGCTATGTCGGCCGGCGCCTGGCCCGGGCGCTGCGCAGCGAGGCGCGCGCGGTGACCGGGCTGGTGCGCAGCGCCGCCTCCGTCGCCGCCTTGCGCCAGGACGGCGTGACCGCGATCCAGGCCGATCTGGATGGCGCTGAGGCGCTGCCAACCCTGCCGGGTGCCGCCGAGGTCTATTATTTCGCGCCGCCACCGGGCGAGGGTGAGCATGATCCTCGACTGGAACGGGTGCTCGCGGCATTGGCGGACGGCCTGCCCGCGCGCATCGTCTATATCAGCACCAGCGGTGTATACGGTGACTGCGCCGGCGCCTGGGTCGACGAGTCGTGTCCGCTCAATCCCACGACGCCGCGCGCGCGCCGGCGTGCCGCGGCCGAGGCGGCACTGCAGGCCTGGCGCGCCGCGACCGGCGTGCCGGTGGTGATCCTGCGGGTGCCCGGCATCTACGGCCCCGGCAAACTGCCGCTGGAGCGCCTGCGCCAGGGCCTGCCGCTGCTGCGCGAGGCGGATTCGCCGTACACCAACCGCATCCACGTCGACGACCTGATCGCCGCCGGCCGTGCCGCGATGGCGCGCGGCAGCCCGGGCGCCGCCTACAACGTCAGCGACGGCCAGCCCTCGAATATGACCGACTACTTCAACCGCATCGCCGACGCCACCGGCCTGCCCCGCCCGCCGCTGGTTGCCCGCGCGGACATCGACGCGCTGAGCCCCGGCATGCGCGCGTTCATGGAAGAATCCAAGCGCCTGGACAACCGGCGCCTGCGTCAGGATCTGGGGGTAGTGTTGCGTTACCCGACGTTGGAGGCCGGCGTGGCGGCGTGTCTGCAAGAGACGCCGGCCTGAGGCCGGGGCGCCGCGGCGCCCCTTTGTATTTCAGTCGATCCCCAGATCCTTCCAGAGCGCATCAATGCGCTGCTTGACGTCGTCGCGCATGCGGATCGGCCGGCCCCATTCGCGGGTGGTCTCGCCCTTCCACTTGTTGGTCGCATCGAAACCGATCTTGCCGCCGAGGCCCGACACCGGCGAGGCAAAATCCAGATAGTCGATCGGCGTGTTCTCGACGAGGGTGGTGTCGCGCACCGGGTCCATGCGTGTGGTCATGGCCCAGATCACGTCTTTCCAATCGCGCACGTTGATGTCGTCGTCGGTCACGATCACGAATTTGGTATACATGAACTGGCGCAGGAAACTCCATACGCCGAACATCACCCGCTTGGCGTGGCCGGGATACTGCTTCTTCA
>JBHEOS010000190.1:0-352 GCA_046260695.1 Gammaproteobacteria bacterium
CGATTACCCAGACCGATCTCGCGCAGCAGGTCGTTGAAGCTCTCCTGGTGATACTCGCCCAGCAGCCTGTCGATGCGAGCCTCGTCGAGCTCATCGATATCGCAGCCCTCGGCCGTCATCGCCTTCGTCAGCAAGCGGTGACCGAGTCGGATAGCCTCGGCATCCTGCAGGTGCTTGAGGTAGGCGCGGATATTGGCGCGCGCCCGGGCGGTGACCACGAACGACAGCCAGCTGGGATTGGGCACTGCGCCCGGTGCGGTGATCACCTCGACGGTCTGGCCGGACTCGAGTGGTGTCGACAATGGCGCGAAACGACGCTCGATCTTGCAGGCCACGCAGGTGTTGCCGACGT
>JBHEOS010000190.1:500-739 GCA_046260695.1 Gammaproteobacteria bacterium
GAACTCCTGCGGGTTGCCGGCCTTCTGCTGGATCTCCAGTAGGTCGCGCAACCACTCGCGCGCCCGGGTCTGGGTGACCGAACCACGATCGCCCTGGGTCTTGTAGAGCCAGTGGGCGGCGATGCCGGACTCGGCGAACTGGTGCATTTCGTGGGTGCGAATCTGCACCTCCAGCGGAATGCCGTGCGGGCCGAACAGGATGGTGTGCAGCGACTGGTAGCCGTTTGCCTTCGGGATCG